>CAZULF010000212.1:0-1508 GCA_964621215.1 uncultured Legionellales bacterium | reverse complement strand
GTTTTTTCATGGTGATCATCGATATCATGATTGTCACCGTTGCCTTACCTAACATTGCCACAAATTTATCTGGAAATGTTACTGGGTTGCAATGGGTTGTTGATGGTTATACATTAACCTTTACCTGCTTTTTACTCTCTGCAGGAACGTTGGGAGATCGGTTAGGCGCAAAGCCTGCATTTATTGCCGGTTTACTTTTATTTGCATTAACCTCTATTGGTTGCGGTCTTGCACCTTCTATGATGATATTAATAACGTTTAGGATTCTACAAGGCTTTGCAGCTGCACTCATTGTCCCGACTTCTGCGGCGCTGATAAATGCAAGTTATGATAATCAAAAAGATCGTGCTCATGCAATTGGAATATGGGCCGCTGTGGGCGGGCTCGCAGCGGCCTCAGCGCCTGTGCTTGGAGCTTTACTCACTTCGTTTTTTGGCTGGCGTGGCGTTTTCTTCGTTAATATCCCTGTGGGTATCCTCGCCATTATCCTCACCTTGAAATATGTCGTTAGTCCAAGTAGGACCAAGCAAAGTGGATTTGATTTGTGGGGACAAATGGCTGCTATTGTCAGTCTTGCAGCAATTGCAGTCGGCCTTATTGAAGCTGGAAGCTTAGGTTGGTCATCGAGAATAGTCATAGCCGCGTTTCTCTTGTTCTTGATTAGTTTTCCTGCATTTTTACTGATCGAACATTTTTCACAACGCCCCATGCTGCCATTACAGTTTTTTAAATCCAAACTATTTTGTTCTACTATGATAATAGGAATGATACTAAACATTGGTTTTTACGGAGTTTTATTTACTCTCCCGCTATATTTCCAGGGAATTCGTGGCTATAGTATATTCGCCTCTGGGATGGCGCTTCTACCCTTAGTATTGTTTGGTGCGCTTTCTTCATACCTAAGTGGTAAAATAGTCAGTGTAATTGGCGTTAAAATACCTCTTATCCTCGGTTTAAGTCTCGGCGCAATCGGGTTTTTAAGTTTGCTGATAGTAGAAGCCAATGCGCCCACATATAGCTGGCTGATTTTACCTTTGATCGCTATTGGGGTTGGAACTACATTTACCATGCCTGCGGCCACCATTGCTATTATGGGATCCGTGCCTAGCGATCGTGCTGGAATGGCTTCCGGCGTATTTAACGCCAGTCGACAACTTGGCAGCCTTATCGGCGTCGCTGTGGTTGGAACTATTATTAGTACATCCACTACTTTTGTTAACGGTATGCACATTAGTTTAATGGTTGCTGGCGTCGCTTTTATTTGTGGCGCGTTAATTATTTTTATTGCTCTGGAGTGAAACCCTGTTATCTAAATTGTTTTTAGGATGTCATCATGAATTTTAAGGATACCCCTGGCTTTAAGCTTGCGCATATTACGAAGCTAAAACGACAGTTGCTGGATGTCTATTTAGAACCTTATGGTTTATCACGCACACAATACCTCGTTTTTATTTGGTTAGAGATCCTAGGATGTCCGACATTTCAAAAAGATCTTTTGCAACACATTG
>CAZULF010000211.1:0-1509 GCA_964621215.1 uncultured Legionellales bacterium | reverse complement strand
TCACAATAATTTGTGTTGGAATTGGTTTTGGTTCGTCGACTTCAAGATAATGCTGTGAAATAAACTCACTTAAGATTTCATCTACTGATGTTTCTAGCGGCAATGTAATAAAAAACTCTTTATTCCCTAAAATTTGTCCGTCGCGTATAACCAACAACTCTAGCACTGCAACACCCGCCTCTTGTACGACAGCCAGCACATCCACATTACCGGTTTTTGCATGTACATACTGTTGTTCCTGCACACGACGTAAAATTGTTATTCTATCGCGTAAAACTGCAGCTTTTTCGAAATCTAATGCATTAGCCGCCTCATCCATTTGTTGTTTCATTTCATTCAACACCGCTTGATTTTTACCTTGCAAAAATAATTCTGCATGGCGTATATCTTGTTGATAATGCTCTTTATCGATAAATCCAACGCAGGGGGCACTGCAGCGATGAATCTGATATTGTAGGCAAGGCCGCGCTCGATGTTGAAATACACTGTCTTCACAATTACGTAATCGAAAAATTTTCTGCAATAAATGCAAGCTGGTTCTAGCTGTGCTGAGTGTAGGGTAAGGACCAAAATAGCGTCCTTTATTGCGACGTGTACCTCGATGTGAAATCAATTGCGGAAAATCATGATCTGTCATTAATAAATACGGATAACTCTTATCGTCTTTAAAGACGATATTATAATGTGGCTGATATTGCTTAATAAGCGTGTTTTCTAGGATCAACGCTTCGTTTTCACTGAGTGTGATGGTGATATCGACTTTGGCAATCTGTGCCACTAATGCGGCTGTTTTCGGACTATCATGTTGACGGGAAAAATAACTCGCAACACGTTTTTTTAAATTACGTGCTTTGCCTACATAAATGACCTCGCCAGCTTTATTCAACATGCGATAAACGCCCGGCTGGTTAGGTAAGGTTTTTATGAAAGCTTTTGCATCAAACAAAAACCCATCCTTATCAGGTAAGGCTGTGCTAGACATCTGCTGCTTGCAACTCTAGCAAACCATGACGAATGGCAAGTATGGCTAACTCCACGTCGGTAGAAATATTCAACTTTTTAAAAACTCTATATCGGTATCCATTTACCGTTTTGGCACTGAGACATAGTTTAGTAGCAATAGCAGGAACTTTTTGTGCGTTGATGACCATGGTAACAATTTGTAATTCACGATCTGATAATTGTTCAAACGGCGATTTTTTATTCGGTGTTAAATGTTTCAACGCAAGTTTTTGCGCGATCTCCGGACTCAAGTAACGTTGGCCTGCTTTAATAGTACGAATGGCTCGCGTAACTTCGTCAAAATTAGCCGCTTTCGTCAAACATCCGGCTGCGCCGGCTTGTAATATGCGCGTGGTAAATAAGTCATCATCAAACGACGCTAAGGTTAAGATACGAATTTCAGAATTAATGCGTAAGATTTTACGGGTAGTTTCCAGACTGCCAACGCTTGGGATATGTAAGTCCATGAGGATAACATGGGGATTCAGTTCGCGCACTAGTCGTAGT
>CAZULF010000210.1:0-1586 GCA_964621215.1 uncultured Legionellales bacterium | reverse complement strand
AATTCCTACCGTGTGTCCATATAAACGTGCAAAACCACAAACTAAAGTTGGGCCGTACAATGGTTTGAATTCGTCAAACTCAGAATTATCAACAATACGGCCAATGATTTCGCGCATATCAAACGGTCTGCGTGGATCAGTGGGAATAATACCGTACAATTCCTCAATATTTAATTGTGGCGGTAAAGCGGTTTGTGCTGAGGGATTGATAGGCTTATGCCGATTTAAATTAGCAATACATTGGCGAGCGCGATGTAAAGCATCTTCTTCATTTTGCGCATAATAATCGGCAACGCCAGAGATGCGACAATGCACATCAGCGCCACCTAATTCTTCAGCCGTTACCACTTCGCCGGTGGCAGCGCGAACTAACGGTGGGCCGCCAAGAAAAATCGTGGCTTGTTGTTTCACCATGATCGATTCATCGGACATCGCGGGTACATAAGCACCGCCTGCCGTGCAGGAACCCATAACGATAGCAATTTGCGGAATTTTTTTAGACGACATGCGTGCCTGATTATAGAAAATGCGACCAAAATCATCTTTATCGGGAAAAACTTCATCTTGCATCGGTAAAAATGCACCGCCAGAATCAACTAAATAAAGGCAAGGCAAATTATTTTTTTCTGCAATTTCTTGCGCGCGTAAATGTTTTTTGACTGTTAGTGGATAATAAGTTCCGCCTTTAACAGTAGGATCATTGGCGATGATCATACATTGCAATCCGGACACCATGCCAATGCCTGTAATAATACCTGCTGCAGCAACGGGTTCGTCATACACTTGATAGGCTGCAAGTTGTGATAATTCAAGAAAGGGCGTGCCTGGATCGAGCAATTTTTCTATGCGAACACGCGGTAATAATTTGCCGTAGCCTATATGTCGTTGCCGTGCTTTTTCATCACCACCTTGAGCAATGACTTGAATTTTTTGTTGCAAGTCGCTGACGAGTGCTTGCATAGCAGCAACATTTTGTTGAAACTCAGGACTACGAGAGTTTAAGGTAGATTTTATTACGCTTTTAATTAAAGGGGCCATTTAAATTCGCTCCACGGCTATTGCTGTTGCTTCGCCACCACCAATACATAACGCAGCCACACCGCGTTTTAGTTTGTTCTTCTGTAATGCATTTAATAACGTTACGACAATACGCGCACCGGATGCTCCAATAGGATGGCCTAACGCACAAGCGCCGCCGTAAATATTGACTTTATCGTGTGGTAATCTCAATTCATGCATTGCTGCCATGGTCACTACCGCAAAGGCTTCATTGATTTCAAATAAATCGACTTGTTCAGTACGCCATTGTAAACGTTCTAACAAACGTTCAATCGCAAATACCGGCGCAGTAGTAAACCATGCCGGTTCTTGCGCATGCGAAGCGTGACCAACAATACGAGCCAACGGTATAATGCCGCGTTTTTCAGCTTCCGATTCGCGCATTAAAATCAAGGCCGCAGCGCCATCGGAAATAGAGCTGGAATTCGCAGCAGTGACAGTACCATCCGCACTGAAGGCAGGTTTGAGTTGCGGAATTTTTTCTGGTTTAGCGGTTAGAGGCCCTTCATCTTTATCTATAACTTGTT
>CAZULF010000209.1:0-1637 GCA_964621215.1 uncultured Legionellales bacterium | reverse complement strand
TGAAATACTGCGATTTGTGTTTGTGGGAAACGCGTTTGAAAACGAGCTACGGTTTGGGGCGTTAGTCCAATTTCAGGAACTAAAACTAATGCTTGCTTATTGCTCGCTAATACTTTTTCAATAATACGTAAATAAACCTCGGTTTTACCGCTACCAGTAACACCATCCAACACAAACGCACTAAATGTATTTAAAGCATCGCACACTTTATCAATTGCATAGAGCTGTTCATCATTTAAAATAATTTTATTTTCAGACGCAGACGCTGTAGAAACAGGATTTTGTTGTAGTGATAAGGCTTCATGCAGCGTTTCTTTTTCAACTAAGCCTTTGGTGACTAACGTTTTTAAAACAGCAGCAGGAATGTTGGCATTTTTAAATATCTCACTGCTGGCATTCTCAGGGGTTGCTTTTAATAATGATAATGCTTGCCATTGCTTAGGGCTGCGTTTGAAGGTGGATTCTTCAGCCTCTTGTCCCGCAGCGGTTAATCGCCAATAATCAACCGCTTTTGCCATTTTTTTGCCGGCACTTTTGCGTAGATAAGGTGGTAAGGCCAATGTCATGGTTTCGCCAATGGGATAATGATAATAATTAGCTGCCCAAAGACAAAATTGCATCATGGATGCATTTATAATCGGTTGCGGATCGAGAATGGCTTTAAACGGTCGTAATTTTTCAATTGGTACATCGGTTTGTTGCGTTCGTTGTATCACTACACCGATTAGTTCGCGCGGTCCCCAAGGTACACTCACGCGCATACCCGGTGTAATGGATAGATGTTTCAGTTCATTGGGAACTAAGTAATCAAATGTGCGACGTAATGGTTGTGGTAAAGCAACTTGGATATACATAAATAAAAATGGCCCTAGCGCAAAATTGACTATTCTCGTAGAATTGAGATAGGTTCTAATGTAACCAGGATTCATGCGCTTGTAAACAGCATGAGAAGGAGCAATTTAATGGATTTCCAGCTTTCACCTGAACAAATTTCTATCAGGGATATGGTTCGGCAATTTGCCGCCCAAGAGATGTTGCCTTACGCCGCAAAATGGGATGAACAGCATATTTTCCCCATAGAGGTATTACGTAAATTAGCACAACTGGGTTTTGCTGGAGTGTATATTCGCCCTGATTTAGGCGGCGCCGGATTAACCCGAGTTGATTCAGCCATCATTTTTGAAGAGTTAGCTCGTGCATGCCCTTCCACTGCTGCGTATTTATCTATCCATAATATGGTAACGTGGATGATCGATCACTATGGAACTGCAGAACAACGTACACAATGGTTGCCTGCATTATTAACCATGCAATCATTCGCCAGTTATTGTTTAACCGAACCCAATGCCGGTTCAGATGCTGCCGCACTGCAAACAACAGCAAAACGCGAAGGCGATTATTATATTGTGAATGGAGCCAAAGCATTTATTTCTGGCGGCTCAACCAGCGATGTGTATTGTTGCATGGTTCGCACCGGTGAAGATGGTGCGAAAGGCATTTCGTGTTTATTAATCGAAAAAAATACGCCGGGATTAAGTTTTGGTAAACCAGAAAATAAATTAGGCTGGCATAGTCAATGCACGACGATGGTGTATTTTGAAAATTGCAAAGTTCCCATTGCCAATCGTTTAAGTGAA
>CAZULF010000208.1:0-1640 GCA_964621215.1 uncultured Legionellales bacterium | reverse complement strand
GAATATGCGCAAGCGTTATTGGCCAGTTGCATTATTTATGAAGATGAAGATTTGCTGGTTATTAATAAGCCGGCAGGTATGGCGGTGCATGCGGGCAGTGGAGTCATGTTTGGCGTGATTGAAATTATGCGCATGTTAAAGCCGGAACAAGAATATATCGAATTGGTGCATCGGCTAGATCGAGAAACATCGGGTTGTTTATTATTAGCAAAAAATCGACCGACATTATTATTTTTACATAATGCATTAAAAACCGGCGGGGTAGATAAACAATACCAAGCCTTAGTTCATGGCCAATGGTCCAGTCGTTTAACGAAAGTGAGCATGCCCTTAATTAAGAATCATCCGCAATCGGGTGAGCGATTTGTGCATGCTAATGAAGAAGCGGGCAAGCCCGCATTAACGTATTTTAAAGTTTTACGACGTTTTGCAGATGCGACGTTAATTGAAGCACGTCCCCAAACCGGACGAACCCACCAAATTCGTGTTCACACCTCACAGTCACATCACCCTATAGTCGGTGATGAAAAATACGGTAATCGTGACCTTGACAAAGTATTTCGACAGATGGGTGCTAAAGGCATGTTTTTACATGCGACTTCATTGAGTTTTACCTTACCCAATAGAAATAAATCCTTAACAGTGGCAGCTCCGGCGCCGGAATCGTGGGAACAGTTGTTTGATCTGATGCCCGTTTCGTTGGATGCTTATTAAGTTCGTCACGCAAATAGGCGTGGACGGTGTAGGGGCAATTCACGAATTGCCCGTCTCTTACACCCAACTACACTCCAAATCCATCCGCCCATCTGAATAAAGCTTCTGACCAACCATTTCATTCTTAGCGACAATCAATGCGATTTGTGATTGGTCGGGGACCATACATACTCTCACGATTTGTCCTACTATGTTTGCTTCAGAGTTATAAAGATTCATTCCCGCACCCAGCGGTGGTGCAGAGTGAAAAGTGACTCGGTACAATTGTTGTTTTAATTTGCCGCGGTATTCCATTCTCGCCACGATTTCTTGGCCCACATAACAACCTTTAGTAAAACTTACTGCCTGATGTTCAGCTAAAGCAATATCGTGCGGAGTAAATAACTCCGTTATTTGTTTGTCAACTTCAACCATTTTTTGTTGTATTTGTAGATAATCCCAGAACAAACGTTCACCCCAAGGTAAAGCAGTTTGGGTACCGACGGCGATAACTGCTTGAGGTGAACCTATTAGCATGGTTTGTTCACTCGCGCCAGTTTTTATAATAGTTAATTCTTTGTCGGATACAGAACCATAAAGTGAAGTGGGTAAATCAAAAATCGTTTTGCCAGATAAACCTAGTGTAGCGAATTGATCACTGACATCAGTCAGTGTCACTCGCGAAAGCAGCGCTATTTTAGCTAATTTATTCTGTACTATCGAAAGTAAATCCGTGGGCAATTGCAAATAAATGTGGTCTTGCCAATAAAAAACCCGTAACGTTGTTATGATTCGGCCTTTTAGATTTAAATACGCACCCCATAATGATTGGGTAGGAGTTAGTTGTAGAAGATCACAAGTTAATTGACCTTGCAAAAAAGTAATGGCTTTATTGCCGGTTATTTTTAAATAACCAAATTGTGGTAATACGGTAATAAAGTGATTAG
>CAZULF010000207.1:0-1713 GCA_964621215.1 uncultured Legionellales bacterium | reverse complement strand
AAAAGTAATCTGATAGGGCAAATTGGCAAGGAGCACCCATGGGGCGTGCTCCTGAAATCGTGAAAAATCAACATCCAAAATATTTTCTTCAAACACCGTAAAGCGCGGATCATGAATAGTTGCCTTAAGATGGCGCACCCAGTCAGAATCGATCTCAAACGACCACAACTGCGCAATAGGCTGCTGCAAGATATGGCGCGTGAGAAAACCATCGCCCGGGCCGATTTCAAGCACATGCACACCATTCAGTTCAACATGCCCAAGCATCGCATGCACAATTGAATCTTGGCGCAAAAAATGCTGCCCAAACTGCTTCTTTAATGGAATTCCATGACTAAATGCGGCCATTATGCGCCCTTTTTATATCTCGCGTACACACGCAATACTCGAAGCTACCTCTACATAGCAACTTGTCGTCTAACGCATCAATGCTTCGCGGAAAAATTCAAGATTCTCCACTGCTTTACCCGCACCCTTAACGACGCAGAATAATGGATCATCATCAACACGTACTGGCAAGCCCGTCTCTTTAGAAATCAGACGATCCAGTCCACGAAGCAACGAACCGCCACCAGCCATGACAATACCTTTATCAACAAGGTCTGAGGATAATTCTGGTGGAGTATTTTCTAATGCTACGCGAATAGTATCTATAATACTTGCAACCGTTTCAAGGAGCGCCTCATTAACTTCTTGTGCCGTCAATGTTACCGTTTTTGGTACGCCAGTAACTAAATCGCGCCCTTTAACCTGCACGGTACGTTTGCTTAATTCTGGATCAAGCATAGCAGAACCAATATCCATTTTGATCTGTTCAGCCGTGCGCTCACCTACCAATAAGTTATATTTTCGTTTTACATACTGCACGATAGCGCGATCCATTTCATCACCGCCTACACGTACTGATTTGCAAAATACGACCGATTTAAGCGAAATAACTGCAACTTCGGTTGTGCCACCACCGATATCAACAATTAAGTTGCCAGATGGCTCTTGCACCGGAAGCCCTGCACCAATAGCAGCAGCCATAGGTTCTAAAATAGTATGTACTTCGCGCGCACCCGCCTGCAACGCAGCATCTTCTACCGCGCGCAACTCAACCTGTGTTATGCCCGACGGCACACCGATGACCATACGTGGCCGCACCAAAGTACGCCGATCATTGTGCACTGTGCGAATGAAATGACGCAACATACTTTCAGTCAACTCTAAATCAGTAATAACCCCGTCGCGCAAAGGACGGCACGCCACAATGTTCTCGGGTGTTTTGCCTAACATTTCTTTTGCGCTTTTGCCCGCAGCCAACACCTGCGTAGTATGCGCTCTAACAGCAACCACTGACGGCTCATTAAGTACTATACCCTTGTTACGCACATAGACCACGGTATTTGCCGTACCCAAGTCAATAGCAACGTCGTTAGAAAAAATACTGAATAGCCGCCGCGCTGGAAGAAACTTAAAAAATTTGTCCATAATTTGGAGCCCTTACGCTACTAAAAACTAAATTCTACGCCAAGCTGCACACGCGTGGTCTTCACACTTCGTTCAGCTACAAACAACGATACCGGGATGTCCCACGTAAAGAAAAGCAGTGGGTCAAATGATCGCTCTTCTTTAACTTTCCCAAAATCGTAAAAGACTGTAAAACTTGCATAATCAGACCCCCAACCAGAATAGCCCTCAGCCTGACATACATTTACCGGCATCGGACGA
>CAZULF010000206.1:0-1725 GCA_964621215.1 uncultured Legionellales bacterium | reverse complement strand
TTTGTGAACACACTCACAGCGTGATGCCAAAATTGTTTCGCTGATTGTTTTGGTGGCGTTTGATTTTCTTGTGGACGATTTCGAATAATTATCCACGAAAACACAGCAATCGATCCCGCGATTATGGCAGCGCCCACCATACTCACTCGCCAACTCATTTGTTCGATTAATTTTGCAACATAAACATTGGCAATTATTGTAGCGATGGTTGCAACAAAATCACTTAACCCTAACATCAAGCTAAAATAACGAGACGGGAACCAATTACTAATTAAATACAACGTACCTACATAAGCAAAAGACGAACCTCCGCCCATCATTATACGGGCCACATCAGCCATCCAAATCTGATCACTCATCGCAAATAATGCGCAACCAGCAGCACTGACAAATCCACCAACCGTTAACAAAATTCTAGCGCCAAAACGATCTATGAGCATTCCAGCGGGAGTTTGTAATAAAACATAAATATAATAGTAGGCGCCTGACATAATTCCGGCACTTAAAGCCGTCATCGAAAAATCATGCATTAATCGCTCAACAAGAACACCAGAAGAAAGTTGGAGCAAAAATTGAAAAAGTACAAACGCAGTTCCAATTCCCCAAATCATCCAAGGCAATAGTCGACGTGGTAAGCGCGAAGAAGATTGTTGATTGACATAGTTTGACATATTATACCGCCCGATACTTTAGTTATCTGAAAAATTCTTACTATTATTGCATAATATCATGAATCTCAACCCAACTCAACGCGACGTTTTCTCTTCTTTTTGAGATGCGCCCAAAGATAAATAATCAATGGCGGAAGACCTAAGAGTGAAATTCCAACCACTAAAATTGATTCATAAATCACGACGTTACCTACCATCAACTGGGTAGGAGGAAGGAACCCTAAACCGATGGCGACAAGGCACGAAATGAGCCCTAAAGAAGAAGTTATCCAAATTCCAAACATGCCCAATGGGATTTTGTAAGGACGAGCTATCTCAGGTTTTTTATAGCGCAACCAAATTGCCGCTGCAAAAAGAGCAATATAAACAATCATGGCTAACTGTGCTGTCATCGCAGTCAAGACCCAATAAGAACTACTCACTGTTGGCATTAACAAAAATACCGA
This sequence comes from uncultured Legionellales bacterium, assembly GCA_964621215.1. Lineage (GTDB taxonomy): Bacteria > Pseudomonadota > Gammaproteobacteria > UBA1113 > UBA1113 > CAZULF01. The sequence continues at coordinate 608 of CAZULF010000206.1, read as the reverse complement.
ACACAACGCAGTAAAAATTATCGCTTGCACCATTAAAATATTTATCGGAACGCCTTTGCGTGTTGTTCGCGCTAAAAATGCCGGCGCACTTCCATCTTGAGCAGCGACTAATAAACCTTTAGTGGGCCCAATAATCCACGTTGCAACTCCACCAATCCCGCCGATAATAATTAACATTGCAACAATTGATTCAGCCCATTCCATATGAAAGGCCACTAAAAATATATGATAGGCTTGTAATAAACCTGTCACTACCGATAAATCATGATTGGGCACGACAACAGAAATTGCCAAAGATGAAAACACTAAACTTAAAATAATAATAATGGTTGAATATAAAATAGCTCGGGGATAAGCATGACCCGGTTTTTCAACTTCATCGGCATGAACCGCTGACATTTCCATGCCAACAAGACCAAAAATTAATGCCAACAAGAATGAAAGCGTATTGGGATCTTGTAACGAAGGCCAAAAAGTTGCCATCGAAAATTGAACTTGCACGGGTTTTCCCTGCACAATCCACATAATCCCTAAACCTATAATGAATAGCATCGGTAACAACGTACCAAGCAACGCACCCACAGTACTAATAAAACTGGAGAGTTGCA
>CAZULF010000205.1:0-1736 GCA_964621215.1 uncultured Legionellales bacterium | reverse complement strand
AAACGAGACTCGAACTCGCGACCCTAACCTTGGCAAGGTTATGCTCTACCAACTGAGCTATTCCCGCTTTAACTTTAACTGCGCGTATTGTATAGCACTCATCCGGGCTGTCAATAGCATAAGTAAGGTTTTTGGCGTTAATTGCAAACATAGCCTGGATTCCGCTTCGCTGCATCCAGGCTACATTGATTAATCTAATTCTGAGAACTGATTAAGTCTTCCCAAGCGGCTTTCAAATAAACCAACATCGACCATAGCGTTAACGCTGCAGCAACATACAATAAGACATAGCCAATCTCACCTATCCGGGGAAATCGCTCCAATGCATGGGGTCGTCCGAGCAAGAGCAATAAAATGGCGACCATTTGTAATACCGTTTTTAGTTTGCCCACCACGGATACAGCAACACTGGCACGCTTACCTAATTCTGCCATCCATTCGCGTAAAGCCGATACCACAATTTCGCGACCGACAATAATTGCCGCGGGTATGGCCATATAGGGGTAAATATTTTCACCTACCATCAACACTAAGGTAATGGCTACGATTAATTTATCCGCTACCGGATCTAAAAAAGCACCTAAACGCGAAGTTTGTGACAAGCTGCGAGCCAAATATCCATCTAACCAGTCTGTTAACGAAGCTAAACCAAAAATCGCAGCGGCAGTTAATCGAGCCCAGTGCCATGGCATAAAAAAAGCGATAACGAAGATAGGAATCATCATAATACGCAGTAGAGTCAAGATATTAGGTATACTCATGGTTTCGGCGCCGTTAAAATATAAAACTTGATACAAAATAACAGGAAACGATTAACGATGCAATGCATCAAAAATACGTTGGGCCAAACTCAAACTGATGCCGTCTACTTTGGCAATCTCTTCCGCGCTAACGCGTTGCAATTCTTGCAAGCCGCCAAAATGCTGTAATAACTGCCGACGACGTTGTGGACCTACACCGGGAATATTTTGTAACGGGGATGTTTGGCGCGTTTTAATACGGCGATTTCGATGTGCAGTAATAGCAAACCGATGCGCTTCATCGCGGATATGTTGTAATAAATGCAATGCAGGCGAATCGGGATGAAGTAAAATCGGATGTTCTTTATCCATTATAAAGATTTGCTCTAAGCCTGGTTTACGGCTCACGCCTTTAGCAATTCCAAGCAAGATTACTCCCTCGACATTTAATTCTGTTAGCACTTGTTGCGCTTGATTTAATTGCCCTTTGCCACCATCAATAATTAACACATCGGGCAGTTTGCCCTCACCTTGACGTAAACGTGTATAACGCCGTTGTAAAGCTTGATGCATAGCCGCATAGTCATCGCCAGGTGTAATTCCTTCGATGTTAAATCGACGATAATCATTCTTAAGCGGTCCTTGTTGATTAAACACCACACACGATGCCACGGTAGCTTCGCCTAATGAATGACTGATATCAAAACATTCCAAACGCTGCGGCACCGTAGGTAAATTTAAATTTTCTGCTAATGCAGCAAAGCGCTGCTCAATATTAGTTTTTTGCGCTATATGTGTTTTTAATGCATGTTCTGCATTTTTAGAGGCAAGTTGCAGCCATTGTTGTTTAGCATGACGGACTTTCTGCAGTAGCGTGATTTTTTTGCCTGCGCGTTCCGATAACGTGGCTGCGAGCCAGTCGGCATCGGTTAAAGCATGACTCACAATAATTTGTGTTGGAATTGGTTTTGGTTCGTCGACTTCAAGATAATGCTG
>CAZULF010000204.1:0-1746 GCA_964621215.1 uncultured Legionellales bacterium | reverse complement strand
TTTGATACAGATGATACGCCACAAGTTATTGCTGCACTATATAAGACTAACTTTTTTAGCTCTATCACACTAGAGCGTGAAGGTAATACCTTAGTTGTTAATGTAGAAGAACGGCCAACGATCGGTGCAATTAGAATATCAGGCAACAAACTTATCACCACCAAAGATTTACTGAAAGCGTTGTCTGGATTAAATGTTGCTTCTGGACAAGTGTATGATCAATCCGTTATTGATGGTATTCAGCAGTCGTTAGAGCGTGAATATTTTCAACAAGGTAATTACAACGCTCAGATTAAAATTGTAGCAACCCCAGCTTCCAGCAACCGTATCGATGTCCAAATCACTATTAACGAAGGTCCAGGCACCACTATCAAGAAAATACAAATTATCGGTGCAACCGCGTTTAAAGAAAAAAAACTGGTGAAGATGTTTAAGTTGAAAACCAAAGGTTTAATTTCAGGGTTCACCAAGGCCGATCAATATTCGAAAGAAAAGTTAGATGCTGATTTAGAAACGCTAAAATCTTTTTATATGGATCATGGTTACGTTCAATTTAAAATTGACTCGACTCAAGTCACTATGACGCCTGACAAGAAAGATGTTTATATCATCATTCATATCACCGAAGGTGCACAATATAAAATTAGCGGGTATAAATTCGACGGTACGTTACTTTATCCAGAAGAAGATCTTGCTAAATTAGTCACATTGAAACCGGGAGAAATGTTCTCTCGCAGGGTGGTCACTGCGAATACCACACGCTTAGGTAATTATTATGGCGATCATGGTTATGCTTTCGCTAAAGTTCAGCCGATCCCTCAAATTGATGAAGCCAAACATGAAGTCATGATGACTTTTCTGATTGATCCAGGTAGCAAAGTGTATGTTCGTCGTATTAATTTTGAAGGGAATGCAAAAACACAAGATGTGGTATTGCGTCGTGAAATGCGTCAACAAGAAGGCGCGTTGGTTTCTCTGACGAATATTCATGAATCAGAACGTCGCTTAAACATGCTTGGCTATTTCAAAGGCGTTAAGGTCGACACGGTTCCTGTCCCAGGTTCAAACGATCAAGTTGATTTGGATGTGAAAGTCACTGAAGCACCATCAGCATCATTAACTGCTGGTGTGGGTTATTCTGATTCGAATGGTCTATTGTTGAATGCAGGATATAGCCAACCTAACTTTTTAGGTACGGGTAAAAATCTGGGTGTAAGTTTTAATACATCGGAATTCCAACGTTACTATAACATTAGTTTTTATAATCCATACTATACAGACAGCGGTATTGGTCGTGGTTTTAACTTATATGCTTCCACCACCAATACGGACCATGGCAACATCGATATTTCTACCTATGCCATGGATAACTTCGGTGCTAGCTTAACCTATAGCATGCCATTGTCGGATACAGACAGTTTGTCGTATGGTTATGGTTATGAGTTGACTCGAGTTAAATTAGGTAATGATCCTTCGCAAGAATTAATTAACTTTTTTAATGGTACTAATCAGATTCCATTAGCACCAGGTGTGGAAGCGAAGGATAACTCTCAGAATTTTGGAAATGTGGATTTAAACGGTAGTTGGTCGCATATTACTTATGATAGAGGAATATTCCCTACTCGCGGTTTTGGTCAATCATTGGGTGCTCAGCTGTATGTTCCTGGGGGCGGCGAGCCGCAAACTTTCTATAAAATCAATTACTTAGCGCATTTATATATTCCCATCTACAGTGGCTTTATTTTC
>CAZULF010000203.1:0-1794 GCA_964621215.1 uncultured Legionellales bacterium | reverse complement strand
GTGGATATTTTAACATTAACTGCCACACCGATTCCACGCACGTTAAACATGGCCGTGTCGGGACTGCGTGAATTATCTATTATTGCAACTCCACCGGCTAAGCGATTATCCGTTAAAACCTTTGTGCATGAACGCAATGGCAGCTTAATTCGAGAAGCAATTTTACGGGAAATTTTGCGTGGCGGGCAAGTGTATTTTTTACATAATTCTGTCGACACTATTGAATATACTGCCGAAGAAATTCAAAAACTCATTCCTGAAGCACGTGTGCATGTAGCTCATGGACAAATGCGTGAACGTGAATTAGAACGAATTATGTCGGATTTCTACCATCAGCGTTTTAATGTATTAATTTGTACAACTATTATTGAAACCGGCATCGATATTCCCACTGCCAATACCATTATTATCGATCGCGCCGATAAGTTTGGTTTGGCACAATTACATCAATTACGTGGTCGCGTGGGTCGCTCACATCATCAAGCCTATGCGTATTTGATGACGCAACCAGAGAAGAAACCCACTAAAGACGCAGAAAAACGATTAGAAGCGATCGCCGCATTCGATGATTTAGGTTTGGGTTTTACTCTAGCTACTCACGATTTAGAAATTCGTGGCGCTGGAGAGCTGTTGGGCGACAATCAAAGCGGCAATATTCAAGCGATTGGATTTACTCTGTATATGGAAATGCTAGAAAAAGCCGTAGAGTCGATTAAATCCGGCAAAATATTTACCCTAGACTCACATACGCATGACCACGCAGAAGTGGATTTGAAAATCTCGGCGTTAATCCCATCGTCTTATGTCGCCGACGTTCATGAACGATTAACCCTATACAAACGCATTGCCAGCGCCAAAGACGCAGCTGAACTCGATGAAGTCAAAGTCGAAATGATCGATCGCTTTGGTTTACTTCCCCCCGCGGCCACTAATTTATTTGGCGTCACTGAAATAAAGCTCGAAGCTAAAAAGATCGGCATCCGTAAAATAGAAGCTAACTCTTTGGGCGGGCGGATTGAGTTTCATCAAAAAAATAACGTCGACCCGATGACCATTATTAATTTGATTCAAAAACAATACCAACGCTACCAACTCGACGGCCCTAATCGTTTAAAATTTAAAATCGCTAGCGATAATGCTGAAAAACGCATTCATTGTGTAAAAGAAGTGTTGCTGCAGTTGCTGACTAAAGTCTAGCTGCTTCTCGCTAGGGATACGCTAACTATTCAATCGTTCGATCCAATAACACCATTTATCATATAATTGGATACGCTTGGCTTCTGGCATGATAGGTTGGAAGCGATGTTCTAATTGCCACAATTGACTGATCTCGGCCAACGAACGATAAATACCTAACTGCAAACCAGTTAAATAAGCTATTCCCAAGGCTGTAGTTTCGACCACTTGAGGGCGTTGCACTTCGATAGCAAGAATATCAGCGAGTAATTGCAATAATTTATCATTCACACTCATGCCGCCATCAACACGCAAGCATTCAACCTGAACACCCTCCTGCTGAATAGCACTAAGTAAATCACGAGTTTGATAACACACGGCTTCTAACGTTGCGCGAGCAATATGTGCTGCTTGAGTGTCACGCGTTAAACCTGTGATCATACCACGCGCATACGGATTCCAATACGGTGCACCTAATCCGGTAAATGCAGGAATAAAATAGACGCCGCCATTATCGTTCACTTGTTCCGCCAGAGCTTGAATATCACTGGATTTTTCGATCAGATGTAAATTATCACGCAGCCATTGCACCGCTGCGCCAGCAATAAAAATACTGCC
>CAZULF010000202.1:0-1799 GCA_964621215.1 uncultured Legionellales bacterium | reverse complement strand
TAAGAACTCCATATTCATTAAAATCATCCGAACTTAGCGATGGCTAAGGCTATAAGAATTAGGAGCTCATTATAGACATTTATCCTCCAAAAAACAGCCCTCCTTTCATTAAAATCGTGTTAATATTGCCGCTTAACCTCTGCAGGGGACAAAAAATAAGTATTGTCATGCCAGCGAAGGCTGGTATCCAGTCTCGAAAATGGATGCCAGCCTTCGCTGGCATGACAGATCCTCGGGGGGGCCGCTTCACCGATTCTAAAAGGATAACTCCATGCCTAATCAGCATAAATCTCGACTTCTTACTGGCGACACCCCAACCGGCAAATTACACCTGGGACATTGGGTAGGTTCGCTAGAAAATAGAGTAAACTTACAACAACAATATGACTGTTACTTTCTCATCGCCAACATGCATGCGTTTACTACCCGCATGGATAAACCTGATGCTATACGCGAAAGTGTGTTGGATATTACACTAGATTATTTAAGTGCCGGCATCGATCCCAAACAAAGTACGATTTGTTTGCAATCAGAAATTCCGGCCATTGCTGATTTAACCTTTTTATTTAGCATGTTATTGCCTTTCGCACGCGTGATGCGTAATCCAACTATCAAAGATGAGATTCGCGATAAAGGTTTAGGCGAAAGTTATCCATTTGGCTTTTTGTTATATCCTGTGGGGCAAACAGCAGATATTCTTGCTTTTCGACCTGAGGTAGTACCTGTGGGCGAAGATCAAATTCCACACTTAGAAATGGCGCGTGAAGTGGCGCGTCGTTTTAATCAGTTATATTGCCATGTGAGTTCACATACGAAAGATGAAGAGCAATTAGCCCACGGCGGATTGTTACCAATCATTCATCCGGTGGTCGGTCGCGTACGACGTTTAATTGGTTTGGGCGGTCCTGGTGAAAATGGCCAATTACTTAAAATGAGCAAGTCGTTAAATAATTCTATTTTATTAAGTGATGATGCCGATACTGTGCGTCAAAAAGTCATGAGCATGTATACCGATCCAAATCGTATTCGCCCGACAGATAAAGGCACGGTAGAAAATAATCCTTTGTGGATTTTTCATGACACGTTTAATCCCGATAAAGCTTGGATTGAAGAAGCCAAAGATCGTTATCGCAATGGACAAATTGGTGATGTAGAATGCAAAAAGGGTTTGATTGACGTATTAAATGCATTATTAGATCCCATGCGTGAACGACGTAAGCAATATGAAAATCATGAAGATTATTTAATTAGCGTGTTGAAAGAAGGCACCGAACGCGCAAATGTCATTGCCGATGAAACATTACGCTTGGTGAAAGCGGCCATTAAGCAGGATTATTTTGAAACGAAATAACGCCGGTAATTGCGTAACCAACAAGAACCAGAATTTCCTGCGCATTAGAATTGAAAGTTAGTCTTTACAATTTTTCATTTGGCCATCTGTCGGCCAATAAATATCGATGCCAGTTTCATTGGTTAATTGCTTCAAATGTTCTGCATCGATAAAACACATGCCGGGATAAGCTTTACCGTCATTTGCAATGACCAAGATGCTTTTATAGAAATTCAGCGATTTATCTATCATCAAGGATTGTTTATTAACCGAGTAAGACCACCCTTGTTTATCCGCAGACCAACTGCGCAGTGTTAAACGCGGCAAAATACCGCTGTCATTGTAGCCATAGAGGGGATAACATTTTCCTTGTGCATTATCTTCAGTGCACGCTAATACTGTTGCATCAAGGGTATCACTCTTATTGTATACTGTTTGGGTGCCTTTATTCGCTCCGATATAGTTATTA
>CAZULF010000201.1:0-1810 GCA_964621215.1 uncultured Legionellales bacterium | reverse complement strand
ATTTCAATCGACAGAATATGGAGGATGTTAATTCGTTAACCATTATTAATACACAAGGTTTACCTATTGAAGTATCTCAATTTGCTGAAGTTATTCAGGATAATTCGCCTTCGTTATTGGAACGATTAGATAGACAGCCTTCCATCACGTTAACAGCGGATGCGCTGGGGCGTCCATCCGGAACAGTTGCGGATGAAGTGGTTGCTTATATAAAACAAAATCCATTACCCGAAGGAATTCAAATGACTTGGGGCAGTGATATAAAAAGACAGAATGATAGTTTTGGAGCACTTGGGTCAGTGCTTCTTATTTCATTCATTTTGATTTATCTGATCATGGTGGCGTTGTATGATAGTTTTGTCTATCCTTTTGTGGTATTGTTTTCTATACCCGTTGCGGCAATTGGAGCTTTCCTGGCTTTAAATCTGACGCTAAACAACCTGAGTTTATTTGCTTTGCTTGGGTTAATTATGCTGATGGGATTGGTGGCAAAAAATGCGATTCTGATTGTGGATTTTGCCAATCAATTAAAAGCCTCCGGAGAACATTTTAAGGAAGCCTTAATTACTGCGGGGAAAGAGCGTATGCGTCCCATATTAATGACTACCCTGGCAATGGTTATTGGTATGTTGCCGATAGCGTTAGCGAAAGGTACAGCCAGTGAGTGGAAAAATGGACTCGCCTGGGTAATTATAGGTGGATTACTTTCATCTCTTATTCTTACGGTGTTTCTGGTGCCAATGGTTTATTATGTAGTTGATTCAATTAAGGCCAAGTGGAATATAGAATAACTTACAGATAATTTCACCTCTTGACAATTAGCGAGTCGATTTTAAATCCCAATACCAATCAATCATTAACTATTGACTAGGAAAAGCTCCTAATTAAATCGAAAGTTGTAAGAACTTGTGAAATGACATGGCCGCACCCGCAGCGTACATCCAAAGCCGGGCAAAGAGTGTGGTCTGTTTTGCGTAGCTGGACACAATAGACGATGAAAAAATGCATCGCCACGACTTACTAATATAGCTTCGTGTTGGCCGACAGTCAAAAGAACCGACTACGAATGAAGTGAGGAGAAAGACCCTACTACTGCCAACGACACCAAAGCTATGGCAAGAGCCAAAATCCCTCCAACGACCTTGAAGGTAGATTCTCAAATAATATTTACCCATAATCATTGTTTTCTTGTATAGTTAGGAATCCTTACTATATTTGATCCGTCATTCACTAAAACCTCTAAAACAATGGAAAAAATCAAAGGTTACACGTATGGTCAAGTTGCGCAATCACCAGTATCCCTTGCTGACTTGGACTTATTGAAAAAAACAGTTCTTTTTTCGTCAGATGACGAGAAACATCTACAGCTTGCTGGTGAGGTACTGAAAGATCAAACAAATGAAGTACTTGATTTGTGGTACGGATTTGTTGGCGGCAATGAACATCTGGTTCATTATTTCGGAAAGGGCGGAAAGCCTGACATGGACTACCTCGCTGCTGTAAGGATGAGATTTGGCCAGTGGATTATGGATTTATGCACAAAACCCTATGACCAGGATTGGCTTAACTACCAACATGAAATTGCGTTACGCCATCATAGCACAAAGAAAAACAAGACCGATAATGCAGACGCAGTGCCTATCATTCACTATAGGTATCTGGTAGCATTCATTTTCCCAATTACAGCTACTATCAAAGGTTTTCTTTCTAAAAAAGGTCATGATATTGAAACGGTAGAGAAAATGTATGCTGCCTGGTTTAAGGCTGTGACCTTAACCGTTATTCTTTGGACATATCCATACATCAACAA
>CAZULF010000200.1:0-1864 GCA_964621215.1 uncultured Legionellales bacterium | reverse complement strand
GGTTATTGATGATAGAATGGCGGCATAAGTTAATGTTTATTCACACCAGGCTATAACAGGATTACTCAAGACTATATGATCTACTATGTTTACATGCTTGAATGTGTTAATAACGCTTATTATACCGGCTACACCACTGATATTATGCGTCGATTACAAGAACACGCTCACGGCACCAGCAAATGCAAATATACCCGTAGTTTTCCTCCTCGCAGTTTAGCGGCATGTTGGGAACTATCAACGGATTTATCTCAGGTTTTAAAAATAGAGAAATTAATTAAAAAACAATTGCCGTGTAATAAACGAGCGATCACTCTTGATCCAGAAGTATTAAGCGATCTTTTAAAAAGACGCGGATTTGGACAAGAAGTGATTGATGGCATGCAATATTATTTCTCTATATCAGGGTTGAGTTTAGAGTCGATTATATATGCAAAAAACTAATTTATGCATGATGTTATTGCTGACAAGAATTATTAAAAGAGTTCAAGAAGGCATATACTTTTGTTAAAAGAGGAAATAAAAATATGAGTAAATTAATACAGAAAAAATTTTTTTTAATTTTAGGGTTGTGTTTTATTGCAAATAAAATATTTGCGGCGCCCATATGCGCTCCTTTTACCTCCATCTTTCCTAAGGAATTAGGCAAAATGGGCGAAAATCCCTCGGTTATTAGCCTAAATACTAGCGATTATAATGGAAGATACTATTTAATTATGTCAAAAACACCCGAGACAGATACCCAAAACGATGGCATGGTGTATCGTAAGTGGAGTTTGCTTAAAAGACAGGATTTTACTAAATCAGTTAACTATTGCCTTGTTGCAACAGGAAATAAAGTACAACCTTTATTAAGTGTAGAAACTTCTGCGGGGAATGAGCATAAATATGGAATGCCAGGGACCGGTTTTGCTCGTTGCGCATCGGGCTTTTTAGACGTTTTAGATGTGCGGATTTGGGCGAACAGAGAGCTTGGGAAAAGTTATGTATGGTCTTTGCCATCCAATTTGAATGAGCATGAAAGTTATACACTTTTATTTAATGGGGATTCTGATTGGATTATGATAAAAGATTTTCAAAATAACACTCTGCATGAGGCGGAGGCTTGCTATGATGATCGGGGAAGGGGGATAACAATGCTCAAAAACTACAAGATAAGTGAAGAATCGATTATGAAAATAAAAAAAATTGAATCGACATTTGATCAATAATGTCAGTGAAAGAGCTGTCTGAAGACGGATTCCATGACGATACAATTACTAGGCTCCCACCGCCGGTAACTTTTCTTATCGGCGGTGGGGTACCGGTGTGTCGCTGCACCTAATAAAGTGCTCACTAAAAGTGAAATATTTTTTAACGGCGGACATCACTATTTCTTGCATCTGTTTTAGATGCTCAATAGTGCCACATAAATTCTGATACAAAAATGTAGTGCTATGACTTATTTCAAGATTGTTAAGTAACAGTTTGTTTTCTTTGTCATAAACAAAGATCGCATGTAATATTTCCGTCAACAAAATTGTATCGATATCATGAGTATCATCTGCTGGCTTCCAATTAGCTTGTAGAAGCAGTTCTTCAAATATTTTCTGTATTTTTGCATTTCTTTCATCGTGAGTAAGTGCAAAAGGATGACCATAACCGGTTTTGAGCCAATGAAAATTGACATTCAAACAGTCGGAGTATTTTTTTAGTGCGGATTCTCTCGGAATTCGGCTACCGGATTCATGCTGAGAGTATGTGGACTTTGGAACTCCATATCTTTTTGAAAATGCGTATGAGCTGATATGTCCCGCCATTATTCGGCTAGCTTGCAAGCGAAACTTTATTTTATTAAATATATCCATAGAGGGCCTAGTGTATA
>CAZULF010000199.1:0-1865 GCA_964621215.1 uncultured Legionellales bacterium | reverse complement strand
GCGGATCTTTTAACCTACCTCAATACGATCAAAACAGGATGGTGGATATTTCAGACAGGAAATAGCGAGTTAAAAAATCGATTTATTGCCGTGATGCATGCCTATTCGGCAAAAGAGTGGGATAGAAAGATGTTAGAAGACCTGGCGCGTCAAGCGAACGAGCAGCAGCAAGCAGAGTATGACAAGGGAAATTCTGAACAAGAAAAGCAAGGCTCTGATCACGCAAGAAGCTTAGCACAAACCATTCGGTATACGCAGGAAAATCTCGGGCGATATGAAGCAGAGCTGGGAAGAACAACATCACCACCCCTGCAAAGTAGGGCGTCGCTCGCATCGACACACCATGAGCTGGAGACTCTCCTGCAAACCCCGCCAGAGAGATTCTCATTATTTCCTGTGCCACGACGTGATAGCTCAGAAAATCAATATACCGCCGCGAGTATGAGCGTGGGAAGTGTCAATCAGGATGCGAGTGAACTGCGCCGGGGGTAGTAGTCAAGAGAGTAGGCATTTAATCAATAAAGGAGAAAACCCATGTTTAAAAATATAATGAAATATTTCAGTCACTCAGCGACTATGTTAGTTGGCATGATGTTATGCACGCCAGTGTTAGCCTCTTCGCTGAGTAGTAATAAGGTTTCAGAGGTCATTGATAGAGTCACGGATCTAATCACCTCAGACATAGGAAAAGGATTATGTACCCTCGCTATTATTGGGGTGGGGTTTGGCTGGTTAAAACTAGGTAGATTGGAAAAAGAGCAAGCCTTAGCCGTTATCATTGGCATTGGCGTCATTTACAGTGCAGCGTACATCGTCAGACAATTTGGTGTTTGACAAGGGAGCTTCACATGGAAAACCTTAGAGTCAACACCGTATTTCAAGCACTAACAAGACCGCCTATGATGCTGGGCGTGACAATCGATTATTTTATGATAATGCTGATTGCGCTATTAATCCTGTTTATGCAGTTCAGCCAGCCCACCATATTACTGTTGTGGTTGCCACTGCATATGGTGGGTTGGGTTCTTTGTAAAATAGACCCCTTTATTTTTAATGTGATTCTGAAAAAGATAGATTTCATCGCAACGCCAAATAAAAAGCTATGGGGATGTAAAAGTTATGCTCCCAATTAACGCTCATCGAAACGAACTATCGATTACTAAATATTATCCCATCACGCATTTGAATAGCCCCTCCATTTTTGAGTCACGTAATGGCATGATGGGCACGGTGATTAAGCTAGAAGGGGTGCCCTTTGACACAGAAAAAACCGAAACGGTGAACCACTACGCTAAGCTATGGCATCATGCCGTCAAAGGATTAACTGAATCGATTGCACTTCATATCACATTACATCGACATAAAATCAATCCTCGTTTACCGGCTCATTTTGATAACACATTTTGTCAGCAGCTCGATGAGAAATACCATGCGCAATTTGCAACGCAGTCGTTATACAAGAATGAGATATACCTCACATTGTTATATAAAGGCGTTACCACAGGAAAAAGTGGCAAACTGATTCAGCTATTGGCTAAAGCCAGTGAGAAAGCGGTAAAAGAGGCTCGGCACCTGCGTCGACGCAGCCAAATCGCGGCCTTAGAGCAGACTGCCAATCAATTTATGAGTCTTTTATCGGATTTTAAACCGCACATCATTGGCAGTCTTGATACCTCACTAGGTTATAGTGAGCTAACTTATTTTTTAGGCGTAGTGGTGAATGGCGGACAAAGCCTTCCTTTTAAAAAAGCAGTGTATGCCGCACCCTTAAGCCAGAGCATCACGGCGTTACCTAAAGAATATGAAAAATATCCGCAAGGCAATTTAGCGCATTACGTGACACAGAAGCGGATATTCATGGGACG
>CAZULF010000198.1:0-1869 GCA_964621215.1 uncultured Legionellales bacterium | reverse complement strand
ATCGCCTGCCAGAATTTTATCAAGAAAGAGAGGGAGTAAACCGCCGGATAGTCCATTCTATCCGTTTTCGTTTCTGGATTATAGACAAAAACTGAAAATATTTACACAAAATTATAAAAATTTTCTTGCATTATTTTAATTTGACACATAACATTTTATGTACCAACAAGGAGGTTATAATTATGATAACTGCAGTTAATGCTTACAAACAATTACTTTCATATTCTATACGATTGCAAAAGTTAAAAGGCGAAATTGCCAATATTCCAAGCCATTTTAAACCTGTTGAGGATTTTAAAAGAGCTTTTAAGAATGCTTTCCCCGATCTTACATCACTACCTTTAGACATGATGACGGCAACGTCTACACAGCCTGATTCAAACAAAATGACAGATTTTAAGCTCCTGCTTCAGGCTCTAACTAAGAAAAACGTCCAAATGCAGGACAGCATACAAATATTGGTAAATGAAGGGGACCTTAGTATAGAAGTAGCAACCGTTACTGCAAAATTGGAAGAGATTGATCGAAGAATTTTAGAAAACACTATGAACAAATCAACTCTTGCCAAAAATTGTGGCAATCTTACTGCAGCCATTAAGGAACTAGATGATTACGGAAAAAAATTTGGCATCATTGTGAATAATGGTACACAAGAAGCATATGAAAACGCAAGAGATAGACCAGAGAATGCGTGGTACAGACGAAACTCAGGATACAAAGAACTAAATGAGGCTTTTATAAAGTATGCAAAACTTGGGGGCACAGCTCCCGATGGTGATCGTGAAAGTATAGAGCTTTTAAACACAGAAATTGAAGCTGTGGGTTCGGTATTAGCAGCTTTAGTATCACAAAGACAAGAACTCCACAAATCGCATCAAGGCTTTTTAATTAAAGTCCGTGAGCTTGAAACTTTAAGATTATCATTACGCTCAGATGCTCAAATGCACCAAGAAATTTGCGATACGTTTTTTCAATGTTTAACGACAAGCGCATCGTCAACTTACTTTGCCCGCCAACTCGAATCCGACACACCAAGCGATCTTTTACTCGAAGCAGCACGACTAGCAAGAACACATCAACTTATTAGCGCTGCCAAGCGTTTAAGTAATGAAGTTGGTTTAAGTCTTGAGCATATTCAAGATTCATTGAATAAGTACAGTAAGGTGAAATCAAGTAGTGATGAATTAGTTGACTTTAAAAGCGAGGCACTTGAGGCTGCCATAAGTAAAATTGAAAAACAAGTTGCAGATATTAATACACAATTGCAACTTATAAAAGAAAATCACCAAAAATATAGAGATAACCCAGAGTTGCTTAAAAAGGGTGAACCCTTAAGTGCTGCTGTAGCTTCAACTAGCTGTGATGATAGTTCGGGTTTCAACCTTATTTTATGGTATTTGCTTTTAAATGCTGATGATAACAATGGGACCAGTATTGGGACCATAACCGACGGCACTTCTACAGCCGCTGTCAGTAGTCTCACCGATCAGTGGGCTTCAGCTGGTGAGCAAATTGGAGCTGATTTATTGGCTTGTATAGCTAATATTCCTTCGCCTACGGTAATTGACAGTGCTGGACACTTAGTAACCTTGCCTTTAGAAGATTTGGGATCACCGTGCTCTCAGATCGGTAGCGGCGGAGGCGGCGGAGGCAGTGGTGATTGGGGCGGCGGAGGCAGTGGTGATTGGGGCGGCGGAGGCAGTGGTGATTGGGGCGGCGGAGGCGGATATGTCACCTCTGATCCAATCTATGACCTCACGGGGCAGCCTACAAATAGGCTATTCTTACGTCGCGATATTTAAAAAAAATAATAAAAACGGTAGCAACTATATTATTTATTCAAACGGTGTTATTAGCCTCAATACTAAT
>CAZULF010000197.1:0-1881 GCA_964621215.1 uncultured Legionellales bacterium | reverse complement strand
CACGCTTGGAGCAACAGCTTTCTCGGATGACAGAGGATAAAGAATAAATGACAGTGATGAATATTCAAGAGATTTTGGAACATTTGCCGCATCGATACCCATTTTTGTTGGTTGATCGCATTTTGGATTACAAATTAGGCGATTCAATTACAGCTATCAAAAATGTTACCTTCAATGAAGCACATTTTATGGGACATTTTCCACAACGGCCGGTGATGCCTGGTGTATTGATTCTGGAGTCTATGGCACAAGCTGCTGGCGTGCTAGCTTTCCTAACACAAGGTGGTGAACCAACGAGTAATGAAATTTACTACTTCGCATCCATCGATAAAGCTCGTTTTACCCGTGTTGTTGAACCGGGCGATCAGCTATTACTCGAGGTTAAAATATTAAAAGCTCGTCCTAATGTTATCAAGGCAGAAGCGAAAGCCTCCGTTAATGGAGAAATTGCCTGTACAGCTGAATTGATGAGCGTCAAAAAAGGAATCGAATAATCGTGATACATCCAACCGCTATAATTGACCCGAGTGCTAAAATTGCTAACGACGTTAGCATCGGTCCATGGACGGTAATTGGTGCCGATGTAGAAATCGGCGAGGGATGTAAAATTGCTTCACATGTTGTTATCAATGGCCCGACTAAAATAGGCAAAAACAATCAAATTTTCCAATTTTCTTCTATCGGTGAATTGCCGCAAGATTTAAAATTTAAAGGTGAACATACCCGTTTAGAAATTGGGGATAACAATATTTTTCGTGAATCTATTACCGTTAATCGTGGTACCGGAGTCGGCGGTGGCCTCACCCGCATAGGCAGCCACAATTTATTCATGGCTTATGTGCATATTGCGCACGATTGCATAGTGGGCAATCATAATATTTTTGCCAATAATGCCTCTTTATCAGGTCACGTCATCTTAGCCGATCATGTGACGATGGGAGGATTTACTGCAGTGCATCAATTTGTAAAATTAGGTTCTCATAGCTTCCTCTCTGGTGGATGCATGGTGGGTAAAGATGTGTTGCCTTATTTATTGATATCAGGCAATCCCGGCGAGCCTTATGGCTTAAATATAGTTGGCTTACAACGCAGAGGTTTCTCTTCTGAAACTATAAGTGCATTGCGTCGTGCTTATCGTACTATTTTCCGTAAAGGCTTAACAACCGAAGATGCTCTGGCTGAACTACAAACTATGACAGCAGAACATCCAGAAGTACAATTGCTAGTCGATGCTTTAGGAAATTCAGAGCGAGGCATTGCGCGCGAGATGCGACGTGAAGCTGTGACTGAAGAAGCGGACTAGGAATGACTGCTGCGGCTAACCCACGCATTGTGATTGTTGCCGGAGAACCGTCTGGCGATTTGTTAGGCGCAGGTTTAATTACTGCACTCAAACAAAAATACCCTCAAGCCACATTCGAAGGTATCGCTGGCCCTAAAATGCAAGCGGCAGGATGTAAAAGTTTATTTCCACTAGAAGCTTTATCTGTTATGGGTTTGCTAGATGTTATTAAACATTTACCCCAAATCTTAAACATACGCCGTAAATTACTACAGTTTCTGCGCACCAATCCTCCGGATATGTATATTGGCATCGATGCCCCTGACTTTAATTTGCCGGTGGAATTACGCGCACATCGCTTAGGAATTAAAGTTGCACATTACGTCAGCCCTTCCGTGTGGGCTTGGCGGCAAAGTCGTATTCATAACATTGCTAAATCGGTAGATGTAATGCTAACGTTATTTCCATTTGAAGCGGATTTTTATCATCAACATAATGTTAAAGCAGAATTTGTTGGACATCCTTTAGCAGACAGTATTCCCCTAATAACCGATAAAGAGGCGGCACGCAAACAATTAGGATTGCCTTTAGATGCGCCG
>CAZULF010000196.1:0-1930 GCA_964621215.1 uncultured Legionellales bacterium | reverse complement strand
GCCTCTGAATGTGCATTTTTGGAGATAGCTACTTCTGTTTGCAAAGTATGAATTGTATTTTTCATTTGCATTAAATTCGCTAAAACCCAGGCAATAGGGTTATTAATTTCATGGGCAACACCAGAAGCTAATACTCCAACGCTAGCAAGTTTGTCGTTTACTATGGCTTGTAATCGAAATTGAGCACGCTCAGTAATATCCACATACATTAGGATAATTAAACGCTCATCTGAGATTTTTAATGGGGCCGCGGAAAAGTCAATTAATATTTTTTCTCCGGCATCATTCACGAGGTGCAGCTCATTGGTTGCTTTAGTGTCTTGAACCATAAGTTTTTTTATTAGGCTTTCGATATGTGGGTGTTGATCTTTAGGAATAAAATCGTAAATATATTTGCCAGTAATATCCTCGGGTGATTTACGCAAAGTTTTTTCTACTTCTTTATTTATTTCAATAACTTTGCCATCACCATTTATAATGGAAATCCCGCAACCGGCTTGTTCCATTACTGCTCGGTATCGTTTTTCCGACTCACTAAGTTTTTCAACCGAAGTAACATGAGCTTGTGTCATATTCTATTTTCCCTAAATTCCTTTTTGAGCCACGTAAAATAACTTACAACACATTGCTTGGGTAAAAATAACTCAACTATAAACAACCAATTATCGTTTAATTAAAGCATATTATTGCTAAAACAGCTATGTAAGTTTCAGTTCTGTAGGGGATATTTTTTAAAACTCTCGTCGTCCCGCGCCTCCACGACCTCGTCGTCCCGCGCCTCCACGACCTCGTCGTCCCGCGGCTTGTCCGCGGGACCCGGTACGACGCTTTTTTAAGATTTGTGTAAAATTCCAGCAACACGTACCCATTCATCGCGTTGATGAATATCGACAATAGTCATGTAAGGAGAATAAGCGTCAATGATTTGTTCAGTCTGCTGAGACAGAATGCCAGATAAAACAATATGTCCACCCGCTTTAACGTGCCGAGCTAAAGTCGGAGCGAGTTGAATCAGTGGCAAAGCTAAAATATTAGCGATCAATACATCAACGTGGATTGCAGGTAATTGTTCGGGTGTTAGCGTTTGTAATTGCGCCACTGAAATGAAATTACGTGTAGCATTGTCACGCGTGGCTAATAATGCTTGTTCGTGATGATCGATGGCCCATAAGGAGCTCGCACCTAATTTGGCGGCGGCAATAGCAAGAATCCCCGAACCACAGCCATAATCAATGACAGTTTTATCGGTGGGCGGATGTGCATCCAACCATTCTAAACAAAGTGCAGTAGTGGGATGTGTCCCTGTGCCGAAAGCAAGCCCTGGATCCAATAAAATATTAACTGCATCAGGATCCGGCGGTGTGGTCCAGCTTGGACAAATCCAAACATGTTTTCCGAATTGCATCGGTTGGAATTGATCCAAGCAGGTACGTTCCCATGCTTGCTCGACAATTTGCTCTAATTGACAATCGATTAAACAATCTGGATATTGCTGTGAAATAAGCAATAATACAGTTTCTGCCGCAATAGATTCATCAAATACAGCCGTGAGTAAGTTGCTATCCCAAACTACATCATCAGCGGCTGAGGGTTCGAAAATAGGGGTGTCTCCGGCATCGGCAAAGGCAACGGAGGTTGCCCCCAGTTCAAATAGCAAATCAGTTAATGCATCGGTTTCTTCTGCTTTGGCCTTAATGGAGAGTTGCCATAAACCCATGTCAATCTACCTATTCTTTAAAGCCGAGCTTTTTCTCGAGATAGTGAATGTTCGTGCCACCTTTAATAAAATTGCCATCGTTCATGATGTCTTCATGTAAAGGAATATTGGTTTTAATTCCATCGACAATCAATTCATCCAGCGCATTTCGCATACGTGCGATAGCAATATCACGGGTATCACCATAAGCGATCAATTTGCCGATCATGGAAT
>CAZULF010000195.1:0-1938 GCA_964621215.1 uncultured Legionellales bacterium | reverse complement strand
CCGCAGCGACTAGTGATATTTGAAGATTATAACTCCTGTTTTTATTCTATAAATCCAGTATAGAACATAAAAACAAGAAATAGCTAGGGGCTGTTTACAATTGGCCACATCTTATTGATTAATAATACAAACTTGTAATATTGTGATTTTCCCGAACCAACAATAAAACGAGTTTGCAATGATCCGACTTATGCTCACTGATGAGCTCTGGTCGAAATTCAAGGAAATCATGCGTCAACACGGAATTTATGACAAGCGTAATTTGCGAAAAACCGTGGAAGGAATGCTGTATCGCATGCGCACAGGATTGCCTTGGCGAGACCCGCCATCATTTTTTGGCAAATGGATTTCTATCTATCAGCAATTTAATCGATGGTCATCACAAAACAAGCTGATGGCGATTTTTAAATCATTAATCATTGCTTGCATCCCTGCAAAACACACGCTCATGTCAATATCCTATTAAAGATAACCATCTTGCTGGTAATTAAAATAACCTTTATCCAGACGGATTGACTGGATAAAATAAAAATGGATTTATAAATACTTTCAATCATGGAAACAAGATGAAACGCTGGGATGCCAAAGACATGCAAGCAACAGGCGAAAAATTATTCGCCAGCATCCACAAACGTAAGCGCCATGCGCATTATAATCATGATGTGCACGATCTTGGCCGATCAATAAAGGATTGGCTACCTGTGGGTATTCAAGCCATGCAGAAGGGCACTTACAGCCCACGTCCTTTAAAACGGCTGTATTTCAAAGATGAAGTGGTTGATCAGTTATATCTGGCGGATCGCGTATTGCAGCATATTCTATTGAAGCAGCTGAAAGCCACTTTTAAACACGTAATGAATAAAAACTGTTATCACTTATTCGGCCCGACTGGGGTGAAATATGCAACGGAACGCATACGGCAAGCGTTGCAGGAAAATCAGCCGCAGTATGTGATTCGTGCGGATATAAAATCCTTTTACAAATCGATTCCGCATTACAAATTAATTCAAGATATCAAGCAGCATTATCACGACCCGCATCTGCAAGCCATGTTGATAGAAATTATTAAAAATCCGGTTGAAACAGCACGTGGTGAAAAAAATGATGATACAGGTATTGCCTTGAGGGGGCCTTTGTCGCAATTCTTTAGCGCGCTATATTTAAAGCCCTTAGATGATGCCATTTCCAGGATGGATGTGACTTACATCCGCTATCAAGACGATTGGGTGGTGTTATGCAAAACCAAGCGACAGTTTCAGCGTTGCTGGAAAACGATGTTAGATGTGTTACATGAAAGACGCCTGCCCTTATCACGCCAGAAAACGCGTAAAGGGGAGGTAAGTAATGGGTTTCATTTTTTAGGTGTTTCTTATTTGCCGACACAGCCGGCAAATAATACCACAGCAGTGCCTGTTGTTGGCGTTGATAAGTCAGGCCAATATTTAGACAAATTAAAGGGGGGGGGTAATCATCCTTTGTCAAACCAACAGGCTGTTTTACGTATGGTTCCGCATGCCAGAACGTTGCGTAAAGCTCGCGAACAGGTAAAGAGTATGGTCATCGATCAGGCTTCTCCTGCACAGATCAGAAACTATCTAGCTCGCTGGTGTTTGTGGTGGAACAATGCAGTCCCCATTTGGAGTACAGAACAACTGATCGCCCAATTTTGCAGGGTCTCAGTGTCTGTCACACCAGCAGCTTTTGCTGCTGGATTATTATTACGCCACCTTAGGAAATCACGCATCTCACCGATGATTCGTCATCGTGACAACGTCTTGACTTCGGTTCGATTGGTTGCATAATAATAGCTCTGAATAATGTCTGTTTTTGTTTCGCATAATTCCAGCAATGCGCCGCGCGAACAGCACGCCCGCCCCCCGCGCGCCAACCAACCCACGGCCATTTTTATTAACTAAATCGAAGAACCTAGGATCAGCG
>CAZULF010000194.1:0-2083 GCA_964621215.1 uncultured Legionellales bacterium | reverse complement strand
GCCGCTTGACTTAAGCCCTTGGCCTTACGTGCTGCGATCAATGCTTCGCGAAATGTCGTTGTATTCATATGCTAAACTATATAATTAAGGCTTGTTTATATAGTTTAGCATATGAAAATTAGATTTTACTACCGCTTAGGCGAAAAAAGTATGTAGACAGTATAAAGTGCCTCCGGCTGTCCAGGCCACAAGATAAAAAAGTTTAGTAGTACAAACAGCTGTAACTAATCTCAGGTGAGATGACGAGATAATCTTATTATGCCTCTGACCTGCCCCGGTCTTTTCAGACCAAACTAAATTAGAAATAATGCCCTCTTGATTTGCACAGGCGCAGCAGCATCCGGGAAAAGTGTATTTATATTTTGCAAACAATGGGGCAGATAAATATACATTTCTTTAATGTTTTCTTAATGTGCATTCCGTATAATAGTAATTTATTAACCAACTATATGACCTAAAAAGGCTTTTTTATGCTATTTAGCCAATATTTAGAATATGAAGCGCAACGACGAAACAAAATTGCGCAACTCAAACAGCAGTATGACACTTTTAAAACTACCGTGTTGGATACTCCTATCCTGTACGAATGTATAAAACACTATTTATTAAATAACTTAAATATGTTTCCATGTGATGCTTTATTCGAGGCGCGGATACTCGGTCACCGTATAGAGTATACTGAACATCAATTAACCATTACATTAGATGGGTTAACCACACTCCCAAAACAAGCCTATTCTCTAGATTTTCGTCGAGGTCAGAAAGTTGATACAGGAGAGCCTGTATTAGATGTTTTTCTTTATCAACCCGCTCTCGCCGTAACGGGTAATTCAGAAATGAGAGAAAACTTAGCTAAAATTAAATGGAACAGGCAAAAAAACAAACTCCGGTGGTTCTTCAATCCTGCCCAATACGTAGAAAAAACTGTTTATGCTGGCATAAAAGAAGCAGAAAAAGAACGTGCGTCTTATAGCCTAATAGCCAACTCCATCAAATGTAAAAAAACCACTGGACACGGTGTTTATCAAAAACAAAAAGAATACGGGCGAACTGGCGTGCTCATCATGCAGCATGGTGGGCAAGATTTAAAATCCCTGTTAAAGCCGACAACTAGTCCTGCGCTATCCACCAATGATCGTTGGTTACTTGGATTAGAAGGGCTGTTTACTGCTCGTGATCAATTAGTAAGAAGGAAAATAGTACATAGAGACATTAAACCTGCTAACTATTTGGTTGATCCAACTAAGAATCGATTTACCCTTTGTGATTTTGGTAGTGCATACAGTTTCGCTAATCCATGCGAAACACCTACTTCGTATACTCCCGGATATATCTCGCCGGAAGCAATACCCTATTGTTTTAATGGTGACTACGATAATCCTTCAGGTACCCCAATACTCTCTAGACAACCGACGATGGCATCTTATTCACAAGATATTTTTTCGTTAGGCATGACTCTCATGGAGATCTTAGGCGGTAAGTCTGCAAACGATAAACTACGCAAATATATTAAGACATCCCCTATACCAGCATGGTTTATAGAGACTGCAAAAAGAAAGTATGACCGCAAGGAGTATCCTGTCGATTACTTCTTCGTCATGAACGCTATCTATCTCTATGAGGCTACACAACCAGAGCAGGCTGATTGGGAATTAAACCCTTTCAAAGCACACGGTATTTTTAGTCTGGACCCTAGTATAACCGATGAAGAAAAAAATAAACTCATCGAATTACTAGAAACGATGGTTCACCCCGACCCTTCCAAACGGCCTGACATCGATGACGTCATTTACACCTATACACTGCAATATAAGGCTTGGATAAGGCAACACATTTTACCTACCTTAGAAGCAATGGCGCAACTTTTTCCCCGGCAGCAAGTGCCGAATTCGAATTCGGAAAGTGCTGACTATTCGCAGTTTACCGGTATGGTGCATACCCTAAAAAACCGTATAATGGCTATTTTAAGCCAATCTAATACCGTGGATTTAACTGAATCACAGCTGAACTATATTGCCTTAGCTTCTTTCGTCAATGACAGCCTAAAGTCTGAGGCTCCTCTTGAGCCAGACGCAAAACAACA
>CAZULF010000193.1:0-2098 GCA_964621215.1 uncultured Legionellales bacterium | reverse complement strand
TGGAAAGGGCGTAAATTAAAAGCCGTGATCCCTGGAGGTTCATCGGTACCTGTTTTACCAGCCCATATTATGTCTGAATTAACAATGGACTATGATGCTTTAAGTAAAGCAGGGTCTATGTTGGGTGCCGGTTCGGTTATCGTGATGGACGATACGACTTGTATGGTCAAAGCTTTAACTCGAATAGCCTATTTTTATTTCGAAGAATCTTGTGGACAATGCACTCCTTGTCGAGAAGGCACAGGTTGGTTATATCGCATGTTAAAGCGTATTCGAGATGGCCAAGGCAAATGGGAAGATTTAGAAAAACTCGATAGCGTGGCAGGCAAAATAATGGGTCGAACCATTTGTGCATTGGGTGATGCCGCTGCCATGCCAGTACAGAGCTTTTTGAAACATTTTAGACCTGAATTTGAAGCGTATATAAAGGCAGCAAACGCATGAGCGATAGTCAAGAAATCAGCATTGAAATTGATGGCCAAACTTTAAGCGCTAAAAAAGGCGATATGGTCATTAAAGTTGCCGATGAGGCCGGTATTCGTATTCCCAGATTTTGTTACCATAACAAGCTACCGATTGCGGCAAATTGTCGTATGTGTTTGGTTGAAGTGGAGAAAGCACCTAAGCCATTACCGGCTTGTGCCACCCCTGTTATGCCTGGCATGAAAGTCAAAACACGTTCACCTATGGCGCTTGAAGCACAAAAATCTGTCATGGAATTTTTATTGATTAACCATCCTTTGGATTGTCCGATTTGTGATCAGGGTGGTCAGTGTGAATTGCAAGACGTTGCAATGGGTTTTGGTCAAGGTATTTCCAGATACACTGAATCAAAACGCGTAGTCAAAGATAAAAATTTAGGATCATTAATTGCCACCGATATGACACGCTGTATTCATTGCACGCGATGTGTTCGTTTTGGCCAAGATGTCGCCAATATTCGCGAAATGGGTGCAACCGGCAGAGGTGAATTTACCCAAATCGGAACCTATATCGAACACAGTATCGATTCAGAATTGTCGGGTAATATTATCGATTTGTGCCCAGTCGGTGCTTTAACCTCTAAACCCTTTAGATTTAAAGCCAGAGCATGGGAGTTAACCCAATCTAACAGCGTATCAGTTCATGATATTTTAGGGTCTAATTTGCACATGCATGCTTGGCGAAACCAAGTGATGCGTGTGGTGCCAAAAGAAAATGAGCAAATCAACGAAGTATGGTTATCAGACAGAGACCGATACAGCTACGAAGGCTTAAATAGCCCAGATAGATTACAAAAGCCCATGATCAAATCTGAATCGGGCGAATGGATACCCGTAGATTGGCATCAAGCATTAACAGTTGCACTAGAACAAGTGCAAAAAACGTTACATGAGCAAGGACCACAAGAGATAGGTGCACTGATTTCACCTAATGCGAGTGTAGAAGAGCATTATTTGCTGCAAAAATTCTGTCGAGAACACCAAATAGGTCATATTGATCATCGTGTGTTTCAACAAAATAATAAAAATCAATACAGCTTACCAAGCTATCCTAGTTTAGGGGTTAGCCTAGAAGAATTAGAAAAAACCGATGTGATTGTGCTCATCGGCACAAATATTCATAAAGACGTGCCGTTATTAGCACATCGTATTGTGAAAGCACAAAAAAATGGCGCGAAAGTGGTCATGATTAATCCTGTGCATTTTTCGACTAACTTTAAAACAGAGCACGATATTGTTTCTGTGCATGGTGACATGATTAAGCCTTTAGCGAGCATACTTAAAGCATCAGGTGCCTCTAAACATACGAATTTGCTGTCAGAGGTTTCCGTACCGGCCACGGAACAAGCCGTTGCTCAATTATTAGCTGAGCCTGGCAAAAAAGCGGTATTTTTAGGTCCATTAGCGATTGCGCATCCACATTTTGATGAACTTTACTTTTTAGCAACAGAATGGGCAAAGCAGGCACAGGCTTCGTTTGGGTTGCTCTCTCATGGTGGTAACAGTGCAGGTGGGTATATCGCGGGTAGTATCCCCGATGCATCTGCTTTTGGCGCACATGAAATGTTAGCCAAGGGTCTCAAAACCTATTTGTTATATCAAATTGATCCTGAAAT
>CAZULF010000192.1:0-2120 GCA_964621215.1 uncultured Legionellales bacterium | reverse complement strand
AGGGCGTATGAGCGACGTCTATAACGATGAAACTTCACTCATTTTTTATGGTGAATTAGCCGAACCTATGACAGCAGAAGCGATGTCGATAGCACTTGAAGAAGAGTTAGGTCGTTTACCCATACATATTCCAAGCAAAGATATCACAATTCGTCGTTTGGCGTGGTGCACTGGAGCCGGCCAGCGTTTAATTGAACATGTTGCTGGAAAGAACATTGATGCGTTTATCAGCGGTGAAATCTCAGAATATACTACGCATTTTGCTAGAGAAAATAATATTCATTATTTCGCTGCTGGCCATCATGCAACTGAGCGATATGGTATTCAAGCATTAGGTGAGCATTTAGCGGAAACTTTTGGTATTCAACATCAGTTTATCGATATTCATAATCCCGCGTAGCCTGGATGGCCGTTATTAGGGACTAGCCAACAATGCGATTACGTCCGCCTTTTTTCGCCATATACAATTGCTGATCGGCGCGAGCGATTAACTCATTTAATAATTTATCGTTAGGAATAACACTGGCAACACCCATACTAACGGTGATAAAAGGCGCAATGGGAGATGCTTCGTTAGGTATATTAGCAATGGCAAGTGATTCTTGAATAAACTTAGCCACATGCAATGCACCGGCTAAGGGTGTTTCAGGTAAAAGTAAAATAAATTCTTCACCACCATAACGAATCACTAAGTCAGAAGAGCGTCGAGCATGTGTTTTAAAAATAGTAGCGATAGTCCGCAAACAGGCATCACCAGCTAAGTGACCATAGTGATCATTATAAAGTTTAAAATAATCTATATCGATCATGATTAACGAAATATAAGCATGACTGCGGCGGCAACGATTCCATTCCCTTTCATAAACATCTAGAAAATGACGTCGATTTGCTAAGTCAGTTAACTCATCGGTATTAGAAAGCATAGTTACTTTTTTATTCGCTATAAGCAGTTGTTGATTAGTATGACCTAATTCTTTTAGCAAATTTTCTTTTTCAAATTGTAATCGCATGCCGCCTAGTATCATATTGCGAGATTGTATATACGTTATAGAAATAGCAGTAAAAAATATAATAATAATTAAAGCAATTAAGAGGCTTTCCTTGTGCCAATCGGATAAAAAAGCTATGAGAGGAAGGATTAATGCGGGGATTGCAAATACAAAAAAGGCGGGGGCATAGGTGGCCATGGAGATTACACTACCAGAAACTAAACCACCGATAATCAATAGTAGTAGGTAATCATATCGGACCAGTGGCATATGAGGAGTTAGGATAATATAAATCAATCCCCAAGTTAAACCAGATAACAATGACCCGAGAATGAATATTACTTTCAAGGAGCGTTTGTGAGTTTCAAACCACAGGTCATCTTTTTTATGACAAAATAATGCATGAATAACGCGTACAATTGCCAGTAGCGAAACACTTAGCCAAGAAATAGCTAAAATATTAAATGGAGCTTGTTTTTGCAAAATAAAAAATAGCACAGTAATCAATATAATATTGACCGGCAAGGTGCGCGGTGCATACTCATAAAGAGCACGTATGCAACTGGAGGAAAGGTTTGTGTTTTCATCGCTCATCTGACTAATATCTGCACAACATAAATGTATTTTACTATTAAGTATAGTACATAGAGTTACAGAGCAGTAAACACACCCGCAAAAATGGCTAACCCAACCCAATGATTATTATTAAAAGCGGCTAGACAATCAGCCGCAATGCGATTTCTTATCAAATATTGTTGATAAATAAAAAAAGCTGCGACTATCATGAGGCCGATGTAAAAGACTGGGCTTAATTTTGTGTCGTAACCCACATAAACCAGTAATGCCAGCATTAGGACTTGCAATCCGCCCAGAATAATTCGGTCATATCGACCGAAAAATAAGGCGGTAGATTTAATTCCAACTATACGATCATCTTCGCGATCAGTCATCGCATACATCGTATCGTAAATAACAGCCCAAATAATACCTATGGCATACAGCAGCCAGCCTTGCATAGGGATGCGATTTAACGTTGCAGTAAATGTCATTAAAATACCAACATACCACGCCATCCCTAATACAATTTGAGGGAAATAGGTATAGCGTTTCATAAAGGGGTAAATAAAACAC
>CAZULF010000191.1:0-2133 GCA_964621215.1 uncultured Legionellales bacterium | reverse complement strand
AAGAAGCGCAGCTTTTGTAATTTTACCATTTATAGTCAGTTTTGCACGATCAAGAAATACTTCATCAGACCAATCTAATACCTCGTTTAGCTCAAAGCGATTAGCATATTTATGTGCAAAGGCCTCTTTGGCTTTTTTTAATGCCACAGGATCTAAATTTTCTATTGTGGCATCATTTATT
The DNA here is from genome assembly GCA_964621215.1 of uncultured Legionellales bacterium. GTDB lineage: Bacteria > Pseudomonadota > Gammaproteobacteria > UBA1113 > UBA1113 > CAZULF01. Next base: position 1,952 of record CAZULF010000191.1, on the reverse strand, counting down.
ATTTGTGCTGTCCAATCTGATGAGCCAACTTGCTGTCGGATTCTATCCAATTTATCTAATCTTAAATGGGAAAGACTTTCTCCTGCTCGAGCATAGTAATGACCATTCCAAGCAATAGGCATACCTAATGGTGCAGCAGGAATTTCTAAAAGTAAAACGCGACCTTTTTCTGTCTGTAATTCATGAATATCACGGAAGGTAATCGAGGGTTCAGTGCCTTGAGCTATTTGATATTTTAGAGAGTGCAAGTGTTCTTTATCTCGTCTGTAGTTGCAGCCTGTGACTGCGCGAGTAGCGTTATCTATGCCCAATATTAGCCATGCTTTTTCATGATTGTGTAAGTTCGCCTCGTTTGATAGAGCAGAAAAGTATTGACCAATCTTAGAGGTTGGGTAGGATTCATCTGCCTGCTTAAATTCCACGAACTCATTTTCCCATTCACTAATTAATTGCTGTAATAACAATTCTAAAGTGCTTTGTGGAGTCATTGCTTATCCTAAATATTAATACCAGTTGCTTCGCTAAATTGTTCTCAAGTGAAATTGTTTGTGGTGGTTTGAGTGTGATGATATTGTTAAAAGCCATATATATCAAGGGATAGAAAAGATTTTTGATCCTGAGTGATGGCTACTTTGCTTCATCCAGACTACATGTTAACATACTGTTGTATCGCAGGATTTATCTCAACCAAGGACTCATCATGTATAAACATATCCTCTTAACCACAGATTTAACTGATCATGCTAAAAAAAGTGCCGATAAAGCTTTAAAATTGGCAAAGCAAACCGGTGCACGTTTAACTGTATTGCACGTAGTGGAACCTTTACCCGCGTATGCCATGGGATATATGGGTAGCATTAATCTGGAAGAAGAAATGCTAGGACAAGCGCGTGCAAATTTAACTGAGTTGGGTAAAGAATTAGGAATCGCTGATGCGGATCAGCGCATTGAGTTAGGTTCCGTCAAAGCATGTATCATGAAAGTAGTAGAAGACTTAAATATCGATTTAATTATTATTGGTAGTCATGGTCGACATGGTTTGGAAGTCTTATTAGGTTCTACTGCTGCTGCAGTGGTGCATAGTGCGACGTGTGATGTGTTGGTTGTGAGAACGCACGAGTAGAATTTTTTTGAGCTGGATGCCAGCGTAGTTTTTGTCATGCCAGCGAAGGCTGGCATCCAGTTCAATTACACCTCTACAGCAACCAACTCTTAATCACTAACTTCACTCTAAAATTAGCATTGGTGAGCACTAGCTTATCGGGTAAATCAATTCCATTGACAGAACTGTAACCTAGATATTCTACTTCCCACCCCGCTTGATTTAATACACTCAATCGATTCTGTTTATCAAGCGTAGTACGACTGCCAACACCGGCTGCGGGTATACCACGCACCCAATAATATAAATAGCCTACGGGCATATTCCAACCCGTTTGTTGAGCGATCAATGATTCTGCATCAGCAGCGACCATCGGTTTTGGTTGCGAACTACTTTCCAGCGAGACGCGACCCGGTGCGCCTTGAACGTCTACTGCACCGGCGCCGAAAGGTCCGAACAAACGCAAGGCATAATGCTGCGCATCCAGCTGCTGCCAATTAATTGAAGCACTATCATTTTTATCTGGCTGCTGAACACCGATCACACCGCGTAATTGCCAGGCAGTAATATTTTGTAATTGTTGCTGACGTTGTTGCCATGAAACAGCAGGTTGCGATGGAGTGGAAGAAGCACTTGGTGAGAGTGTCGCACAACCAGTTAGAGTAATGAGAGTTGCTAGAGTAAATAATTTCAATCCATCGATAAATATAGAACGCACTTTTATTTTCCCTTTAATGTGAAACTTTGCATGGTACTCAATAAATCAGGATCATTCGGCGCTCTTTGCAATGCCGATTCCAAAATTTTCTTTGCATCGGGTTTATTTCCCATTTTCCATAATATAGTACTC
>CAZULF010000190.1:0-2191 GCA_964621215.1 uncultured Legionellales bacterium | reverse complement strand
TGGAAGATTTGAAACAGCTTGGATTATGGGATCCCGTGATGATTAACGATTTGAAATATTATAACGGTAGCGTATCGGCTATTGCACGCATACCCGATGCATTGAAACGCCGTTATGCCACTGCGTTTGAAGTGGATCCAACCTGGTTGATTGAAGCCGCTTCACGTCGTCAAAAATGGATTGATCAGGCTCAGTCATTGAACTTATACATGGCTCAACCTTCTGGTAAAAAGCTTGATGCAATTTATCGCTTGGCATGGGTACGTGGATTGAAAACAACCTATTACTTACGCAGTATGGGGGCAACCAATGCTGAGAAATCAACCATTCATGACAGTGCTCTTAACGCTGTGAAATTAGAAGATACGGCACCGAAAGCGTGCTCTATCGATGACCCAGATTGTGAGGCGTGTCAGTAACACAGATGACACTAATATAACTACGGAGACTACCATGGCAGAAACAAAAATGGCTGAGCACGCGGCAGCCGATTTACCGCGAGAAAAGTCAAATAAAACCACGGCGACTAAGGGCGGTGTAACCGGTCTAGAGCAAATAGAAATGGGCGCTGCGCGCGTGCAAGTAGACGATAAAAAAATTATTAATTGTCGCGCTGACTTAAATCAGCTAGTGCCTTTTAAATATAAATGGGCATGGGATAAATATCTGTCTGCTTGTGCTAACCACTGGATGCCCAATGAAATTAATATGGCAGCTGACGTGGCGTTATGGTTTGATCCTAAAGGACTGACTGCAGATGAGCGCCAAATTATCTTGCGTAACTTAGGCTTTTTTTCAACCGCTGATTCGTTGGTGGCAAATAATTTAGTATTAGCTGTTTATCGACATATTACTAATCCTGAATGCCGTCAATATTTATTGCGTCAAGCATTTGAAGAAGCATTGCATACGCATGCTTACCAATATGTCATCGAAAGTTTAGGCTTAGACGAAGCTGAAGTATTTAATATGTATCGCGAAGTGCCCTCTGTTGCACGCAAGGCCGCTTGGGCGTTACCATTTACTGAAAGCTTGGGTGATCCTAACTTCCATACGGGCACACCAGAAGCAGATCAACGTTTATTACGTGATTTAATTGCTTTCTATGTGATATTTGAAGGCATTTTCTTTTACGTTGGTTTTACCCAAATTTTATCGATGGGACGCCGCAATAAAATGGTGGGAACGTCTGAACAATTCCAATATATTTTACGCGATGAATCCATGCACATGAATTTTGGTATCGATGTGATTAACCAAATCAAAATCGAAAATCCACACTTGTGGACTAAAGCATTCCAAAATGAAATGATCGCGCTGATTAAACAAGGCGTGGAAATGGAACATCAATATGCTATTGATACCATGCCACGTGGAATTCTTGGTATGAATTCAGACATGTTTAAAGAATATCTCCACTTTATTGCTAATCGCCGCTGCTTGCAGATTGGTTTGCCAGAACAATATCCGGGTGCTGAAAATCCATTCCCGTGGATGAGCGAAATGATGGATTTGAAGAAAGAAAAGAATTTCTTCGAAACCCGAGTAATTGAATATCAAGCCGGTGGCACATTGAGCTGGGATGATGAGAAATAAACGTATTCTTTCGTTTCGTCGTCCCGCGGCTTGTCCGCGGGATCCAGAACACCTCGAAATTCATGGATCCCGCGGACAAGCCGCGGGACGACACGTTATCGGAATGGTTTTATTGTTGGCGCTATCGTTAACGTCCATCGCTCATGCTGAAGTCTACACCTGGACGGATGCTAATGGCGTTGTACATTATTCCGATAGCCCCAACCAAGAAAACGCCCAAATTATCAATTTGGCAGCCCCTACACCGCTGATAACCAATGCGAGTGAAGCAACAACGACCCCGCCTGAGGAAGAAGCCTCATCGTCCGGCTCTGCGCCACCACCCACACCAGAGCAGAAACAGCAAGCGATTGACCAACAACAGAAACTAGAAAAGTATTGTACCGATTTAAAATACAATTACTCTATGCTGATCGAAACGGGTCGTCGTGTTTACCAAGTATTACCCAATGGAAAAACGCATTATTTTAATGATAATGAGCGGCAGCAACAAATTAGTAAAACGAAACAAGAATTAGATTTATATTGCAATCCGAATAATCCACCAGCAACATCTGCAACCCCCTCGACTGCAGCACCTGCTACATCCCCTACG
>CAZULF010000189.1:0-2237 GCA_964621215.1 uncultured Legionellales bacterium | reverse complement strand
GAAGAAACACTAGAGCTGGATTTTTCCTATGAACTAAAAGATACCGCTCGCTTCCGGGTTAATGTATTCCAGCAAGATCGCGGCCCTGCGGCAGTATTACGTACTATTCCCAGTAAAATTGCTTCCTTTTCTGACTTAGGATTACCTGAAACGCTTAAAGATCTGTGTCATAAAAAAAATGGTCTTATTTTGGTAACCGGCCCCACGGGTTCAGGTAAAAGCACCTCACTTGCTGCCATGATTGATAGTATTAATCACTCACGTTATGAACATATTGTAACCATTGAAGATCCTATAGAATTTTTACATACCAGCGATAAGTGTCTAATTAATCAGCGTGAAGTACACCGTCATACATTAAGTTTTAATAATGCATTACGCGCCGTATTGCGTGAAGACCCTGATATTATTCTCGTCGGTGAAATGCGCGATCCTGAAACCATCCACTTAGCCCTTACCGCGGCAGAAACAGGTCACTTGGTATTTGCAACTTTGCATACCAATTCCGCTGCGAAAACTATTAACCGTATCATTGATGCTTTTCCTGCTGGCGAAAAAGAAATGGTGCGATCAATGTTGTCGGAATCATTACAAGCTGTTATTTCACAAGCTTTAATTAAACGCATTGGTGGAGGCCGCGTTGCTGCGACTGAGGTGATGATATGTAATTCGGCGATTCGTAATTTAATTCGTGAAGATAAAATCGCACAAATTTACTCAGCGATACAAACCGGCCAATCTATGGGTATGCATACGCTGGATATGAATTTGCGCGAATTGGCTGCCGCTAAAATTATTGAAAAAGCCAGCGCATTTGAATATGCTGTTAACAAGGAGCCTTTTAAGTAATTATGACTTCTGCATTTGAATTACATCCGCAATTGGCACTAGACAGTGCCTTGTTATTGCAGTTACCTTTATGCCAAGTTCGTTTAATGAATAATGCTTGTTATCCCTGGCTCATATTGGTGCCCACACGGGCAAACATCACTGAAATATTTGATTTAACCCTGGATGATCAACATATACTCCAGCAAGAAATCAGCACCGTTGCTAAAAAACTCAAAGCAAAAACCCACTGCGATAAAATTAATATCGCAGCGTTAGGTAATATGGTGCCGCAATTGCATATTCACATTATTGCTCGTTTTCGTGATGATGCCGATTGGCCAAAACCCGTTTGGGGTGGCGCTAATGCACCTTACGCGGATTTGGAGCGGACAGTGAAGGAATGGAGTGAATTGCTACACAAATGAAGGTATCATATACTTAAAGACTAACCGCAAGGATGTGCTTGTGAATTTCTGGACTAAATCTTCGCTTTTATCATTACTGCTTTGTACTGGGTTGTTATCTGGGTGTCTGGATAATAGCCGAGTGCCGGGTGCTTATCCGCCGGCAGCGCCTAAAGCTGCGGCCGGTGCTGGCGTCGGCGCTGTAGCAGGGGCTGCAGTAGCAGGGTTAGCGATTAATAATGGTTCCATTCCCTTGGGTTTAGCAGTAGGAGCCATGTTGGGAGCGCCAATTGGTAGTTATTATGACTCCCGTGGAGCAATTAACGCGCTAGCGTTACAAGGGATCACTGTTATACAACTGGGAGATATTGTCGAAGCGGTGATTCCAAGTGACTTAGTGTTTGATCCCGAAACCAATCAATTAAATCACACTATTTACCCTATGCTGGATCAATTAGTGACTTTGCTACGTCACTATGGTGATGTGGATATGGCAGTGACAGGACATTCAGATAATGTCGGTACCGATAAAGAAAGATGGCAACGTAGTAATTTGCAGGCACAAGCCATCATGTCATATCTCTGGAGCCATGGTGTGAGCTTGGATCAATTAAATTATTACCCCGTTGCCGACACGCAACCCGATGCCAGCTTTAAATACGCTAATGGCCAAGCGTTTAATCGACGAGTTGATATAATGTTCTGGCGCAAAGGTAAGCCCGGTCCGTTAAGTGGATTATTGATCCCGGCTCGTAATCACGATTGCTGGACCAAGATCGACCCCGATGAGTGTGTGGGCGAACAGGTTAACGCCCCGGTGGGGAGTTAATGCCACAACATCCTTCACTACCTAGGGAGAAGGAGAATCAGACGTATCCGCAAAAGGATTACCTGCCTCAACAACAGACACCGGTAATGAACAACTACTGGAGCTGGATTTCTGCGATACAAATTTGCTGTTAGGTGAAGAACTAAGCTTAGGTAGCGAACCACTTGGTGTAT
>CAZULF010000188.1:0-2252 GCA_964621215.1 uncultured Legionellales bacterium | reverse complement strand
GGCAAAGTTGGATTTCGGTCAATAACGAGCAAATAAAATGATGGTAACGATGGCATCGCGTCTGATAATGTATCGAATGTGTCTATCCAGTTATCGCGTTCCTTGATTTCAGTACCATGATAAAAGACTTTGCCGATTTCATTTATAGCTTTTTCTTCATGCCTTCCTATTAAATTCATGTACTTAGCTCTCTTTGTTCTGTTGCGCCGCTAATAATGATGCTATTAGCGGCGCAACAGTGCAAACCATTTATCAAATTGATACAGGGCTGTCCCACTAAAAATGGGTGCAAAATAAAGAAGATATGATTAATCTCCTTGCTGTTAAAAAGCAAGGAGTTAGCTGTGTCAGGAAAGAAAATACCCGCTTTTTTGTATCATTTTGGCAAAATTACATAGTGCTATGCCCCAGAGGCGAGGATCCTCGTCTTATGCTAGTAGAGGTTGTAGAAGTATATGTTCTTATGAGCGGTCTTGAATCTTCAAAAAACATAGAGCGATTTGTAAGGGCGATCTGAGGCTGCAATCGAATTTGATTCGGAGGACTGATTTTAGCAACAGCATTTGATGATGATATAGGTTCTTCGATTAATTGATTAGGTTGTAATCTAGTAGAATCATTCTTGTTGTCTTTCTTGTTATTGCGAAAGATATTTATTATACCTGCTGTCAAGATAAGGCCTGCCGTTGGAGCCAAGGTCATCGCTGCCAGTGCTGGTAGGGCTAATATTGGTAAAAGTGAGGGGATGCTTATTGCTGTAATAGCCAATGCAATACTAATAGCTGCATATCCAATAAAAAGAGAGCGAAGTGCATAAAACCCTTGACTGCTTGCTTGTCTTGCCTCTTTCAGACCCAGACGGTTAGGGTGTATTTTTTTAGATTTAGGCCATTCAGAAAATACGGCTTTAGAGGGTGTCGACATTTTTGATTCAAAGCATGCATCCACTCGAAGAGGAAAATCTTTCGACTTATTATTGTTAAAACGATGACCGTCAAATACATGTTCTGCAACATCATTTAACTCTGCTCCTGGAAAGTACTTGATTGGCAGCCGATTGGCATCACAGTATACCCAGGTATCGAGTGTTGAATTATAACCCAAGCTTGTTGCATGGTTAGGGTTAATAGTAGAGCAATAGAGTCCGAAGTTAACGTTTCTCTTCAGTGCTCGTTGGCGAAGTTTTTCTAAACGTAAAGAAAGATTATCAGCAGAGTTAACTTTTTTGAGTGCAAAATAAGTGGTAGCTTTTTTATTGAAAACTTCGCGGGCTGAAGATTGATATTTCTGAAGGTGCGCGATCTTCTTTAGAAAGGCAAGCAGCTTATTAATTTCATTTTTTTCATCCTCAGATGACGCTTCAAGAAATTTTTCTGCTGCCAGTGTCATTGTCTCTTCTTTTTCTGATAGAGGTTCATCCAAAAAATCTTGGTTTAATGTGTAGTTACGCAAATTCATGTAAAGTTCGTGCAACTTTATTATCTTGATGTTGAAACGAATAAAGCTAGGCTGGCTATTGCTCTTTATATAATGCCTAAGCACATAGGTAGACATGCCGCTACAATAACCTTCAGAAGTAAACTTATTAGGGAAAAATGTATGCAAAATCGATATAAACCACTGACCATGGCAAATCATAGGATTAAAGCCTGGATTGTTATTTATTTTTAACACCTCTAGTGTGGTATTGTCAGCAAGGGCGCTCATACCTTTTGCACCAATCTCATTATTGCTTAAATCAATAGCTTTGATCTGTGGGTGTGTATTTAAATAATGACAAAGTACTATTGCATCACTATCAGTAAGCTCGCGATCACTTAAATCCACTCTAGTGATATGTGGGTTTTTATTTAAGTAGGAAAGAATTGAATGTATAGATGTTTTTCTAGTTCTAACCATTGGAATTACCCTCCCCTACACAAATTGCATTATTATTAGCCGTATTGTACTTAAAATTTATTAAAAAATGCTTAATACAATGTTTAATTGCGAATTGTGCCGCAATACATATTCCCGAAGGCTTGTGGATAGCTAGCCTAAAATCAAGCGGTTGCCGCGCAATCATGTTCTGAACGTTTATTTAATGGTGCCTCACAAAGAATAATGGAATAACGGAAGGGTTCCATCGCAGGATGAAACTGATACAACGAAGGGTTTATGGATTTAGGAACTTTGAGAGCTATAGACTGCGTGTTAGAGTGCTTTGTTCGTAACTGAGGTGCCCCCTAAAGTGGGAAAGACCCGTAACCTTT
>CAZULF010000187.1:0-2254 GCA_964621215.1 uncultured Legionellales bacterium | reverse complement strand
CGGCTGAACTATCATTAGAAACAACAAATGAACGTTATCAGGCTGGCATAGGAACCATGGCTGATGTCTTGAATCAAAGAAAAACGCTTGCGCATAACCAGCAACAATATACAGCAGATCGTTATTCGTATGTAATGAATTTACTGAACTTGAAAAATGTAGCAGGCACACTAAGCATAGAGGATTTGCGAGCAATCAATCAATGGCTAAAACATGCGTAACGGAAAAACTAACAGATCTTAACATATTTATGACCTGTTAGCATGACATGCTACCATATACTAGTTAGTTAGCCTGTGAAAAATCCAGATAACTTCGAAAACGTGCTCATTTCTATATGATTTGAAGCTCTGTTTTCCTCTAAGCCTACTTTAATTTGACTTAACGCTCCTTCATCTTCAGCCAAACACTTACGCAATAACTGTTGCTTAAAACCGTTACCAGCCCTACCTTGATGTGTACGCTCACAATAGTAAATTGCCGCATTTAATTCATCATATGAGCAATTCAAGCGAGCTGCGATGAGATTCATGTTATGTTCAATTTCAACATAATACTTCAGACTATTCCTATCGTCTTTGCATCCTTGCAGCCACCCATTAAGTAAAATAGACTTCAGTGTCTCTACATCAGTCATCACAACATGATGATCCACAGTGGCAGAAATAGTCTGACGGCTTTGTGCACATAACTGTATTGCGCGCCTTAAAACATCAAGACTACATTGATAGGTATAGGCGATTAGCGCATGTAGTACGCGAGATTTGTAATCACTGCTTCCAGATAAAGGACCTGCTTCCTGGCATAAGAGATCGTGAATCGTGTCACTATCACTATCCTCATACTGAGCAAAAAAATCCTTAGCACGCCTAATACCCTTTGTCTTATATAGATTGAATTTACCTAGATCTTCATTTAAAAATACTAGAAATTTATTACGATTTGCTTGATTTATATAAGACAAGGTCGCTTCATTTAAATACTCGCTAAGTTTTTTCACATTTTTTCTAAACATATTTGTTCCCGTCTTCTTTATTTGTTATTTATAACTCAAAAATAGCTTTTGTTTTATTATTCTTGCCTTGTAAACCATCTAAACTAGAAACAATCTCTTTATCAATAAAACTGTCTAATGGTAGCACCGAACTATACTGACTCTTCATTTGCCGTGAAGCTTGTTTTAATGCCTTATTTGCCTGCTTATGTATTAATTGGCGCACATCATCTACTGCTTGACTACTCAGAAAAGCAATCAGGCCGATTTTTAGTTCACGTGCATAGTGTGTACTGGATATAAAAACAGATGCGCCAGACGCCATATCATCCATCAATTTTTTCTGCACTTGCTCATCATCTTGTAACTGATCATATTCTTTGAGATAAGCAACAGCATGATTGCGGCCATATTCCTTTGTAAGATGCTTTAAGGGAGGAGCAAAAACAGAAACTTGCTTTAAAATATGACTAAGTGGATGAGTTGGTTCAGGATTAATAACGGATAAATAATAAGCTGTTTGCGATTCTATGATGGCTTTAAGCTGTGGCATGGCAAATCCTCTTGTGATTTTATTATAATTAAGAACGCGACCATGCCTGATGCTATCATAGCTGACTTTATTTTGCACTATTGTATTTTTATTACCACAAAGATAGACTGGTGGCTTTTATAAAAGCACACCAAAGATCATAATTTAGCTTTGGGTGTCTTTGCTTTCAGATACTCATCTCGTACCGCTATCAAAACTCTTTCAGCGATATCACGCGAAATAGATTTGGTTTCAACTTTCCAGCATATCTCACCCAATGCCTTTAGCCGCTGATCAGCAGGGATATTAAACATTGCTTTAAATGTGAATGAAAACTTAGCAAGGGCATTAATTTTTCCATCAAGCATCAGCTGATCGCTATTCACAATAAACTCACAGCCACTTAACATTCCTGCATTTAACAAATGTCCCAGCTCATCATGCTGTTTTAACTCTGCATGATTAGCATGACATAACTGCTTGATTTTCTGGACCATCAACTCCAGTGTTCGTTCTTTTTTTGCCTGGTCAAAGAAGCTACCATAAACACCTGCAGCGCTGTTATTAGTTAATTTTGAATACTGATAAAGTGGCATAATGACGTACCCTCTGTTGTATTATTAAAGCATTACACTTGTAATAGCGGTAGTATCTTTTTGTAATTCGAGACCAAATACTACTTTTGTGGGAATAAAAACACAAAATATATTTTTTAGGTATACTACCGA
>CAZULF010000186.1:0-2264 GCA_964621215.1 uncultured Legionellales bacterium | reverse complement strand
GTGATGAGCTAAATAACGTGCGGGAGTGCACTCGTTGTTTTAAATCAAACAGCTCATAGTTGATGATAATCACAGCTTGAGCGTGGTTTGCCTGTAGGAAATCAAATAGCGGTCCGCCAGGGCCTTTTTTCATTTTTCCTTCTGTTTTATCCCAAAAAGGTTTTTCACACTGCAGTAAAGCAGGTTGATCAATATAAAAGAAAGGCAGAGATTTTGCTTGAAAGGAATATTGTAACGCCCAAGACAAAGCCTCAGCATCCTCTGTCGTCACCAGTAATGATGTGGCGGAGTATTGAGTCAGATAGTCATAGGAGAGAGTCGTTGATGAAGGCAAAACTTGTTGCGACTGTTGTTGCCGATAGTGTTTTTCCGCATTTTCAAGCTGTGTACTATTAATCTCTAATTTAATACCAACCGTACCGCCCAAGTCACACAACGTCCATTTCTCTTCATGTTTTATATACACAAAGACATGGACATCATTCGTCCATATTCGCCACTCATAAGGTAGGGAATGTTTTTGCATATACTCTGCGAAAGCGACACATCGATGACGACATGCGCCTCTGCTTTCATCTCGACAATATTCTACAAGCGTTCGAATATCCTCAGGTAACTCATCTACATTACTGCTGGGGATGAGACTGTGCTTGAAGAAAACCTCAACAATCACTTCGGCCGTCTGTTTCTGCACTAATCGAATATAATAAGCAGAATCCTGCGGATAAAACGTTATCTCTACTTCATCACCCGTGGAAATATAATAGGATTCTAACTCATCGGTAGGATAGATCGAGGGTAATACTCGCCACTGATGGGTAAGCTGCATAGAATAACGACCGAAATGACAATGATCACTTCTAGCAAAATGTTCATATAAAGGGATATCGCTAACTTGCCCACATCGTGGATTAGTGTCGAAATAATCATCAGGGCCGAAAAAAGCGTCAGAAAGCGTTGTAAAAGGAATGTCACTGACTTTAACGAGATTAGGTGCGCCATTAACAATAGCGTGCTGTAATTCGAGGATGATAGCTGAGTAGTAAATGTTTAACAGTGTCAAGCAAGGTAAAGAAAAAGTAACAACGGGTCTATCTTCAATTATAGTGGCTCTAGATAGTGTTAATGACCTTAATTTTGTTGCTGATGTTAATAATCGGTTGAGAAATGATAGGGGTAATGTGGAGTTTTTAATTATTAGATATTCAATGCTGCTTTTATTGAAATAAGCCAAAGTAGCACTTCATCTTTTTCGCAAGAATCTTTTCCTCCTCGAAGATGAAGATGTGTTATTGAATCTGGAGCTAAACTGTCAAGTTCGAGTCTCAGAATAAAATTTTCGATCTTTAATTTGGTTAGAGCTCTTTCATGTGAATGGATTGATTCGCAAAAGGAGTCACGCGTACTGCAACTAAACTTTTGCAAGGCAGGTAAATGGATTTCTTTTTGCGGTTTTGGCGTATTATTAGTGGGAAATAAAGATAATCTCTCTAATCTTGGCATAGCCCTAAGTAATATCCCCAAGTTTTCTTCAGACGTTTCAGATTCAAACCATTCGAAAGCAGAAGGCAGCCACGAACTAGAAAAAATACCCAAAATTAATTGGTTTAGATGAAGTTTCTCAAAGTCTTTAAGGTGAATAGTGAGTTTTTGTAAATGAGGTAATGCTATCCCGTGTATGGGTTCTAATAAATTCCAACAATCATGCAATTCTATCGCTTTAATCTCGCGTGCATGTTGTTGCATGAGTTTGGCTAAATGTGCAGAGTTGATTGGACTAGACCATAATCGTAGCGTACCGGATTCATCAATAGAGTGTAAATTGCTAATATTGCCGGTAGTGATATCAATGATATCGTCCGTCGATAAAATCGTTAATTCTAGCGCTCGACAATGCAATGTCTTAGCGCAGCTTTGTAAGGTTGGAGTCGTTACGGCTACATCATGTTCTTGGTAAAATTGTTTTTGTCTTTTTAAGTAATGTTCTAAGGGTATACTAGGATCAATCCAACATAATGTTTCACCGAGTTGAAGGTATCCAGTAAAATGTGCGAAAAGATATTTCAAGGCGGCTAACGTCGGCGCTGCCATCAGCCAGTCAACCCTCAATAACCTCGGAACAAAATACAGTGGGGATTAAAATGCGTGTACGGCCAATGTGTTTTTGCTGCAGTAAACCAGCACGACGATCGCCGGTAACTAAATAATCTGCCTGACTTACAAAAGCCATATCAAGTAAAAAGGCATCATTGGGATCTTGCGCT
>CAZULF010000185.1:0-2270 GCA_964621215.1 uncultured Legionellales bacterium | reverse complement strand
TCCACGTTGTAGAAGGCATTGAGTTTAACGCTTTTGCGCAAGAAAAATTTGATAACACTTTGAATGAACTGCGCAGTGAACGCGATGCGGTTAAAGCCCTTGGATTGATAGAATAATTGGACTAATAGAATAATTTGTAGAGGAATTCCCATGCCCACTCGTCGCGAACTGGCTAATGCAATCCGATTTTTAAGTATGGATGCTGTGCAACAAGCTAACTCGGGTCATCCTGGCATGCCAATGGGTATGGCGGATATTGCCGAAGTGTTGTGGAATGATTTTTTACAACATGATCCTGCACATCCACAATGGCCGAACCGAGATCGTTTTATTTTATCTAACGGTCATGGCTCAATGCTGTTGTATTCCCTGCTACATCTCACCGGTTATGACATGAGTATGGATGATCTCAAGCATTTCAGACAACTGCATTCCAAAACGCCCGGTCATCCAGAATACGGTTACGCTCCCGGCATTGAAACCACGACTGGCCCGCTCGGGCAGGGCTTGGCAAATGCAGTCGGTATGGCTATGGCTGAAAAGCATATGGCAGCGCAATTTAATACGCCAGAATTTTCACTCATTGATCATTACACGTATGTATTTTTAGGCGACGGTTGCTTAATGGAAGGGATTTCGCATGAAGTCTGTTCGTTAGCTGGAACCTTAGAGTTGGGTAAGTTGATCGCATTTTGGGATGATAATGGTATTTCGATCGATGGTCATGTTGAAGCTTGGTTTACTGATGATACACCTGGGCGCTTTGAAGCGTATGGTTGGCATGTGATTCCGCATGTGGATGGTCATTCATCAGAAGCAGTTTTACAAGCAATTACAGCTGCTAAAGCAGTGAAAGATAAACCGACATTAATTTGCTGCAAAACCACTATTGGTTTTGGTGCCCCGCATGCGGCCGATTCACATAAATGTCATGGTTCACCCTTAGGCAAAGAAGAAATTGAAGCAACGCGAAAAAATTTAGGATGGTCTTATCCCCCGTTTGTGATTCCTGATGAAATGTATGCAGCTTGGGATGCGAAAAAAGCTGGCGCAGAGCGTTATGCTGCATGGCAAACGATGTGGAACCAATATCAGAAAGCCTATCCCGATCGTGCTAATGATTTAACACGTCGGTGGGAAAAACACTTACCAATAGAATGGAAAGAAGTCTCAAAAGCTTTTATTAATGAAACGCAAGCTAAATTAGAAAATATTGCCTCACGTAAAGCTTCACAAAATACCCTCAATGCTTTTGCCCCTATATTGCCAGAGTTATTTGGTGGCTCAGCTGATCTAACAGAATCGAATCTTACTAACTGGAGTCGTTCCATTTGGATGAGCGCAGATAATCCTCAAGGTAATTATTTTTCGTTTGGTGTGCGCGAATTTGGTATGTCTGCCATGGCCAATGGTATCGCTTTATATGGTGGATTTATTCCTTACGTCGGTACGTTTTTAACGTTTGTGGATTATGCGCGCAATGCCGTGCGTATGGCTGCAATCATGCATCAACAAGTGATTTTTGTGTATACGCACGATTCGATTGGTTTGGGTGAAGATGGCCCTACCCATCAACCAGTTGAACATGCAGCGATGTTACGATTAACACCCAATATGACGGTGTGGCGTCCTTGCGATGCGGTTGAAACTGCCGTAGCTTGGCAACAGTCCATCGAGCATCGCACAGGCCCAATTTCATTATTATTATCACGTCAGGCATTACCCTGTCAGCCGCGCAGTGCAAAACAAGTTGCAGCAATTAGTCGCGGTGGATACACCTTAAGTGGGGGTGAAGATTGTCCGGATGTGATTTTAATCGCGACCGGTTCAGAAGTGTCTTTGGCTATGCAAGCAGCTGAAGTTTTACGTCAACGTGATATTCGAGTACAAGTCGTTTCGATGCCATGTACTGAAGTATTTGATGCGCAAGACGAAGCTTATCGTCACAGCGTATTACCGCCTGATATTACCCGTCGTGTTGCTATTGAAGCCGCAGCGGCCGATTATTGGTATAAATACGTAGGATTACAAGGTAAAATCATTGGCTTAAATCGTTATGGTGAGTCAGCACCAGCAGCAGCGGTATTTAAAGCATTAGGGTTTACCGTCGAACACATTGTGGAAACAGCATTATCGTTGCTTTAATATTTTTACGAGGAGAAACAAAATGACAATTCGTGTTGCAATTAATGGTTATGGCCGTATTGGACGTAATATTTTACGCGCATTTTATGAAGCGAATAAAAAACATCCTATTCAAATCGTTGCCG
>CAZULF010000184.1:0-2278 GCA_964621215.1 uncultured Legionellales bacterium | reverse complement strand
ACTATCCGCCTGTCCAGAAACGGTCAAGGCAACTGTTTTTGCCAATGTCTTTTCTAACGAAACACTTAGGGTACGCTTTTCGCCGTATTTTCCGTAACTCTCGGCGACCACCACGTCAATCGGAATTTCATTGGCTGTGTACATCTTATTAGTGAAGAACTCATACTTTAGGATTTTGCTTTCGTTAGGGGCGAGTCTGGCAATGTTGATGGTATTTGTGCTACCCTGAAATACATTAGGGGGATTATTGAAACTGACACTAACATCTGCTGCAATACCTTGGCCGCGATTTTGCAGGATTAACTCCAAAGAGATTGGCTGCAACGTTTTTATTTTACCCCCTTGGGCTGTCGAGAATTTGTGATCGGCAATAACTAGCTGCGGAGTTTTTAACTTTTGAGTGTTTAAGGAAATCCTTATAGGGTCGGAATCAAAGCCATTACTTTCCGTTACTACCACTTCGAATTCGGCAAGGCCTGATTCCACATCCACATTCCCTGATACAGGAATGGTTACGATAGTGCTATCGCCGCCAGTGAGATGATTTATGCTTTGTTGTTTCGCGTATTCAATTCCTTGTATTGTATTGAGTAATCGTATTTTTGTATTGAGGTTAAATGCTTCGCCTTTACCAGAGTTTCTCAGCGTAAAACTAATTGACGCTTTTTCGTTAGCGTCAAGGATATTATTGCCATTACCGCTCATATCAGAAAAAGATATTGAATTAACCTCCAGATTAGGAGGGGCGCTTGGTCTTGGCGCATTCCCAATAATCCCCAAGTTGACCTCCCAGATTTTCACTGTTTTATCTAAGGAGGCCGTAACGATATATTTTCCATCCAGGCTAAAAGCTGCTGAATATACCAACTTCGTATGTCCCTGTATGGTAGTAACCAATTTCCCAGTAGAAGTAACCCATATTTTAGCGGTGTCATCACTGGCGGCGGAGACTACATATTGTCCATCAGGACTGAACCTAGCTTTATAAACCACACCCGTATGCCCGCTTAATTTTCGCAAAAGTGCTCCGGTAGATGCATCCCATATGTTTACTGTTTTGTCCTCGGTGGTTACTATGTATTTTCCATCAGGGCTGAATTGAGCGTACCTCACAGCACCACCGTGTTGTAAATCTAATAACAACCTATCATTGGTAATGGTCCACACTTTAACCGTTTTGTCAGCGGATGCGGTTACTATAAGATTCCCATCGGGACTAAACTCTGCCGAAGTAATTACATCCGTGTGCTTAGTGAAATGGCTTACCATTTTTTCAGTTTTTATCTCCCATACTTTTGCAGTACGATCTTGTGAGTAGGTCACCATGTAACCATAATCAGGGCTAATCTGAACTCCACCAAATAGATGCAGGTCCGTATGATTTGTCTTGATAGAATAATAAATTCCGCTGGGCACCATACATATTTTCACTGCTGGTTCCCTCTCTGATATACCCAAGACATAGGTACCTTTTAAATCCTTAGCCCAGGGGAACGCATAACCGCCCAACTTTCCCATCTCTTTTATCAGTGCTCCACTGATTGGGTCCCACAATTTTGCATCAGAATATCCAGACGCGGTTATTACGTATTTACCATCTGGACTAAACTGGGCTGCATAGGCTGGCTTAGAATGCTGTAGAGTTTGTACGAGCCTTACCTCTTGGGCAACGCCAAAGATGGAAATGAAGCAATAAGCAATTATTATAGCGATCGTAAGTTTCTTCATTAACGAATAGGTCATTTAGGTTGCACAAAAGCTGCTGAAATCTTAATACAAGACCTGTTTTAAATTACAAAATGCTCTATTTATGTTTTTATTTTTATATCGCTAGGCAAATCATAATTCTGGATTATAATCTTGTTTTCGGACTCAACGTTCGGCTATGTTCAATTCCAATGTTTTGCAACCAAATCTGAAACGTGTTCTGAGATACTTTATAAACTGCTGCTAATGCGCTTCGTTTAGCGGGATATGTACTTGTAGTCATATTGGGGGTTAGCAGGTGATTTTACAACAAGGAAAACCTTGTGAGCGCCTCGAACAACTATCAACAAATAAAAACAATTCGCCACAAATTTAAAAGTACCGCTATAACTGAACTGAGCTTTTTTTCGAATGACCACTTTGCAGATGTCTATGCCAATACCTACGCCAACCTCCGGCATTGCCTGACCAGGCCAGCACAGCGGTTGTACTTCATTGTTAAAACGTATTGAAACAGTTAAGCCACGATACGTGATTTGCGGACATATCCATGAAGGTTACGGCACCGCCA
>CAZULF010000183.1:0-2286 GCA_964621215.1 uncultured Legionellales bacterium | reverse complement strand
CTGTTATTGCTGATTGCAATTGGATATTTGTTGCAGAAGCGATTTAAATCAAAGGACCATCGCGATGGATTGAAGACTATCATTTTGAGTCTGGCACTGCCGGCTACCATATTTATAGCCTTGTTGCAGATAGAGTTTGATTCAGAATTGATTGTTATTCCGGTGATGTCTTTGTGTTTTAATCTGGTGATGCATTTTCTGGTTGTCAAATTGCCAATTCAATCCATGTTTGGTATTCAACCGGAACGATATCGAACATTGGTCATGCTCATACCTTCATTGGCTCCGGGTCTATCCTGTTTTCCATTTATTGTAGAGTTTAGTGGTCAGGGTCCGCTGGCGATGGCCGCGTTGGCTGATGTAGGAAATAAAATTTTTGTATTGATTATCTCTTACACAATTGCCATGCGCTGGTTTTACCAGGTAAATCATCAGGTTCAGGTCAGCAAACAATCCAAAGTAAAAGATTTATTGCTTTCAATTGTGAATGAGCCGGTCAACATGGCAATCATTGTTGCCATAGGTATGTTGTCGTTTGGAATTTCGTTGGCTTCGTTTCCGCAGGCAGTAGGTCTCACCATTGATAGACTTAGTCTGATCATGACTCCTTTGATTTTATTGTTCATAGGTATTTCCATTAGACTTACCTGGGATCAGGTGAAGACAATATTCTCCTTTTTGTTTTTTCGTTCCGGCATAGCGTTTTTGATCAGTGCATTGGTGCTGTATTTTTTTCCGGTGAAAGATCTAGCTACTGCATTGTTAATTGTTGTGTTTCCGCAAAGCGCTTGTAGTTTCTGGCCGTTTGCCCACATGGAAGCGGTTGGGCAAATGGAAAAGAAGCTGGAAACGAAAGGTGAGAAGACTTTCGATCAGGAGTTTGCCATGAATCTGCTTGCCTGTTCAATGCCGTTTTCGGTGTCGCTTATATTGCTGGTGTATACTACCGGTGATCTTTTTGCTAAACCAATCTCTGCAGGAATTAGTGCCCTTGTTTTAATAACTGTTGCCGTTGTCATTGTCCTGATTTCTTATCGGGAGGTGCTTTGGCCAAAGGTGCGCATGAAAATTGTTGACAATGATGAGGACGAGCATTCAGGTGTTACACCTGTGACAACAAAAATATAGACTACTGCTGGTAGTGTTTAGTGTGATTGGAAGAAAAAGTCGCCAGCGTGCTGGCGGCTTTTTGCTTTTAATTCATCTATCATTGATGGTTCTGAATGTGAGATTAACGCGGGGTGTTGTAACCAGGGTGGTTGGAGGTAAACGGTGAAGCCAATGTGTTTGTGTTTCACCTTTCATCACCAGTAAACTGCCATGTTCCAGAACGATAGAGCTAGTAACTGCATTGACTTTATGTTTGAAGGCGAACTTTCGAACTGCTCCCAGACTAACAGATGCAATCGCTCCGTTTTTCTTTAATTCTTTTTCGCCATCGCTGTGCCAGGCCATACCCTCACTGCCATTATGATATAGGTTAAGTAAGCAGGAATTATAGGTTTCGTTTGTGGCAGACTCAATCTGCGTTTTAAGTTCCAATAATTCTTTTGTCCAGGGGAGTGCATGTTTAGTAGTGTTGCTATACGTGTATGGAAAGGGTTTCTCACCATACCAGGCTACTTTCCTTTTTGTAATTATTTTCTTTCCAAAAATGATCGCCTCGTCATTGCGCCAGTCAATGGTGTCCATGAATATTTTATAATAAAAATCAGCCTTATTGATATTCATTATCTTTCCGTAATAAATGACAGTGCCATCATAGGGGAGGAGATTGACTTCAGCGGTTTCCTGATTAAAAAGATCCATTTTTCCATTCTTTATATTTTTCTGGTAAACAAATACCACAAGGTCTATAACCATAATGCCGGGCTTCTTGTTCCGAATTAAAAAACACACGATTTACTTTTTTCATTCGCTTACCAGAAGGGCAAGAGAGCAGCCCAAATATTTTTAGTTTATTATTCCCCGCATAATTGATTTTATTGTTACGAATGAGTAATCGTACATCATAATCTGTTAGTGATGAGTGAACAATCATAACAAAATAAATCTAATGCTTTAGCTTTAAGCTTTAAGCTTTATGCCTTGCGCTTTATGCTTTATGCCTTGCGCTTTAAGCTTTATGCCTTGCGCTTTAAGCTTTATGCCTTGCGCTTTATGCTTTATGCCTTATGCCTTAAGCTTTCCATACTATCCACCTGTGCGCCTTCCCATCCAATGATGGCCGTCTTGCGGGTTGGTCCCCACATATAGCCTCCAACAAGTCCGCTCGATTGTATCACC
>CAZULF010000182.1:0-2326 GCA_964621215.1 uncultured Legionellales bacterium | reverse complement strand
AGATACACCAGGCCACGAAGATTTCTCGGAAGACACCTATCGGACGTTGACTGCAGTGGATTCTGCCGTGATGGTCATCGATGCGGTAAAAGGGGTAGAATCACGTACCATCAAACTATTAGAAGTGTGTCGTTTGCGTGACACCCCTATTTTAACGTTCATCAATAAATTAGATCGCGACAGTCGCGAACCGATTGAATTACTCGATGAAATTGAAACTGTGCTAAAAATACAATGTGCGCCCATCACTTGGCCCATCGGCATGGGAAAGATTTTCAAAGGTATTTATCATTTATATGAAGATCGCATTTACTTATTTGAACACGGTAAAAGCGAACGCGTGCATGAAGAAAAATACATTCAAGGTCTCGATAATCCTGAGCTTGATATTTTATTAGATGGTCAAGCACAAGCATTGCGAGATGAAATCGAATTAGTAAAAGGGGCTAGTCATGTATTCGATAAACAAGCTTATTTAGCAGGCAAACAAACCCCGGTATTTTTTGGTTCAGCTTTGTCAACTTTTGGTATTCGACAAATGTTAGATTTATTCGTCGAAGAAGCTCCTGCACCATTACCTCGTTTGACAAAAACACGCATGGTTGAAGCGACAGAAGAAAAATTTTCAGGTTTCGTTTTTAAAATTCAAGCTAACATGGATCCAGCTCACCGCGATCGAATTGCTTTTCTACGTATTTGCTCGGGAAAATATAACAATGGTATGAAAGTGCAACATGTGCGCTTAAATCGCGAGGTGCAGTTGCGTAATGCGCTAACTTTTATGGCAGGCGATCGTACATTAGTCGATGAAGCGTTTGCGGGCGATATTATTGGGCTGCACAATCATGGTACCATTCAAATTGGCGATACGTTTACTCAAGGAGAAATGCTGCAATTTACCGGTATTCCCTATTTTGCACCGGAATTGTTTAAGCGTGTACGTTTGCGCGATCCGTTAAAAATGAAAGCTCTGCAAAAAGGCTTGATTGAATTATCAGAAGAGGGTGCTACGCAAGTTTTCCGTCCATTAGTGAGTAATGACTTGATATTGGGGGCAGTAGGTATTCTGCAATTTGATGTGGTTGCCTATCGGTTGAAACACGAGTACAATGTTGATTGTGCCTACGATAATATCTCTGTTTCTACCGCGCGCTGGGTTCGTTGTGATAATGCTAAAAAACTAGAAGAGTTTAAACAAAAAGCGATGGGTAATTTAGCGCTGGATGGTGGTGATAATCTTACTTATTTGGCGCCCACGATGATTAATCTTAATTTAACCATGGAACGTTGGCCGGATATTCAGTTTAGTGAAACGAGAGAGCATCAATAGTGCATGGCTACATTGAAGACGCTTGAGATTGTCGTGAAATATCTGCGCTGCTGAAATTTTCTAATTGCGCTTTAACTGCGTTTAGCGCAGCTTCTTTTTGCGTGCGGTGTTCAGGATGTTTTTTCTCTGACATCCAAGAACTTTTTCCCGATAATTTGTCATTAAGAATGCTTTCGCAATTTTTAGCGAAAGCGGCTTTGAATCTAGCCATTTCTTCTGGCGTAGCGATATCTTTTTTATTTTTCACGCCATCCCAGAAACCTCGCTCTAATTCGGAGATATTAACTAAAACATCGATAATGGCTGCTTTAGCAGCTCTATTCGTAGTAGAGGGTCCTTTTGTTTCAAGCCAGGCTTGATAATCTTGTAATGGTTTTTTTTATTGCCTGGATGTCTTTTTGCAAAGTCTGGATAGATGATAATTCTTGTCGAACAATTTCTTCTATTTCTTGAGGATGTGGTTGTGGATTAGCTTGATAGAGTTCTGTACGCTTTTTTTCACCTAAATAGATGGCACATTGTGTATAAGCCATATCAGCTTTAAAGTGTGTCGGAAGATGTTTATTACAAATATCCTGGCAATTTTTATCGAATACTTTTTTCTGTTGTTGTATTGCATCATCAGCAATGTTGGTTTTTAATATTTGCAGTAATTTTTTTTCTAACAAAGATATTTCTCGCATACAAACATCAATATCTTGATGCTGTTTCTGTATTTCGTCGGGAGTTGCGCCAATAACCGTTGTTTTCTTATATTGTTTTAAACATGCTTTTATCAAGCCCATCTTGGTTTTAAGGTTATTGCAATGTTCCTGATTTTTATCGTTAGCAGTATATTCAGCTCTGATTACATCAGGCAAAGTTTTAAGCGTTAAATTCTGTTGAAGAACACGATCACAACCCGTTTTAAATTCATTTTCCAGAGTAGCCATTTGCTTTGGTTGCCCAGCTGCTTGTATTGCACGGGTAAGAGATTGATACTCAAGCGCGCTAATT
>CAZULF010000181.1:0-2354 GCA_964621215.1 uncultured Legionellales bacterium | reverse complement strand
AAAAACAGAGGCTGGATTAATAAAGCGGTTACTGCTTTTGCCAGAAAAAATGTTAAATATATGGCATTTGGTGGTTTGGTTGCCGGCATAATTCAACCTTTCTTTTCTGTCACACCAGCATTCCTTACGGCAAATATCGGGTCGACATTAGGTAGTTTATTAGCTGGATCTGGATTAGGCTTACTTGGCAATCAAATCGCGCCTAGTATATCCCAGTTTCTTGCTTCAAAGCTCAAAAAATCTGAGCAACCTAAACCAGAAGAGAAACTTAAGGATAACCAAGAGCCAGAACCTGAAAAAACACCTACTCCAAATCCCGAGCTAAAACCTAAAACGGATAATCAAATCAACAAAGAACCTACTCTAGAAGAACCAAAGCTCGTAAAAAGTAATGAGCCTGTAGTAAATTCAGAGCCTCTATTGCCTACTTCCGATCTAGAAGCAAAACTTGATGAAAAAAGTGATGCTGAAAAAGAAGCGACTCAACTTCAGGAAGCAGCACATGAAGAAACGGATAAATCTAAATACATAGTACGTCTCACCGTTAAACAACCTTCTGCAACCACTGGAATATCTGAAGACTTTGTTCCTTTAGAAACGACACCTGAGCACGTATCTGAGGCTGAAAGTGAAGAAGAAAATGCAACGCTTCAACATCAAGCAAGATATTTCACGCCTAGTGCAGATATGCGCAGAGCAGAGGTAAATCAATTATCTCAATCAGCTGAACATAGTGAAGATCTCGATTCTGACTCAGAACAAGAAGTGGACTATGACAATGAGCAAAGTAGTAGTAAAGAAGAAGGTGAATATAGCTCTGAGCATGATAGCGAAGATGACCAACTAAATCGTAGTCGTAGTCATAGCCGCAGCAGCAATGCCTCAAATAGTTCCAGCTCTAGCGATTCTTCTTCAAGAAGTCCCTCCCCTCAACAAAGAACACAACGCCGCCGTATCATGTAGGTTGTCAGACAAATCACTGGCTAGCTAACAGCTAGCCAGAAGATTGCCTGATATTATCAGTATAATATTTTTATAAAAATATTATTCCTGAAATTGACAGAATAATTTTTCCTAATCAAAATGAGGGGGTAAAATCTTCATCTTTCTATTAACCATCTCAAGGAAGAAAAATGTTACCTAATCAACCCAAGAACACCCCCAAAGTTGTCCCTACTGATTTGCTCAAATGGATATCAGGTGGTAGTCGCGAAGCACGTCCGCACAAACCAAAATAGTACTGACAAATACAATTTATTTAGTTAACTTTATATAACTTTTTTCACGGGTTATATGGTATAATGCCTTGTCTGAAGTAAAAAAGAGGTATTTGCGGCACTTTTCCGCGCACCATGTTAACCCTTGATGCCATTCTTATCGTTATAGCAACATTGATTTCTATTGCTGGTTATCTTCCCTATATTACTGACATTATCAAAGGCAAAAGTAAGCCAAACAGAGTTACTTGGCTAATATGGTCAATTCTTGGCACTGTTTTGTGTTTTACAAGCTTTGAGCTTAGCGACTATGATTGGATGACCATTTGTGTCCCAATTGTATACATGATTGGTCCAAGTACTGTGGCTATTCTCTCTTATTGGTATGGAGAAGGTGGTACCAGCAAATTTGATATCTTTTGCTTTATCTCTGCATTTATTGGTTTAGGTTTGTGGTTATTTCTAGATATGATTATCTTGGCATTATGGCTGAGTATTTTAATTGACGGTGTGGGTGCACTACCTACTATTCGTAAAAGCTATCTTAATCCACAATCAGAAAGCTTGATGGGATGGGCCGCTTTTGCTTTGGCAAGTGCCTTAAATTTCGGTGTGATGTTTCATCGTTTCGATGGAACAGAATCCATTCATTCACTGGTTTATCCGCTTTATTTATTTTTAATCTCTATTATTATTTTAGGTGTGATGCTAAATTCAAAATGTAAATCATTCTTTTATAATCTTAACGTTTTGAGCAAAAATCGCGCTTAATTGATCAATTAATTTAGGGAGATCTTCTTTTGGAGAAACTGCTCTAATATATTGAATACTAACCAAATCCTTTGGCCCTGAAATGGCGTAAAAATATAATATCTCCGTTCTACCCTTTAATTGATAGCGAGCAATAGCAGTAGCAACTTGATATTCTTTTTCATTTTTAAATGCGCTGTTTATCATTATAAAAGCGTTCGTTTTGTCTCTTAGATCGGCAAAGACCAAATCTCTAAACGTATGGGCTTGTACACCAGCGGAATTGCTTAAGGGAATAACCGTTATCAGTTCTGTCCAATTTTTTAAATCTTGTGTGTCTTTAGGTATATATTCTACCAGACCATTTTTAATGGCCTCAGCAACTTT
>CAZULF010000180.1:0-2371 GCA_964621215.1 uncultured Legionellales bacterium | reverse complement strand
ACTATTTTTATATTTACATATTTCCCCTGATATTATTTGGCGAACATTATTAGGTTTAGGTGCTATTCCTGCTGCCTCAGTCTTTTGGTTGCGACGCAAAATTAATGAGTCGCCACATTATTTGATGGCTAAACAAAAAGAAATTCAAACAACGCTAAAACCATCTCATTTAAACGTTCATTTACCCTTTAAAAAACTTATTCCGCAAGGCCCTTCATTATGGCGTCAACCTTGGTTATCTTGTTTGATAGGCACAGCTGGAGCATGGTTTTTATTAGATGTGGCGTTTTATGGCAATAGTGTCTCATCGGTTTTAATTCTTAAGAATCTTAGCCCAACCGCTGATATTTTAACAAACACTCTATTATCCGCTGCGATTTTTGCTTGCTTCGCTGCACCGGGTTATGCCGCGGCAGCTTTCTTTGTCGATAAAATCGGACACAAGTTTTTACAATTTCTAGGTTTTGGTGTGATGGCTCTATTATTTGCGATAATTGCCTTCCTTCCGAATGTCTATACGCAAATCAACTTGTTTTTACTGCTTTTTGGCATGAGCTATTTTTTCACTAACTTTGGTCCCAACAGTACCACTTTTTTAATTCCTTCTGAAATATATCCTACGATCATACGCGGACAAGCCCATGGTATTTCTGCTGCCATAGGCAAAGCCGGTGCATTTGTCGGCGCGTTCCTCGTCCCCATTATCATACATAAAACAAACTTAAGCATGACTATGGCAATAATGTCTATGGTTTGTATTGGCGGAGTTCTTGTAACGTGTTTAGTTTCTGAAATGCAAAATAAATCGTTAACTACTCTGGAAAATTAGTGAGATTATTGAAATAATCACGAACATATTCACCTTATCATTCTAAAATTGGTGCATCTCTATACCGGACAATTTTCTAAAAGCCCCATCATCTCGACTTGCCGCGACTTGTTCGCGGCATGCAGAACGCATCGATACACCCAGGATCCCGCGAATAAATCGCGGGACGACGTAAGTTTTAATAAAATGTCCCCTGCAGAGCCGCGCCGAATAAAACATAAATTTCTTAATTTTTTCTTAATTTTCACATGATAAAATGCCTCTCAATATCTTTAAAAAGAGGAATGAACGATATGGGTCATAAAACTGAATTAGTAAAAGCAAATCGTCTCTCACATATACCTTATGCAAGTACGCCACTAGCAGAAGGTGGCGAAATTGAATACTTAACGCCAGAAGAGTTTGAGAAAAAATTTAATATTACCTATACAGAATCAACCTGGGGTGACACTGAAGAGTTAAGATCCCATCTTAATAACGAAGCATTAGTCCAAAGGCTTAAGTCGAACCCTAATCTACCTTTTGTTCAATCAAAAATTCCTGCACGTCTTGCTAGTCCTTTAGCGTGCCTAGTTATTTGCAATATGGGTGAAGAGATCGGACATGGCTTATATGCTTCACAAGATATTCCTGCGGGAACCATTTTATTCTTTTATGCTGGGGTGATAGATGACGCTAAGCCCTTTTCTGCCGGTGATAGTTATGCTTATTCTTGGGCTCATACTCGCGAGTTAACACCATCATCCGTAAAAGCAGTTAGCGCTTTAAGTTATGGTGGCATGGCTCGTTTTATGCAGCATCTGCCTGTAGACACTCGACACTATCGTGAATGCATGAAACAATCCATGTTACGCCAATTGGGACCTGTAATTGCAGAGAAGAAATTTGATCTTGATGCTTATGTTATGGATATAGTACCGGAACCAACTACGCCTGATGAACTTGACCTCATTATTTTCGATGATCCCGCAGTCAGACAACAAATTGCCATCGCAAATGTTCAAGTTACTCAGGTAATACATAATGATATACCTCTCATTATGTGTAGAACTGAGCATGGGATAAAGAAAAATGAAATTATCGGCATTGCCTATGGCGAACAATATTGGCGGTCTGAAGGGAAAACTCCCTATTATTTTACAAAGACAGGGGCGATTATTCCGCGAGAAAACTATAAACGTATTAATGATAAATGTACCCAAACTTCCTCTGCTGCATTAATACAGAGTTATCAGACAACGAATCCATTAACACTTTATAATGAAGGTGTTGCGGCTTATAAAAACAATAATTTTCAAGAGGCCAAATCAAAAATCTTGCTTGCGCTAGAAGGATTTAAAAATAAGCATGGTGAAAAAAATCTTGAACAAGCTAAATGTTTATCCACTTTAGCGTCTGTTTATAGAGAATTATCTGAATTAGATAATGCCATTAACGCATGTGAAGCCGCTATGCTCCTTTTTGATGAACTTGAGAAAACGGCACTTGAGGGATGTCTTACCAAATACTATGCTTTACTTAAGCTATCTAATAAAACCCCTA
>CAZULF010000179.1:0-2389 GCA_964621215.1 uncultured Legionellales bacterium | reverse complement strand
ATTTCCATGTTACTAGTCTTCATAAATGGCAGGATAGCCTCTCTCTCCAGTGCTGTAACAAAGACTTGAGATTGCTGTTGTTCCAATAAATCTAGGACACATTCTCGATATTGCTGTCCCAATTCTGAAGGTAAGTCATCCACTAAATAAATACATCGTTTAGGCGAATGAATCTGCAATAAGGCTCCTTGAGCTAACTTAAGTGCACAAACAACCAGTTTTTGCTGTCCACGCGACAGAAAATCATGTAAAGGCACGCCATTCTTTTTTAGCACTAAATCCGCACGGTGGGGGCCATAAAAGGTAAAACCTCTTTCATAATCTTGCATCAAGTGCTCTTGTAATAAATCTCGTAAGTCTCGGTCACGCGACCAACCACGATGATAATCGAAACTAATATCATTTATAGGTTCCATTGCCACCATGATGTCTTTAAAGGATTTCTCTAATAAACCACAATACTGTGAACGCCAATGATCGAGCAATTCGGCGCTAGTCACTAACTCTTCATCCCACAGACGGACCTGCTCTTTGGGTAAATAAGCTCTTAATGCCGCATTTCGTTGTTTTAGTGCCCGTTGCAAACGCTGCCAAGAAATAAAAAACGGATGTTCCACGTGGAACAATCCCCAATCCAATAAAGCACGCCGAAATCGTGGACCGCTATCCAAAAGGGTAAAACTATCCGGATTAATAACTTGTATAGGCAAAAGCCGGGCTAATTCAGCAGTGCTTTTGACTAAATTCGTCCCAAGCTTGATTTTACATTCTCCCCGTAATGTCCGCTCAATACCAATCGTCGTTTTAAAGCTTTCGGGTAAACATAATTCTGCAAAAAGTGTAGTACACTCCATACCTTGCCGTATAACTCGGTCTGAAATATGAGAACGAAACGAGCGTGCATGTGCTAAATAATAAAAAGCTTCGAGCAGGCTAGTCTTGCCGCTGCCATTATCGCCATAAATAACATTGAAATGGGCGGTTGGTTGTAATTCCGTCTGCTGAAAGTTACGGAAGTTATGTAGATGAATATGAGAAAAAATAAAAAATCCTTTAAAATCAATGGGTTAACGAAAACCGCTTCATAGTCCCGGTCTGCCTACCTTATACAGGCGATTGTTCCAACATTCAAAATGTATCCAGATGCCAGAAGAACTTTGGCATTATGGCCTAGTGTTTAGAACGAGCCGTGCGAGGCAAGCCGCCGAACCCGAGCGTACATGGACGTATTTACAGCGTGTTCGCAAGCAACACTAGGCCATAGTGCCTGATATGTGCATTTTAATGCAATTGCCTTGTACCTCACATACATCACCTAAAAGACCACACAAGCTCAAAATACTCCAGTTCTTACAACTGCAACTTCGCTTCATCAAACAAGAGTGATATATTTGTTCCATCATATAGGTGACGATTATGCCCATAAAAACTCTTCCATTATTTGCGCCCATCTCAACATCTCTCGGGGCTAAGCTTCCGGAAGCTGTACAATCTAGCTTGGTTACCTTCTTACAAACCGGATCCACCGAGTGTAATTATATCGAATTCATACAAAATGAAACATTAGTTTATACTTTTATTTTAGTACCCAATGCTCACCAATGCTATGCTGAAGTTTATGTAAAATATAATGGGGTTAATCCAATAACTTTCTGTCCGTGGGGTGAGGCTATTGGTAAAGTACGTATAATAAATAACGAGTTATTTGTAACAGGTTATGCCTCTCCGCTATTAGTTTTAGAATACTTTGATACCATAGAGCAAAAGAATCCTAAAAACCCACAAGAAACTATCGTGATTGCTGAAAAAAATCAAAAAGCACAAGCAGCAAAAGAGTTAATGGAATCACTAGAAACTCTACACCCAAAACGAATACCTACATTAGTGCTACCCGCAAATAATGCAACAACTTTTTTAATATTGCCTGACCGTTCATCCGATCTGGAGGAGCTATTATCCCCAACCGAAAATATCGATAAAAAAACACATATTGCATATGCTATCATTAATCATTTAGCCGAGTTACACGCAAAAAAATATGTACATCAGCATCTAACCATAAATAGAGTTGCTCTTGATTGGAATGAAGACGATAATCAACGACCATTTGTTTCTTTACTAATGGATCCTAGCTATATAAATAAACTGGATGAAAATGACTTAACAACTTATACCGGCATAAAAGATCACTCTATTTATCTTGCACCAGAAATAGCTCAAGGTCACCCGTATGGAATCGATTCCGAGATATATAGTTACGGCATATTAATAATGATTTTGTTTTTTGGAGCGAGGATTGAGGAACAACGAATCACACTTCCTCAATCAACCGAAGTAATTAAAAACATTACACTATCAACTGCGCCTATTGTACAGGCGATAATTAAAC
>CAZULF010000178.1:0-2390 GCA_964621215.1 uncultured Legionellales bacterium | reverse complement strand
CAGGTAAATCGGTGGGTTTAAATGTGATGTTATTAAGTTTGTTATATAAAGCCTCGCCAAAAGATGTGCGCCTGATTATGGTTGATCCCAAAATGTTAGAGCTTTCAATCTATGAAGGTATTCCGCATTTATTAGCACCGGTAGTCACGGATATGAAACAAGCTGCTAATGCCTTGCGTTGGTGTGTCGCTGAAATGGATCGACGTTATCAATTGATGGCCGCATTAGGTGTGAGAAATCTGGCCGGCTACAATAATAAAATTCAAGAAGCCGAAAATAACGGTGATCCGTTAGTTAACCCATTATTACCACCGATCCCAGGCCAAGAACCGCGTTATCTCGAAACCTTGCCGAGCATTGTGGTATTGATCGATGAATTTGCCGACATGATGATGGTTGTTGGTAAAAAAGTAGAAGAATTAATTGCGCGCATTGCGCAAAAAGCCCGTGCAGCAGGCATTCATTTGATTTTAGCGACCCAACGGCCATCGGTAGATGTGATCACTGGCTTAATTAAGGCAAACATTCCTACTCGCATCGCGTTTCAAGTGTCATCGCGCATCGATTCACGCACGATATTAGATCAACAAGGGGCTGAGCAATTGCTTGGACATGGTGATATGTTATATTTACCCCCGGGAACTGGCGTACCGATTCGAGTGCATGGTGCTTTCGTTGAAGATCACGAAGTGCATAAAGTGGTGGCAGAATTGAAAAAGCTTGGCACGCCAAATTATCTCAGTGAAATTGTTGAAAGCCGTAGTGATAGCGATATCAACATGGGCATGGACGGGGATATGGATGGCGGAGAACAAGATTCTTTATATGATGAAGCAGTCGAGTTTGTAATACAAAGTCGTCGCGTATCTATTTCTAGCATACAACGACGTTTTAAAATCGGTTATAATCGCTCCGCTCGCATCGTGGAAGATATGGAACGTGCAGGGGTGGTGAGCACCATGGACCACGGTGGTTCACGTGAAGTGTTAGCGCCGGCAATACAGGTTGAAAATTAATGAAATTACTGCGACAGGTTTTATTTGTTACATTTCTATGTGTCTCTTTATGGAGCGTTTCTGCAAGGGCTGCAGCACCAGCGCAGCAATTAGCTAACTTATTAGGTCAGTTCAACAGCTTAACCGCCGATTTTCAACAGACTATTTACGATGGCCACGGTCGCGTTTTACAAACCAGCCACGGCAATATGAAATTATTACGACCGCATTCGTTACGCTGGGATACCTTAGCGCCGAATCGACAATTGCTGATAACTAATGGTGATCAGTTATGGATTTACGATGTGGATTTAGAACAAGTTGAAATTAAACCGTTAGAAAAAGCCTTTGGCAATCAACCGGCCATGCTACTCACCAGTTCAGCTAGAGAAATGCAACAGCATTTTATTGTCTCCACAGTCCCCTCAGGCAACAAAATGCGGGAATTTCAATTAGAGCCCAAAGATCCACAAGCAGATTTTAACTGGATACGTTTTTATTTTAATGGAAACATGATCAGCAAAATGCAAATTAATGACAAAATAGGTCAACTCACGGATATAGTTTTTAGTGAAGTAAAACGCAATACGGCGGTTTCTAAATCAGATTTTATTTTCGCCCCACCTAAAGGGGTGGATATTATTAAGGATAAATAGTTGGATGAAAGACTTGTCATGCCAGCCTTCGCTGGCATGACAAAGAGAAAGAAAAATTAATATGAACATATTAGCATTCGATACATCAGGAGAAACTTGCTCAGTTGCATTATCATTGGGGCAGACTATTTTACAAAATATAGAGCACCAACCCCGCAAGCAAGCCGAATCGCTCTTGCCGATGATGAATACTTTATTGGCTGAAGCCGGAGTTTCGTTAAAACAAGTGGATGGTATCGCTTTAACTCGCGGTCCAGGCGCATTTACTGGCGTACGAATTGGTATTGGGGTGGCGCAAGGGCTTAGCTATGCATTAGATCTTCCTGCAGTTACCGTTTCGACACTCGCGGTTATTGCCCAAGGGGCCTATCGTCTGCATGGTGTTAAGAAGGCCTTAACCGTCGTCGATGCTCGTATGAAAGAAATTTATTGGGGCGGCTATTTTTTGCAGGATAATGCTATAATGACCGCCATTATTGAGGATCGTTTAAGTGATCCCACTGCGCTATTAAAGCAAGTAGGCGAAGGGGAATCTTGGATTGGGGTAGGGAGTGGCTGGAAGGCATACGCTTCAGAATTACCTACCTATCCAACTTACCCGGCATTATTACCGATGGCGCAAGATATTATTACGTTAGCGCAACCAGAATTTAGTACCGGCAATGTATTATCTGCTGCCGAAATTATTCCGGTGTATTTACGGGATAAGGTTGTGTAAATATTTTTAATTTGTGAGGCT
>CAZULF010000177.1:0-2396 GCA_964621215.1 uncultured Legionellales bacterium | reverse complement strand
AGCGTAATAACGAATAAACCATGATATATAGGGATAGACAAAAATGATAGGGAACAGGCTATTTTTATTTGCAGGGTTAGTTATATTGCTAAGCTCTTGTACAACCTATCAGGTAGACGCAGCAACCTATAAATGGACAGATAACAAAGGGCAGGTAAATCATAGCCCAATGCCTCCGGGGGGAATTGCTTATTCAACTTTAATGCCACAAGCACCATCTAAAGCTATTGCATTAAAAAATGCCCAAGAAGATATGTCACTTATTCAACAACACAATTGCCAGGAATCTAAAGATTTGTTTCATGCTCTGGAGCAGAGTCATGATGAAAATGACAATCAAAAAGAAAGAGAAGGCAATATGGCAAAAATCAAAGAAGACATTCGCAAATATTGCCCTTAATTATTAATGATTACGATAAGATTCATCATCGTTATCTGAATAATCATCATAATCATCTTGCTCAACGACTGAATCGTCTGGATGAAAATCATCAGAAGCAGGTTCTAGCTCGATAAAAGGGTGTATCAGATAAACTGTAACCCCTTTTTCCGAAAGAGCGTAGACAATATCGATTTCAGCTAACCTAGAGTAAATTAACTGAGCATTTTCCGAATCTTGTAAAACTAAATCTAAGCCTTCGTCGCTATCTTGCTCAGTAATCTTCATGAATAAAGATTCAAGTAGGCTAGCTTGTTGAGAAGGATCTAATTGTTCGAGTTCTTCTTTTGCATCAGGATGAATAGAAAAGCCTAATTCATAGTCTTGCTGAATATCGGAGTAATCAAAGGGAGTGGCACCATCATCGGTTCTTTCTAATGCAATAATGGCCAATTCAGCAAGATTTTGTTGCATAAAAAAGCTTAACGCCATTTGCACAAATTCTTCTGAAGTTAAGCGCATTTGAGCAGAAACCTTGTTAATTGCCTCTAATACATCAGGCGGTAAATTAACATTAATCGATGATGCCATAATCTTTCTCTAATATTTCTAAATAAAAACTACCAGTAGCCTAAGAATTTCCACCACACTAAGCCAACAGTCGACCAAATAACGATGTTGATTACACTGACGATAAAGCCAATTTTCCACCAGTCTTTGATGTTGACATAACCGGCACCAAACAATAAAGGCGCAGGAGTTAAACTATAGTGTGTTAATCCACCATATAAATTACTCACGAAAGTTAAGCACAACACAGCTAATAAAGGCGGCGTGCCTAATGTGATAGAAACCAGCAAAAACGGAATGTACATAGAAGTCACATGTGCCGTTGAGCTAGCAAATAAATAATGTGAGTAAAAGTAGAACAGTAGAATAGCAGGAAAGGCAAAACGCCAATCCATTCCACCGACAGATTGTTCTATCGATTGGCTGATCCAAGTCGAAACACCTAATTCACCCAAGTTGGCAGCCATCATTAATAAAATCGCAAACCAAAAGAAGGTATCCCAAACGGAATCCATCTTAATCAGGCTTTTCCAATCTAGTACTCGAGCAACTAATAATGCACCAATACCGACTAATGCAGCAGTCACTGGCTTAATGCCTAAATCTTTACCAAATATCCACATTACCAGTAACGAAGCAATGGTGCCAACCATGATCCATTCGTTTAGGCTAATTTTGCCCATCTCTTTAAGTTTGTCAGAGGCAATTTGAGAAGCCATTGGGGTTTCTTTGATTTCAGGAGGGTAAATTTTATAAACCACCCAAGGAATCACGATAAGGCTTACTAGACCTGGTACAAGAGCAGCTAATGCCCACATGGTCCAGCTGAATTCTTTTAATATAGTGTAACTATCAGATTGCTTGGCAACAAAATCCGCAATTAAAGGATTTGCAGCCATTGCCGTCATGAACATGGCGCAAGTCACTGCACTACATTGAAAAGTAGTGACTGTTAAAAATGCCGCAATTTTACGTGCAGATTTATCAAAGGGTAAACTTTCGTAGGAGTCTGCAATGCCTCGAATAATGGGATAAATAATCCCCCCGATTCGACCCGTCACACTCACAATGGCAGGCGCCATAATTAAATCAGTTGCGACTAACCCATAACTTAAGCCTAAGGTTTTTTTACCTAATAGCTTCGTAAAATAATAAGCTAAGCGATTACCTAAACCAGTGACACTAAATCCTTTGGCTATAAAGAGCGCTAGGACAACCAGCCAGATAACGTCATCTGAAAAGCCTTTTAAGGCTGCTGTTGGTGTCAGTGTTTTTGTGACAATGGTGAGTGTTAAGGCAACGAGGGCAATCGTGCCTACAGGCATAGGTTTCACCACAACCGTTACAATGGTTGTAATAAATAAAGCCAATAGGTGCCAACCTTCAGCGGTTAATCCCTGAGGAGTAGGTAAAAACCATAGGAATAAACCAAATAATACACAGCCAG
>CAZULF010000176.1:0-2401 GCA_964621215.1 uncultured Legionellales bacterium | reverse complement strand
ATTTTTATTGTATTCAATGATTTTTACTTTAGACTACCGATGAGTAAGCGTAGTAGAAAACCACGCGAATGGGAATGTCTAAATTGATTCCCCTCAGGATTAGATGTGTTATCAAAATGCAGTATCCCAAAACATGAAAATTTCAATTGTTACAACCCTATTTAGGTCCGAACCGTATATTGCGGAATTTATTAAAAGAGCAACCAGCAGCGCTCAAAAACTGGCTGACGACAGTTATGAAATTATACTAGTTAATGACGGATCGGATGATAATAGCTTAGCAGTTGCCGTAGATATAGCTGCACATGATAATCACGTATTAGTAATTGATCTTTCCCGTAATTTTGGACATCACAAGGCAATAATGACTGGCTTGGCCCATGCTCAGGGGGAGCTGGTCTATCTGATAGACAGTGATTTGGAAGAGGAGCCGGAATGGCTATCTGATTTTTATGATATACTGAAAAGAGATATTTGTGATGTCGTGTACGGAGTACAAAAAAACCGTAAGGGAGGAATGTTTGAGCGGTTGAGTGGAACATTGTACTATTTCTTGCTCAATCGTCTCACGCGGATGAATTTTCCTCAGAATATTGTTACAGCTCGCTTGATGACACGCCGCTACGTACAGGCTCTGGTTTTACATAAAGAGCGCGAAATGTTTATGTTAGGCCTGTGGCATATAACCGGCTTTAAACAGATAGCACATGTCGTAAAAAAACATCACAACAGCCCAACAACTTACAGCTTTAGTAAAAAAATATCTTTGCTGGTAACTTCAATTACTGCTTTTAGCAGCATGCCGCTTATTACAATTTTCTACCTCGGCAGCATTATCACATTGATCTCTTTTTTCTGTGTTGCATATATTTGTATTAACTGGCTGTTTTTTGCAAACCCGCCTGATGGCTGGGCATCCCTCATAGCTTCTGTTTGGCTACTAGGAGGCATGATTATATCGTTCATTGGCATTATTGGCATTTACTTGGCTAAAATATTTTCTGAAACCAAGCAGCGTCCTTATACCATTGTAAGAGAAATATATGGAAGGTAACCATACAAAACTTCTAGATAGCGTTGCTGACTATTACTCTTCAAAATTGGCACAATATGGCAATACCCCTAAAGGGGTGGATTGGAACAGTCAGGAAAGTCAGTTTTTGCGTTTTGCCCAACTTAGCAAAATTATCTCTAAAGAAGATTCTTTTTCAATTAGCGACCTGGGCTGCGGCTACGGCGTATTTCTGGATTATCTGCAGGCATATTACAAACAATTTACCTATACAGGCATTGATGTCTCATCCGATATGGTTAAAGCCGCTGTCGCACAGTATAATTCCAAGGATAATGTAGAATTCCAAGTGTCTGACAGACCTAATAAAATTACCGACTATTGCGTTGCCAGCGGAATTTTTAACGTCCGGCTTAATTATTCGGAGGCACAATGGTATGACTACATTCAAACAACCTTGGATATTCTTAACGAAAGCTGCAGCATAGGGTTTTCTTTCAATTGCCTGACTTCTTATTCTGATAATGATAAAAAACGGCCAGATCTGTATTATGCTGACCCATGTAAGTTATTTGACTGGTGTAAGAAGCGTTATACACGCCATGTGTCTTTATTACACGATTACGGACTATACGAATTCACATTACTGGTAAGAAAACACATATGAAGAAACCACTGGTAATTTTTGGCACGGGCGACATTGCGCAATTAGCCTATTATTATTTTTCTACGGATTCAAATTATGAAGTAGTGGCATTCACTGTCGATTCAACTTACATCAAAGAAAGCAATTTCTGCGAACTTCCTTTAGTTCCTTTCGAAGACCTTGAGGCATTTTATCCTGCTAATAAATTTGAACTGTTTATTGCATTGAGCTATTCACAGCTGAATGCAGTGCGTAAAGAAAAATATCTAGAAGCAAAATCAAGAGGGTATCGATTAGCAACATTCGTGAGTTCTAAAGCTACTGTTCTGAACAACGGAAAAATCGGGGAAAATTGCTTCATCTTTGAAGATAATACCATTCAACCCTTCGTTGTTATTGGAAATAATATAACGCTATGGAGCGGCAATCATATAGGGCATCATTCAACCATTCATGATCATTGTTTCATTGCCTCACACGTTGTAATTTCCGGAGGTGTGGAAATTAAAGAACAGTGTTTTATTGGAGTGAACGCAACATTGCGCGATCATATCGTGATAGGTGAGCGATGCGTTATTGGTGCAGGCACACTGATACTGAGTAACACAGACCCCGAGGGACTATATATTGGCAACGCAACCGAACGCAATTCACGCGCCAGTACACAATTAAAAAAGATATGAATTCTTCCAAATGGCGCAAGCTGGGTCTTTTATATTGCCCAAACTCCGATCACACCAAAC
>CAZULF010000175.1:0-2436 GCA_964621215.1 uncultured Legionellales bacterium | reverse complement strand
AAGCTGGAAATGTCATTGATTTAGCAAAACTTTTAAATATAGCTTAACCATATGAAACTATTGTAAAATCTAACATCGAGAAACATATGTTTTCATATCGTCTCGATCAATTTGATGCGATAATCGACGTTGCTAGCTTATAAGATAATAGGAATGGGGACTGTCGATTCATGAGTCAACCATTCTTCTGTATAGACATGTTTTATGGTTGGTATGTCAATACTTACTCTCACTTCATTGCCAAAACATATCAAACAGCAGAGTCATCAATTCGCTAAAAGCTGTTGAATCGCCTCGACCCGCAATTCATGTAAACGATTAGCTAATACGGCGCCGGTGAAACCTTCATCGAGCAGCGGTGGAACGGGAATGGCTTTGGCGGCGGTTAATGCTTGTCGGAGCAAATCCGCTTGCGGATACGGTTTATCTTCGTAGCCAGTGCGGCCGCGGAAATCGGCAAGACAGGTTAACAGAAACGCTTCAAATCGTTCAGGACGGCGGAACGCATCGGTTTTTTCTAGCAGGGTTAGTATGCTAAGTGCGTCCGCTTCGAGTATGCTGTGGCATGTACCATGAAAACGCGACACGAGTGTCGCTAATTCGGTGTAATCATTGGGAACGCGTACGCGTTGCCCGAATGCTTTAATCACAGCAACCCCGGCTTCATCATGACCGCGATGGCTCGGCCATTTTTCCGGTGGGGTTAGTGCTTTACCCACATCATGCATCAATGCGGCATAACGAATTTGTGGATCCAGCGTCATGTGAGCAGCCATATCCACGACCATACAGGTGTGAATGCCAGAATCAATTTCAGGATGCCACTTCGGTGGATTCGGCACACCGAATAATTTATCTAATTCAGGAAATACCACGGCAAAAGCATGCGATTCACGTAAGGTATCGATAAACGCAGAGGGATGCTGTTCTGTGAGAGCATCATGTAATTCTTGCCATACACGCTCGGGGACTAAATGATCCGCTTCGCCGATAGCAACCATGTGTTGCATTAATTTCATCGTCTCAGGCGCAACACTAAATCCTAAATGTTTATAACGCGCCATAAAGCGTGCAACACGCAAAATGCGAACGGGATCTTCGATAAATGAATCCGACACATGCCGTAAGCGACCCGCCAGTAAATCCTGTTTGCCACCAAAAGGATCCACCAACTCACCCGCTTCCGTCATCGCAATGGCATTGATAGTGAGATCCCGTCGGCGTAAATCCTCTTCTAATGTCACCGTCGGTTCAGCATACACGACAAAGCCTTTATAACCGCGACCCGTTTTACGCTCGGTTCGGGCCAAAGCATATTCTTCATGCGTTTCAGGATGTAAAAACACGGGAAAATCTTTACCGATCAGGCGATAACCTAATGCCAACATCTGCTCAGGAGTTGCACCCACTACCACCCAATCGCGCTCTTTTATCGGGCGATTTAACAGTTGATCACGCACAGCACCACCGACCAGGTATATTTTCATTTAAGACACTCCATAGAAAATCCATCTAACTTTACCAGGAGTATCAACTAAAAAACCACTATTTTACCCCAAATAGAATAATAAATATGTTACGGAATAGATTTTTCCATTATACTTGGTATTAGCTCATTGAAAGAGGTTAAAGTTTGTGCCTACTATCAGTATTTTTTATGGAATTATTATTCAAATGTTTGCGATCATGCTCCACCGCATTTTCACGCGCTGTATGCTGAATACGAAGTTTTAATCGATATTCATACCCTTGAAGTCATCAAAGGGGCAATGCCTCGCCGAGCGTTAGCGCTTGTATTGGAATGGGCTTCACAACACCGACAAGAATTATTGGAGGATTGGAAATTATGCGAACAAAATCAACCACCCAAGAAGATATCTCCCCTCGAATAAAATGTACTTCTTACTGGCGTTTAAAAAAAGTTAAACCACTTCCTGATTATATTCTTGAAGTAGAGTTTTTGGATGGAACTCAAGGTATTGTAGATATGTCAAGAATAATCACTAGTAAAAAAGCTGGAGTTTTTGCTAAGTTACGCGATTTAGCGCTGTTCAACCAGGTTAGCCTTCACTATTCTGCGGTAACGTGGCCCGGTGAAATTGATCTAGCTCCAGACGCAATGTATGAAGAAATTAAACGCCACGGAAAATGGATATTAGCGTAGAGTAGACGTAAAACTCTCCCTATCGTCCTATATTATTGCAGACGGGGCGAAGATACCTCTTCTTCCTCATTTTGGATTTTAATGGCTATTTGGCTTTCCGATGGCGCCATAATGATATGCACAATCAGTACTGGGAATGCAATGATGACGCGAAAACTCACTGAACAACAACGGCGGCGTGTAAATAATCTGCAACAAAAGCGTTTGAAGCAGACTAAAGAAACCACGGCGCCATCCGATGATACACAGCTAGGTTCTCCACAAAAAGGGCT
>CAZULF010000174.1:0-2467 GCA_964621215.1 uncultured Legionellales bacterium | reverse complement strand
ACGGGTAGTGGATTTAATGGACCCAGCGCCATCACTATTAATCCTGCAGGTACTTTCGCTTATGTATCTAACTTTAATAATGGTTCCATTTCAAGATGCAGCATTACGCCAACCACGGGGGATTTAACTAGTTGCGGGCCAACAGGAGGTTTATTTAGCTTCCCTGAATATATTACCATCAACCCCCAAAATACTTTTGCTTATGTGGCGAACGGCTCATATGTTTCTCTATGTAGCATTACGCCAACCACAGGGGATTTAACTAGTTGTGCGGCAACAGGAAGCTTCATTCCTACACTTTTTGGTATTTCTATTAATCCAGCAGGTACTTTTTTGTATGTATCCGATTATTTCAATAGTTCCGTGTATCTCTGTAGCGTTACACCGGGCACAGGGGAGTTAACTAATTGTGCGATTACAGGAGGAATATTTAACGGACCTGGTGGTATAACGGTTAATTCGGCAGGGACTCTTGCTTATGTATCTAATTATACGGGTAACGATGTTTCCCTCTGTAACATTGAGCCAACTACTGGGGCATTAACGTGTCCAGGAACAACAGGAAGCGGCTTTTCTAACCCTAGTGCGTTAGCTTATTAGGAAGGACTAAAGGTAAATCTTTAGTTTACGCAAGCTTGCCGAAAGTTCGCAATCACTCGTCGCACTTCCTGCTAATGACGTTCATTTAAATCCCAACGCAGTTAGTATTTTTATCACTGCCGCGGGATAGTGTTTTTTATCCAATTGATAATCCGAAAATTCCAGTCGTTTGAAATAGTGTTGACGTAATTGTTGGAATTGCTCAGGCGCTGCCTTGAAAGCTCTGCTATCTCGCTCAACATCATAAACTTGTTTTACTGTTTCCCAAACTGTCTGTAAGGAATCATTTATCCCTTGTTTTTCGTCGTCCCGCGGTTCCGCCTCTCTGTCGTCCCGCGACTTGTTCGCGGGATCCAGGCTGTATCGATGCGTTGTGGATCCCGTGAACGAGTTATGGGACGATGGGATATTGAAATACTCACAGCAACTCAAATACGCTTGCCAAGTGCCTTTGACTTTTGCAGTAAATGAATGGCCGGCAATATGAGGAGTAGCAATAGTTGCTTTTGCCAGCAATGCTAAATCGACTTTAGGTTCGTGCGGCCAAACATCTAAAATAGTTGTAGCTAAATGACCGGAATCAATCGCCTGCGATAATGCAGCGTAATTTGCAACTTGGCCGCGAGCAGTGTTAATGAAAATAGCGCCAGGTTTCATCTGCGTAAAAAAATCTGCATTAGCTGATTGGAAAGTAGGATATAAATCGGAAGTCGTTAAAGGTACATGCAAACTGACAATATCAGATTGAGAAAGCAGGGTAGGCAACTCTGTGGATGAGAACGCTGTGTCAGTCATAGCTAACGGAGGGTCGTTTAATAACACTTTTAATCCTAAGGCAGTCGCTAATTCTGCAACGCGTGAGCCTACAGCGCCCACACCAATAATACCTAGTGTTTTTCCAATTAATTCCACACCGTATTGCGTATGTAAAAACAAAAGCGCACTCACCAGATATTCAGCTACGCTATTCGCATTACAGCCAGGCGCATTGCACCAAGTAATACCGAGTTGTTCTAACCAATCTACATCAAGATGATCATAGCCAGCAGTCGCAGTCGCAACAAATTTTACCGAAGAACCTGCCAATAAACTCGCATCAATTTTACGTAATGAGCGGACAATGAGAGCATCAGCATTTTTTAATGCTGATGCAGAGAGAGACATATCGGGAATGACAGTAACGTGACCTATGCTACTAAATATTGCCTGAGCTTCAACCACGCTTTCGCAGCATACAATATTCAACATGAATTAATTATGGCGCCCAGAAGCCATTAATGCTTCGATTTCCTCTACTGATTTGGGTAAACCAGCGCTAAGTACTTCGCAACCAGTGTCTGTGACAGCAACATCATCCTCAATCCGAATACCAATGTTCCACCACTTTTCATCGACACTTTCGCTGCCGGCAGCAATATACAACCCAGGTTCCACAGTCAGGACAAAGCCAGATTCTAAAGGTCGCCATTCGTTATTGATTTTATAAGCGCCAGCATCATGCGTATCTAATCCTAACCAATGGCCTGAATTATGCATGTAAAAACGACGAATAGCGTTTTCTTTGATAAGATCATCCAGCTTACCTTTTAATATTCCTAATTCTAATAGACCTTCAGTTAATATGGGTATGACTTGGTTTTGTATATCAAACCAAGGCAATCCTGGGCGAACGGCTCGAATAGCAGCTAATTGTGATTTTAATACCAGTTCATATAACTGTTTTTGTTCGGGTGAAAACTTACCGTTGACGGGAAATGTGCGAGTGATATCAGAAGAGTAATTTTGATATTCACCGCCTGCATCGATTAATACCATATCACCATCGCGCATAGGCATATTATTTTCAGTGTAATGCAAAATACAAGTA
>CAZULF010000173.1:0-2514 GCA_964621215.1 uncultured Legionellales bacterium | reverse complement strand
GTGATAAAATATAAAGTAGAACTAAGCCAATAAGTAAGCCACCAGTCCACCACCATGCGCGTTTATTTATCATATGCTACACCTTTATTATGTAACCAGGCTCGTCGCCCCCATACGCAGACATAATCCAACAGGCTGATTAAGCTAGTTGCAAACACCACGCCCATTAAACCTTCTAAAAACCAGTGTGGAATAATCGGGAAACTTAAAGCAAACATGAGTAATGTCGTTAATATGATTTGTAAGCAAGTATTAATTTTGCTAATTAGAGTAGGAGAAAACTCATATTCACCAATAAGAAAATGATACAAGGTGCCACCGGATACGATCACGACTTCTCGTACTACTACCATAATTAACAGCCATAAAGGGAATACCCCCATATAACCCAATGTCAAAAAAGTGGTTACCATCAACAATTTATCGGCAAGAGGATCAACCATCGCTCCCCAGCGGCTTATCCAATGAAATCGTCTAGCTAAATACCCGTCGACTGCGTCGGTAATACCCGCAATGAGAAATAAACAAAAGGATAAACGGTACTCGCCCACTAATAGAGTGAAAATGATCGGACCAATTAAAATTAGTCGCAAGATTGTAATTATGTTAGGAATATATTCTGGTCTCATGAGTTAACCTGATACGTTAAAATAGAATTATTGTTTGATACCTTCACCAAAAAATCTTTATCTGCCAGTGCATTTTCTAGCGCAGCCTCAGAATTTGCTAAAATAAGATTAAATACCACATGATCTGAGGCTAGGGATTCAACTGTAACTTCCTGAATTCCACCAACCTGTTGTAAATATTGGTTTACTTTACTCAAAGTTTTAGCATCATTAATTCCATAGACAGAAAATGCGATTTGATGTTTTTCCGGGATATTTTCCGTTGTCTTTTGTTGCGGTGCAAATAAGTTTGTTTTCAATAAATTGTTTACTTGATTTGCATCAAAATGGGCAGCTAATTGTAAACCTTCTTTATTATGGTATGAGTATGAAACAACCCATTGTGGTGCTTGTTTCAGTGCCGCAACAACGTGAGGTGTTTTGAGTATATCGGTATTACCACCA
The DNA here is from genome assembly GCA_964621215.1 of uncultured Legionellales bacterium. Lineage (GTDB taxonomy): Bacteria > Pseudomonadota > Gammaproteobacteria > UBA1113 > UBA1113 > CAZULF01. Next base: position 1,441 of record CAZULF010000173.1, on the reverse strand, counting down.
ACATTTAGCAGCACTTGCTCTAATGCTGCAGACATGGCTTTGTTTCTGGTTTCTTCGCTTTGGTCAGCAACATTAACGACACCCGTATAAAGGTTCGTTGATGCTGCGGCGTTAGCTGAATACAGCGAAGTCATGATCGAGAGAATCATGATGAGCAGTCTGGCATGCACAGATTTGAACATGGTATCATTCCGACGTTAAAAAAGCAGTTAATTTAGAAAATAATTCTACTCTTTTTACCACAAAATTACCACTTTGGCGGAGCTTGTTTCCGTAGCCTACCGTAGCCTGGATGCAGCACAGCGGAATCCGGGTTGTCGACCTTGCAGACATGAAAGACCTTTGTGAAGACGCCGTGAATACATCCATGTAGGCTCGGGTTCGGCATCCCTGCCTCACACGCTTCACAAAGGCATTCATGCTGCTAGGTCTTATATTTTGCCAGCATCTTACAGCCTTTTCCCGGATTCCGCTGCGCTGCATCCAGGCTACATCGCTTTCCCGGATTCCGCTGCGCTGCATCCAGGCTACATCGCTTCCCCGGATTCCGCTGTGCTGCATCCAGGCTACGATCAACGCGATTCCAGCATCAACCGCTTCATATCGCGAACGGCTTGGTCTAGACCGGAGAATAAGGCCTGGCAGACAATGGCATGTCCAATATTTAGCTCAACCATGGCTGGAATGGCTGCAATCGCTTGTACGTTATGATAGTGCAATCCATGACCAGCGTTGACCTGCAATCCTGCCGCATGAGCATATTCCGTCGCGTGAATAATTTTTTCTAACTCATGCTGTAACTCAGTTTCATTTTTAGCTTCGGCATAAGCTCCAGTATGGATTTCTATGATGGGAGCACCCGTCTTTATGGCTGCATCAATTTGTGCAAAATCTGGATCAATGAATAAGGACACTGCAATGCCACTTTTGGTTAAGGTTTGACAAGCTTCAGTAATTTTACTTTGTTGGGCAATGACGTCTAATCCGCCTTCAGTGGTTAATTCTTCTCTTTTTTCGGGTACTAAACAGCAATACGTGGGGTGTAGTTCTTGCGCAAAAGTAATCATTGCTTCCGTCACCGCCATTTCGAAGTTTAAACGAGTCTGCATAACTTGTTTGATCAGCTTGACGTCGCGATCTTGAATATGGCGCCTATCTTCACGTAAATGCACGGTAATGCTATCCGCCCCAGCTTGCTCGGCTACAAATGCAGCTTGCACTGGGTCTGGATAAATGGTGGTACCGCGCGCTTGGCGTAATGTGGCTACGTGGTCAATATTAACCCCTAGTAATATAGGTGATTTTTGCATAAGTTGCTCCTGAAAAATATAGAACCTTGTCATCCCGAGCATTAGCGAGGGATGACAACCTCAGAGTGCAGGGATGATAAAACTATATATCTTCCCTACACAATAAACAATTCTCGGCTTTTAATCGCGCG
>CAZULF010000172.1:0-2559 GCA_964621215.1 uncultured Legionellales bacterium | reverse complement strand
TTGCATCGAGTGTTTTGGCATCAGCAACTACAACCTGACATAATGCTTGGGATTGTTGCTTGGCGGTATTTATTTGTTCTTTAGTAGGATGTTCGACTAATGACGAGTTGTATTTATTGAAAGCTTGTTCCGTTTGAAATACGCGGGCTTGGCCCATGGTCATCCTAATCGCCGGTTCAATTTTTTGATCGTAGGCCTGGAAATAGGCCATGAGGGCATTGACATGGGCTTGTTGTAAATCGTCTTGTAAGTAGGCATGGTGGGCGGCATCAAGCTTTTGGCACACGATATTAGCCTGTTGCTGCCAAAAGTCGTCGGCAGCCTTGCTCTCAGCGGCGTAGGTAGGCCAGCTAAGGGTTAGTAAGGCAGCTACCGCAATAGTATAAAAAGCGAAGATCCGCAAGCGCATGATAGGGTTCCTCATTATTAACTGTATGAGGGTATATTTTAGTATAAATACAAATAAGAATCAATCTTATTCGCGTTATTTTTCCGTAGCCTGGATAGAGACTAACCTTGAGGCATGAAAGATCTTCGTGAAGACGCTGTAAATACATCCCTGTACGCTCAGGTTCGGCATCCCTGCCTCACATGCTTCACGAAGACATTCATGTCTCAAGGTCAGACCGGTCGTCCCGCGATTTACTCGCGGGATCCACAACATATCATCGTTTCCCGGATTCCGCAGCGCTTCATCCAGGCTACATATTACTTCGTCAACAACGTCGCAAAAGACCAAATATAGCCGTCCAGATCTTGTAGTTGACACATGCGGTCGCCCCAAAAAGTATCTTCTGGTTTCATGATTCCCGTGGCACCAGCGGCGACGGCGTTTTGGTAAAAACTATCAACATCAGCGCAATAAAGATAAAGATAAATAGGGCACGGAACATTGCTGTTTTTTGGGGTCAATACAGTACTTTCACACGCTCCTTGTTTGCCAAACATCACAAGTTGATCATGATACGTCATTTCTAAATGTTGAGTTTGACCTTCTTCGTTAGGTACAGCTTCTCTGGTTACAAAACAAAATGCTTTTTCATAAAAAGCCTTGGCCGCATCTACATCATCCACTGTAATATAGGGACTTACCCAAGGTGCATATTCAGGTTTAATAGGGGCTGACATTTAAGTTACTCCTTTGTTCATTGCATGGTAGTGATTTTCGTTGGTGAGGTAATCCGCATCAAGACTGAATAAGTTAAATTTGGTGCGATTATCAAAAATATCGAGTTTTTCCGAGCGTTTTAGATATTTTGTTATGGGTATGGATATAGGCAACCCAATTATTTCAATTAAGACTTTCAATAACCACATCGTAACCATAAGCACGATAAGATTATTTATTGGCATGACGCCTAAGAAGGCTAATGTGCTGAATATTGCACTATCCACGCCGGAGGTGACAAACGTAGATAAAACAAAACGTACCCACATATGCTTTCCACGCATGCGAATTTTTAATTTTGCCATGATGAAAGCATTGAGTGGTTCAGACAGAATATAAGTGGTAGTGGATGCAACGACGATACGGAAATTCACGGCCAGCAACGTATTAAACACTTCATTGGTATTGGCAAATTCAGGGCTCGGTAATGCGCTGATGATCAAACCATAAAAAATAAAAACGAAGTTAAAGAAAAAGCCACACCATATTGCACGCCGCGCCTGCTTATAGCCATACACTTCAGTAATCATGTCAGATAACAAAAAAGTGATAGGGAAAACTAATGTGCCAGCATCCGTCATTAATGGGCCGAGTTGCACTAAACGCGCATCGACCCAGTTAGCCAAGACGATCACCATGCTGTAGCTTAGCATCAGTAGCCACAGATATTTAGGGAAAAGGACTATTTTTGTGGGTCGTTTAATCATGATGCCAACTTTTTAGAAGTTAAATCATTTTGAATGCGAGTGACTTTGCCTTCACTATTGAAATAGACACTGACACTCTTTTCTTCGACAACGGGGCTGCTTTTAGCTTTGTAAGTATAAATATAGTCCCAACGTGAATTATCAAATGTAGGCTGTAGCACTGGCGCACCGAGAAGATATTGCACTTCATCCTGCGTCATCCCTACCTTGACCTGAGAAACCATTTCTGGGGTAATAACATTACCTTGTTGCACCGCGGGAGTATACGGTCGCAAACAGGCACTCAACAATATCGTGATGATTAAAAGGGTCGATAATAAGCTTTTTTGCATAATCAAGTCAGTTCCTAATATAATGTGTCACGGTGGGTATCATACCGAATTTGTTGCTATTGGGCAAAATTAAGAGGAGTTAAGGAATGGATAATCAAGATTTGCGTAAAGTGGGGCTTAAAGTAACGCTGCCGAGACTGAAAATTCTTGAAATTCTCGAGCACTCCGCTGCCCGTCACGTCAGCGCAGAAGATGTTTACCGTTCTCTCCTGGAATCAGGTGATGACGTTGGTTTGGCAACAGTTTATCGAGTGTTAACACAATTTGAAGCGGCTGGATTAGTAACGCGTCATAATTTTGAAGGTGGTCATTCGGTATTTGAGTTGGATCAAGGTGAACATCATGATCACTT
>CAZULF010000171.1:0-2576 GCA_964621215.1 uncultured Legionellales bacterium | reverse complement strand
CTTAACCCCCTTCTACGGCGCCGCCCCGCGGTTTTTGCGGGGTATCAAACCCGACTCCAATGTAATTTTACCCCGCAAACACGCCGCGGGACGACGAGAGAGACAAAATTTTTTTGCCCGTACAGTTGCTGTTTTACTAAGACCGTGTAGAATAACATAAATCCCTGCTGGAGCCCTTATGAAAAACAATACAATTATCATCGGCATCTCCGGTGCCTCTGCTTCCGGTAAAAGTTTGTTAGCTAATACTATTGTTTCTGAACTTGGTTCTGACCAAGTGGCCATCATCTCTGAAGATTCTTATTACAAAAATCAATCACACATCCCATTTGAAGAACGTGTAAATGTCAACTACGATCACCCTGACGCAGTTGATCACGAATTACTATGCCAACATTTAGCCGAGTTGCAACTCGGTCATTCCGTTGAAGTACCTATATACGATTATTCGCAACATACTCGCAGTCCCCAAAGTCGTGTCATTGGGCAACACACCATTATCGTGTTGGAAGGCATTATGTTATTAGTCGATCCGACTCTGCGCGCCATGATGGACATTCGTATTTTTATGGATACACCATTAGACATTTGTTTGATTCGTCGTTTACAACGCGATGTCATTAAACGAGGCCGTACATTTGAATCCGTATTAAAACAATATGAAACTACTGTCAGACCGATGTATATGCAATTCATCGAACCTTCAAAACGTTATGCTGATATTATCATTCCACGTGGTGGCGAAAACCGCATTGCAATTGAGGTTATTAAGGCTAAAATGCGTGACTTGTTGAATCAAGCTAAATAAATATCAGCACTTTCATTTGCAATATTGCCAACTTCATTTATACTTTCAATTAAGAGTGTTTTCTAGGTCCAAGCACTTCAGAACCGATTAATCATAAAATCAAGGAGTTGGGTTAGATATCACGGTGTGCATGCCTTCCATCGAGTGGGAAGCCTAAAGTGATACAATCCTGTTCCACCTACCTAGTGTAGGTTCTGAAGCCAGGCCAGAAAGCGCTCTATTTTTTTGCCTATTTTTCAGGATTGTCATGCCAGCGCAGGCTGGTATGGTTGAAAATTATACAATTATCAACTAGGCTTAAGTAAGTAGGAGACAAAACTATGCTTACTAAGCCTATGATAACAAAACCTTATTATCTAACTATAATAATAGCTCTGTGTATGGGTCTGGTTTCTTGCGCCAGTTTTTTTATCTTGCCACCTATACATTATGCTGAAAACCCGTGGTTATATATTTCATTAATGAGCTGGGGTGGTTTGTTATTACTGTCTCTGTTGAGTAGTTTCAAATATCCCGTGGCAGGTATTTTATTTTCTGGATTGTCTACCGTCACCTTTCTTCGCATCACCGGTGTTTATGATTTTTATTTAATAAATATTCCGGCTATTGCCATTTTATTTCTTCTTTTTATCGCGTTTATTTTTTATAGTCGTGATAATCAATATTCTTTGCAAGAATCAACTCTTACATTCATTCGGATGTATATTGGTTTTGATATTGCTGCACACGCGGCCGAAAAATTATTTGCTGGCATAATGCCCTTTCAACAAGTAGTGCAAGCGTTTGTAAATTTGCATGTGCCTTATCCGGCTTTTTTCGTAACCTTGGCAGGTTTATGTGAGTTTGGTGCTGCTATCGCATTAGGACTAGGCTTGTTAACGCGCTTAGGTGCTATCGCTGCAGCATTGTATTTAGTGATTGCTACGTATTTAGGTAATCACTTTTTGCTTGGTTTTATCTGGGCAAATGCCGGTGGTGGATGGGAATATCCAGTGCTGTGGACTGTCTTCACCTTAATTTTCGCGGTGTTAGGCGGCGGTCGATTTTCACTGGATTATTTGATGACGTCGCATTACAGTTTACCTAAATGGTATTACGCTCTGTGTGGGCAGGAATATAAGCTTTAACTTGACTGGGTGCCAGCCTACGCTGGCATGACAACTTCTATTGTATTGGGATGACAGTAAATTTTTCACCTCTACGCCATGTTTGATTTCCCCGCATCGGGATCAACAAAATTACGTTCTTGATCTAATGTACGCGGAGCGGTTGCAGCGGCTTCCGCTAAAGGGGTTATTGATGCGGGATCAACTTGCGCTATTGTGGCTTCTGGATTTAGTGTAGCCGTTGTATTAGCGCTTTTTCCTGTGTCAGCGTCATTGGTGTTATTGTTATTGACCGTGACATTTACCACTGTGGGTTTGGCCGGTTGCGTCACTACTGTAGTGGTTGTGGGTGCTGCTGCAACAACATAGGCAGGTTGGGGGTAATAATTATTATTAATAGAAGCTAATGTTGCACCCATCATCACCGTTTGTAAAACACTCGATACGGCCATGACTGTCATTGCAGTTTCAACCGTATTATTATGATAATAATAATTAGCATGGTATGGCACAAAAACCGGGTATGTTACCACAGGCACAACTGGTCGAATATACGATGAACTTACCACTTTAGGGCCAACAATAACTGAACGACCATTGTGAGAATAAACATGACCGGGATAAATAACGGGGCCAACAGAAAAACTTGAGCTATGACTTCT
>CAZULF010000170.1:0-2669 GCA_964621215.1 uncultured Legionellales bacterium | reverse complement strand
GAAGTTGCCGATACGTTAGCACGACAATGGCAAGCATTGTTTCCTGATCGATATTATATTGAATTACAACGCACGGGTCGCGAACAAGAAGATGATTATATTAAAGCGGCACTGACGTTAGCACACACACTGCATTTACCGGTGGTTGCGACCAATGACGTTCGATTTTTGGCGTCAGAAGATTTCGAAGCGCATGAAGCGCGGGTTTGTATTCATGGAGGATATACATTAGATGATCCTCGCCGTCCTAAGCCGTATAGCATGCAGCAGTTTCTACGTTCACCCAAAGAAATGCAAACGTTGTTTGCCGATATTCCTGAGGCGATTGCAAACACAGTTGAAATCGCAAAACGTTGCAATGTCACACTTACTTTAGGAAAAGCCTATTTACCCGATTTTCCTATTCCAGCTGGATATACCACCGAAGCCTATTTTGCAGAGGAAAGTAAAAAAGGTTTAGAGCAACGTTTAGCGATATTGTTTGATTCCACCGCAGACAATTTTGCGGAAACACGCAAACCTTACGATGAACGCTTACAAATCGAATTAGATGTCATCAATCAAATGGGATTTGCCGGATACTTTTTAATCGTGGCGGATTTCATCCAATGGTCAAAACAAAATGGCGTGCCAGTGGGACCAGGACGCGGTTCAGGCGCCGGTTCGCTAATCGCCTATTCTTTGGGTATTACCGATTTAGACCCATTGGAATATGATTTGCTGTTCGAACGCTTTTTAAATCCTGAGCGTATTTCCATGCCTGACTTCGATGTGGATTTTTGTATGGATGGACGTGATCGCGTTATTGATTACGTAGCTGAAAAATATGGTCGTCATTGCGTTTCACAAATCATCACTTATGGTACGATGGCTGCCAAAGCGGTGGTGCGCGATGTAGGACGAGTATTGGGGCAACCCTATGGATTCGTAGATAAAATCGCAAAACTGATTCCAATGGAAATTGGTATCACCTTAGAAAAAGCCATGGCAGATGAACCGGCATTAATGGAGCGATATAAACAAGAAGATGATGTGGCGACATTGTTGGATCTTGCTCGCAAGCTGGAAGGCATTACTCGCAATGCAGGTAAACATGCTGGAGGAGTGGTAATCGCACCTACCACGTTAACAGATTTTACACCGTTATTCTGTGAGCCAGGCAGCGACCACTATGTCACTCAATTTGATAAAGATGACGTTGAAGCAGTCGGATTAGTTAAATTCGATTTTTTAGGCTTGCGTACACTGACTATTATTAACTGGGCCGTGCAAAGCGTTAATGCACGATTAATGCGTGAAAATAAAGCCATTATCGATATTGGATTAATTCCAGTCGATGATGCCGCTACCTATGATTTACTGAAAGCCTGCTCAACCACGGCAGTGTTCCAACTTGAATCGCGTGGCATGAAAGATCTTATTAAACGTTTGCAACCGGATTGTTTTGAAGAAATTATCGCGTTGGTGGCTTTATTCCGTCCTGGACCATTGCAATCGGGCATGGTGGATGATTTTATCGATCGTAAACATGGATTATCTAAAGTTGAATATCCGCATCCGGATTTGGAGCCGATATTAAAGCCAACCTACGGTGTAATTTTATATCAAGAACAAGTGATGCAAATTGCGCAAGTTCTCGCATGTTATACGCTGGGTGGAGCGGATTTATTACGGCGCGCTATGGGTAAGAAAAAGCCGGAAGAAATGGCGAAACAGCGTGAAATTTTTGTTACTGGCGCTACGCAACGTGGCGTGGATGCTCAACTTGCCAGCGATATTTTTGATTTGATGGAAAAATTTGCCGGCTATGGTTTTAATAAATCGCATTCGGCAGCCTATGCTTTAGTCGCTTATCAAACTGCCTGGTTAAAAACACATTACCCCTCAGAATTTATGGCGGCCGTATTGTCGTCTGATATGGATAACACCGATAAAGTAGTAACGTTTATTGATGAATGCCAACGCATGCAAATAACGTTATTGTCACCCAATGTAAATCAAGGTCACTATCGATTTACCGCTAATGATGATGGTGTGATCATTTACGGTTTAGGTGCCATCAAAGGCGTAGGCGAAGCGGTAGTCGAAGCCATGGTGGCAGAGCGTGAGAAGAACGGTATTTATCGTAGCTTATTTGATTTTTGTCAACGCATGGATTTGAAAAAAATTAATAAACGCGTATTGGAAGCGTTGATTTGCAGCGGTGCTATGGATTGCTTTGGAGTAGATAGAGCAACCTTGATGGCATCGCATGAGCGCGCTGTGCAATTAGCCGATATGCATGCCCGTAATCAAAGTATGGGTCAAGCCGATTTATTTAGCATGTTGCCGGCAGAAGAAGTAGAAAGTACGTCTTATGTTACGGCGAAACCTTGGACTGAATCGCGTCGTTTGCAAGGGGAGAAAGAAACTTTAGGTATGTATTTTTCTGGTCACCCCATTGAACAGTATCAAACAGAATTGGCAGCGTTTACTTCCGGCCGTATTGCTGATTTGCAAGTAAATTATACTAAAGCGATCGTTATAGCTGGATTTGTGGTTACCATGCGCATGCTAATGACTAAACGCGGTGATCGAATGGCGTTTTTAAGTTTAGATGATCGATCTGGACGGATTGAAGTAGCTGTTTTTTCAGATGTGTTACAACAATGTCGTGATGCGTTAAATAG
>CAZULF010000169.1:0-2676 GCA_964621215.1 uncultured Legionellales bacterium | reverse complement strand
TTTTACATAATAACTACTGGGTCCTTTGCCTTGGCGCATTAAGATATTTTCTTTGACTAAATTTGCCAAAATGCGGGATGCTGTTTGACGTGACACATGCAATAATTTCACCACATCCTGTGCCGTTATTTCATTAGAAATATAAAACAAACTTAATATTTTTTGTATATGATCTTCAACAGTAACAGAGCCCGTCTTTTGAGTGGGTCTTGGTAAAATACATTTTACAAAACCCGTGCTTTCAATCACCGTTGGTTTTGGTAATTGATATTGCCGATAGCTGCGAAATAAAGTTAAAAAACCTGAGCCTAATTTTTCAATATAGCCGGCTTCTCTAAATATTTTTCCTATAACAGGATTACGAATATAGGTTATTCCCATTTCTAATTGATCAACTTGTAATGGTCCCGGGAAATTACCTGGGCTAAATATTTCTAGCCGATCATCATAAATAGCTATTTTTATTGGTCCTGCGATATAATAATCCCGATGCACGATAGCATTAATCACCACTTCGCGAATAGCTATCTCTGGGATTTCAAAACGCTCCTCACGTTTTCTGCTTTTTATCTTAAACTCCCGGTTAAGACGACTCAAGATAAAAGCAATACTGTCTTCTGCTTGCTGAAATAAATTACCTGTACAATCACGTGTAGCAATAGCTTCTCTACCAGCAACTCCTTTAAAATGAGTACATATGATAAAAGATTCTGTAAAATACCGTTGTGGATCAACACCAAAAAGTAGCATCCCAGCTACTGTTGGGTAAGTGCGCCCATGTTCGTCTATTGTAAGCTTATAATGTTTAATTAGCTTTTGCTGTTCTTCTATGCGATAGCTTAACTTTCTTGCCTGTAGAAAGTCAAAAAACCGTTTTTCACTCAACTCTGCCGGTGTAGCATTATAAACGGGCGTTTCATCTGCAAAAAAACCCTTTGCCTGCCATTTTAATTCTTCAATAATTTCTGCTGTTGCATTAACAGTAACACTCCCTAAACGAATATAGGTTCCTTTATTTTGTCCTTCGGAATTTAAAAAATAAGGTTTATTCACCCCCGCTGAAACTTCAATCACTAACACAATATCATCATCAAAACGCTGTAAATAAATAGTAGGTAATATTGTAGGACTACAGCTTTTAAAAATTGACTCATGCAATGAGTCAATTAACTCCTCCACCTGGGTTTCTGGCAATCCGACAATATCTCGATTGTCTTTTACACCGATAATAAGGCGTCCTCCAAAGCGGTTACAAAAACCAAGAACAGTTTTAACTATTTGATTTTTAGTAGGTATTTTTTCTTTGAACTCGAGCATTACAGACTCTGGATGAGGGTATTTCATAAGATTTGCCTTAATTGACTCACTATAATGCCATTATGGCACAATGAGTCAATTGGGTCAATTAATTAAAGTAATTGACTCAATTGACTCACTGTGCCGCGTGATGAGTCAATTAGCCATCCCTACACCGCAACTTGGCCAGCAATATGAGGATGAGACTGGTAATTAACGATCTCAAAATCATCAAAGTGATAGTCGTTGATAGACGCGGGTTTGCGTTTAATATTCAACGTCGGTAATGGGTAAGGTGCTCGTGATAATTGAAGATTGATTTGTTCTAAATGATTGGTATAAATATGACAATCGCCGCCCGTCCAAACAAAGTCACCAACGCCCAAGTCGCATTGTTGGGCAATCATGTGAGTGAGTAAAGCATAGGAAGCGATGTTAAACGGTACACCTAAAAAAGAATCAGCGGAACGCTGATATAATTGACAAGATAAACGTCCATTGGCGACATAAAATTGAAATAATAAATGGCAAGGCGGCAGAGCCATCTCAGGAATATCGCCAACGTTCCAAGCAGAAACAATTAAACGTCGCGAGTCAGGTGTTTTACGAATGGCTTCTATCACTTGTTGGATTTGATCGACCACATTGCCATTTTTAGTTTGCCACGAACGCCATTGTTTACCATACACAGGGCCTAAATTACCTTCGCTGTCAGCCCATTCATTCCATATACGCACGCCATTGTCTTGCAAATATTTGATATTGGTTTCACCTTGTAAAAACCACAATAATTCATGGATAATACTTTTGACATGCACTTTTTTGGTTGTCACCAAGGGGAAACCTTGCTGTAAGTTAAATCGCATTTGATAACCAAAAACACTCAGTATACCTGTACCGGTACGATCGTGTTTCATGACGCCGTGATCAAGAATGTGTTGCAAATAATCCTGGTATTGTTTCACGTTTTACTCCTTAAAAGGCTGAGCTGCAGTTTCACGCAAAAAGAAAGCTAATATAACTGATAGTCCTAGCATAACTGGTACTACGGTTAATGCATAACGATAATCGCTGTTGGTTAAGGCATCCACGCTATGATGCATAACATGGGTTGCATGATAATCCAATAGCATACCTATGACTGGTTGAAATATCATACCGCCCAACATGGTCAGCAAATTAGTCACTGCAATAGCTGTGCCAGCAAAACGATGAGCCACTGATTCACGACTCACCGCAAACACAATCGATTCAATGCCAGAAAACAATCCAATCACAAACAATAATACGCACACGGTAGTCACTGATAATGCTGAGGCATAGAATAAAATACACGCGGCAATGAATGCAACCGTTCCACCTAACATCAAGGGTTCACGT
>CAZULF010000168.1:0-2723 GCA_964621215.1 uncultured Legionellales bacterium | reverse complement strand
TCCAAGCTGGAGTTAAGCATAAAAGCTCTTAGCTCAGGTTGTACAAGATTTTTATATACAAACTCAAAATATAACTGTCCTAATCGTTTATAGCCTTGATATATCTCTTGTTCAGTTTTGGTTGCTTCAACTAAATCTAATATTCGCTGAATTTTTTTTGTGAGTCTTTTCTCTTGTTCTTCTAATATTTGAAAGGCGAGCAGACGAAGTTCATCAACCGGCTCGGGCAGCAAAGAGCGTAATATGGGATTTCGTAGTCCATAATTCATACTCGCCGTTTGTCCCAGCGCCTCTATTCGTCGATCTAATGGCGCATCTCGACGACTAAGCACGGCCATTTGTCCTCCCAAACTAAACGAAGGATTAATTTCGCGTATGACTTTCTTCCAGTTGGAAAAATAATCCAGTACTTTAATTGGAAGTTGTTTCTCAGGCAGCGGGTATAACCACCGATAAGCTTTCTGCATCCATTTCATCAAATAGTTCCTTTACTATGTCTAAACTTGTCGGCGCTTTTTGTATGGCGATTTGTGTATATTTAATTTCTCCCTCGTTTAACACAATATCGAGCTGGCTCTGTAAGATATTTCGAAGTCGGTTGATATAAAGATTCCCTAAAGTTAATGAAGTAAGAGGTAATAATATGACAAAAAAAATTAGTCCATCGCGGGTAAGATGGAAGGCGCAATCAAGGCCACGCTTTTGTTGTAAAAATATCTTGAGAGTTTCCTCAGATTTTTCACCCTGGATTGTGAAAAGAAAAAGAGTTGAATCAAGGTCAAAAGAGTAAGCGCAATAATGCATTCTAATTAATGTCGAAATAAAAGATCGTGGGCATAAAGGGTAAAGTTTAGCAATAGTGTGCGATATTTTAATCTCGGAATAAGAATCCGCAATATAAGCAAGTAACATGCTAAGCTGCTGCAAGGTATCATGCGTTAAATTCAGAAAGGGCATATCTTTAATGACTAATAGGCCCAATACATCATGTTGACTATTTTTAAAAGGAACAACCGCTAAAAAATTACTGAATTCATTAGGCGTCAGCGTATTGACGGCAGCGTAAACCGTTTGCTTTGTTTTCAAACACTTTTCTATTAAAATATCATCTATTAGGGGTTCATTTTCCATACCTATAGATGCAATCGGATTAATGGAAAGATTTGCCTCTTCCATCAAAAACAGCGATGCTTTTTCTAATGAACAGTAATAGGCTAGTAACTGAAGATAACGATAGGCTATTTCTGGAGTCAACACAGGCTCTTCCGATGAACTGGCTAAAAGTTTATTTATGTTTGTCAGCGCCTCGCGTAATGATACCGGCTTATTGATAAGCGATTCTTCCAAACGTTGATGCGAAATTTGTAATATTGCATACTGGTATACTAATTTTTCTAGTTCTTGATGTGTGTAACTGTTGCGTTCATTAAATTGTTTGATGCGATTATCCCAATATCGTTTAAACTCAGAACAAATTAATGCACTGATAGCGTATCCTACGAATAGCGAAGCACTGGTTTTCAACGATAGGTGCAAAGTATCACTGAATGAGTAAGTGAGAAACATTAATCCCACAAGAAAAATTAGGCTGAGCCCGAAGCCATAGCGTAAGCTCACCAGAATAACAATCAATTCTAGCCAGGGAAAACTATTTGTTAGTAAAAAGCCTGGCGTTTTTGGGGTGATTAAAGCCCAAAAGAGAGCGATATAGATTAAGAGTAAAGCGATATCACCTACGCTAAACCAAGTTCGTTTTTTCTTTAATGTCTTAAAACGTTTTAATTCAGGAATTATTGCCATAGCATTACTGAGGCCAGCATGTTATTGATTAGATTTTGCCCCGAAACAGCAAGAGCTTGTCGACCAGTACCATGCATTGAGCCAACAGATGACCAGATGATCTTATTTTGCTCCAAATCCGTTACTTGAAGAGTTAAACCAATAACAGGCTCACCATCAAGTCCTACTTTATATTGCCATTCATTGACACTGCCCATTAATGCATATTGTGCATGGTGCTCTTTTGCCCACTGCAATTGTTCTGCAATGGGAGGGGGGGATTCTAAACCAGGAATGATAGTATTTTGCTTGGAGGGTTGATAAATGACTAGTTGGCTAAATCCTTTGGCACGCAGGATATTTGCAGTTATTGAAGCGGCCGCTTCATTGGCTTGAGGTGTTTGCGTATTATTATTAAAATCGAGAATAGCGACAACAGCATCCGGCTCCAGACGAATATTTGAGCTAGGATTAACTTGATAGGAGGCACAGCTAGTCAGAAGGCTTAACAGCATTCCTGTACTAAACAAAAAAACTAATTTATAGATACTTCTAAAAAAAGGCATACGAAAATCCATCCCTGCACGACAAGCCTAAAAATTACTTTACCATAAAGGATCGACCATTACAAAAAGTACTGATAATTCAGGCCAATTAAATAGTTATTCTGGGCTACACCGCCTGAGTTCATAGATTGACCAATATAGAGCGACAAATTATCTTGCCCAAACACAGTGCCCCAAATACCCGCCTCAAAAGCATCACCTTTGCCAGAGACCGTGTTATAAAACAAACTCAGGCTCATATAGGGTCTAAATTCTTGCACGTTCATAGTTTCTAAATTTTGACCAAAACTGAAGCTTGCGCCGCCTTGCCAAAAGCTTAGGGGTATAAATGCGTCCACCGTGGGGGGTTGATTAGCCGGTAATATTTGAGCCATAAAA
>CAZULF010000167.1:0-2724 GCA_964621215.1 uncultured Legionellales bacterium | reverse complement strand
CGAGAAGTTTCACTTTGTGATAACAAAGATTGATCAGCGGAAATTTTTATTGGGGCTTTATTAGCGGAGGCAACTTCCTTTTCAAGTGGATAGTATAAATTCGGTTCAGTGTAATAACCTTTACAAATTAATGGTGAAGCTGGTGCACTCGTCCAGCCCAATAAAGGTGCAATTTCAGCATAAGTGAGTTTCTCGGGATAAATTTTTGTGTAATCTTGGGGCGCCTGGGGCTGACCATTCACTACTGGCCGATCTTCAGTGGATGGAAGCGCTTCAATTTCTGTATCTAACAAAGTCGGACTTAGGCTTGCCTCCGGTGTGGCGGCAACAGCCCACCCTGGCAACATGATTAAATAAGTCGGAGCCAGTAATGTGACTAGTAACTTGATTAAGCGGCCTGATTGCGTCAAAGAACATAACCTTAAAAATATATTACACTTGTATACCGCGTATACTATCGAAGCGGCAATATTTTCGCTACAATAGCTTCAAAATTTATTCGAGATAAATATGAGCGATAGAATTGAACAACTTTCGACCTGGTTAACGGCGCGGCTGCGCTTACCCGTTAAATCAATCACTCCACTTGCTGGGGATGCCAGCTTTCGCCGCTACTACAGGGTTATACTACCCGATTGCAGTTATATTGTCATGGATGCACCGCCAGATAAAGAGAACTGCAGGCCTTTTGTGGCGATTGCTAGTCAGCTTATCAAAGTAGGTGTTCATGCTCCAGCAATTGTTGAGCAGGATTTAGATAAAGGTTTCTTATTATTAGAAGATATGGGCAATACCTTGTTATTAGCCGCCTTGGATAATACAACAGTTGATTTATTGTACCGCCAAGCATTTCAAGTATTGGTACGCTTGCAGCAAATCAAACGTATCGAGGGATACACCTTGCCACAGTTTGATCAAGCGTTGATGTTACGCGAGATGAAATTATTTACAGATTGGTTTTTGAAAGGTAAGTTGGGGATGACACTTAGTCCAGCTGACCAAGATTTAATCGATCATACATTCAGCATGGTTGCTGATAGAATTGAACGACAGCCTTATATTTTCGTACATCGAGATTATCATGCACGCAATTTGATGTTGTTGGACAATGCTGATATAGGGGTTTTGGATTTTCAGGATGCGGTTTGGGGACCGGTGACTTACGATGCAATTTCATTATTAAAAGATTGCTATGTGGTCTGGTCACGCGATAAAGTGGTCGATCTGGTGGGATATTATCATCAATTAGCCAGCGCAGCGGGTGTCATTCCGCCTCAAACCTTAACGGATTTTTTACGTGACTTCGATTGGATGGGCATTCAGCGGCATATTAAGGTCATTGGTATTTTTTCACGCCTTAGTTTGCGGGATCAAAAATCAGGCTATTTAAAAGATATTCCCGTGGCAATGCGGTATTTAACCGAAGCACTCAGTCAATTTGGGGAGCTTGCGCATTTTAACAATTGGATGCAAGCTCGAGTTATGCCTATTTATCAAGAAGTATGGAGTTTGGCAAACGTATGAAAGCAATGATTCTTGCAGCAGGTCGCGGAGTAAGAATGCGACCATTAACGGATACATTACCGAAACCATTAGTGCGTATCCACAGCAAGCCGTTAATTCAATATCATATCGAGGCACTCGCTAAGATAGGAGTGACTGACATTATAATAAATATTAGTCACATGGGTGGACGTATTCGTGGTTATTTAGAAAATGGTAGCCGTTTCGGGGTGAAGATTACCTATTCATTTGAACCTCAGGCATTAGAAATGGCGGGAGGGATCATCCAAGCATTACCGTTATTGGGCGAAGATCCTTTTATCGTGATTAGTGCGGATATTTTAACTTCATTTGATTTTTCTACCTTACCTACACAGCCAAAAGGCTTGGCTCATATTGTATTAACGAGTAATACATCCGAGCATCCAGAGGGCGATTTTGGTTTATCTAATGGTTATCTTACGTTAACAGGTGGTGAGCGTTTAACTTTTGCAGGTATTGGTGTCTACAAGCCAGAACTATTCCAAAATTTGGAACCTGGTGTCATGACGATTGGTCCAGTATTACGAGAAGCTATTCCAAAACAATTAGTCACGGGAGAGCATTATCAAGGCCGTTGGCATAATGTCAGTACATTAACTCAAGTAAAAGAGTTAAATAAAACTGCGGTAATAGTGTAGGATTGATGGAAGCCTTTTTTGTATCGCTCTTTTCCGTCGCAGTGGCGGAAATGGGCGATAAAACCCAGTTGCTAGCTATTTTGTTAGCCGTACGATTTCAAAAGCCCATGGTAATTATCGCGGGAATGTTGGTCGCTACCATTTTGAATCATATTGTCGCGGGTTTATTCGGTGAATGGATTGGTCGTGAATTAAGTGGAAATACGTTACATCTCGTATTGGGCGTTGCTTTTCTTGCAGCTGCAATCTGGGTTATGATTCCGGACAAGTTGGATACAACCAAGTCTCTCGTTGCTAGTTCTTACAGTATCTTTTTCACTACCATGATAACCTTTTTTCTAGCGGAAATCGGTGATAAAACCCAATTTGTCACAGCAGTACTCGCTGCAAAATATCAAGCATTGTTACCGGTTGTTGCTGGAACAACTATTGGTATGTTATCAGCAGATATTCCAGCGGTGCTATTAAGTAATAAAGCAGCAAAATATGTATCAATGGCTTATATCCGTTACATTGCATCGGCGATTTTCTTGATATTTGC
>CAZULF010000166.1:0-2866 GCA_964621215.1 uncultured Legionellales bacterium | reverse complement strand
GCTGAATTAATTCTGCTTTTACTGTTGTAGGAATGATGACGCTTTCATTTTGCAATCCATCTCGCGGACCTACTTCAACTAATTTTACTTTCGCAGGTAACATCATGCATGCTCCATTATAATTAACTCTGCACCTTCATCCACGGTTTCACCAATGCAAAAACCTATTTCGCTGACTGTGCCATCAGCCGGCGCACAAATGGTATGTTCCATCTTCATGGCTTCTAACACAATGAGAGTATCGCCTTGTTTAACTTTTTGTTGAGGTTTCACCAATACCGCAGTAACCGTGCCAGGCATCGGCGCACGTAAATGACCATTATCTTGCATATCACCTTCAAGTTCCCATTCAGGCATAGGCAATTGTAAAACATAGCGTTCACCACCAAGGAAAAGATAAAGTTCATGGTTGTCAGGCACTATCTGAGCTTGCCATTGCTGATCATTTATTTTTAAATGTAAGTGATAGTCATGTAACTCTGCCTGAACGCGATAATGTCGATGTTCGATTTCACATAGTAGCGTTTGAGCTTCATATTGCACATGCAGTTCATAATTTACATCATGGTATATAAAATGAAATCGTTGTTCAGCGGGTAAATTTAATCGCCATTGATTGCCGTCATACCATGGAGAGTTTGCTTCACCTTGTACGGCCGCTTGTTTTTGCAGTTGTAACTTTTGCGTCAGTGCTTGATATATTGCAGCACATATGATGGCTTCATCAGTAATAGCTTTGGCATCAGTTAACAGTTCAGCTTCGTGTTGCGGAATAAAGTGTGTAGTTAAATTTCCTGAAAAATACACAGGATGTTTTGCAATTAACGACAACAAGTCTAAATTAGTTTTTACACCCACCACATGATACTGCGATAAAGCTTGCTGCAATCGTAAAATAGCTTGCGCTCGATCTTCACCCCAGATGATTAACTTAGCGATCATAGGATCATAATATTGACTAATAACACAGCCTTGTTTAATCCCGGTATCAATACGCAGTTCTGAAGTTGTCATCGGTTGTCGTAAATAACGAATTGTGCCAATAGAGGGAAGGAAATTTTGCAAAGGATCTTCAGCATAAATACGCGCTTCAATGGCATGACCCTGCAAAGTAATATCTTTTTGTGTCAATGGCAGCGGTTCGCCCGCGGCGACGCGTAGTTGCCACGCAACTAAATCTAAACCGGTAATCATTTCTGTCACGGGGTGCTCGACTTGCAAACGTGTATTCATTTCCATGAAATAGAATTGACCATCTTCATCTAATAGGAATTCCACCGTGCCCGCGCCGACATAACCAATCGCTTTCGCGCAGGCGATAGCAGTTTCGCCCATAGTACGACGTAGCTCAGACGATAATCCAGGTGCGGGAGCTTCTTCAATAATTTTTTGATGCCGACGTTGGATAGAGCAATCGCGTTCAAATAAATAAACATGATGATCCTGTTGGTCAGAGAAAACTTGAATTTCAACATGGCGGGGCTTAGTCAGATACTTTTCAATTAAAACGTGATCATCGCCAAAGCTGGATAACGCTTCGCGTTGAGTGGCTTCCAGTGCAGCTTTAAATTCATTAGCTTTATTGACCACCCGCATACCTTTACCACCGCCACCAGCAACGGCTTTTAATAGCACAGGATAACCTATTTTATCTGCTTCTTTTTGTAATACAGATAGTGATTGATCTTTCCCATGGTATCCTGGTACCAGTGGAACTTTTGCTGTTTGCATAATTTGTTTGGCATTGCTTTTGCTGCCCATTGCCGTAATAGCACTAGCAGGAGGGCCGACAAAAATGATATTTGCAGCAGCGCATTGTTGAGCGAATTCAGCATTTTCAGATAAAAATCCATAGCCAGGATGGACGGCATCCGCTTTGGATTTTTTCGCTATTGCAAGAATTTTATCGCCACACAAATAACTATCACGCGCAGGTGATGCGCCTAGATAATAAGCTTCATCAGCCATTTTAACATGGGGCGCATTGGCATCGGCGTCGGAATAAACGGCAATACAATGTAGTCCCATTTGCTGCGCAGTTCGGATAATGCGACAGGCGATTTCGCCCCGATTAGCAATGAGCAGATTTCGAAACAACATTATAAGCTCCAATGGGGTTTGCTTTTTTCCAAGAAAGCGCGCAAGCCTTCCTGACCTTCTTCAGACGTGCGCATCACAGCAATACGGTGGGCAGTGTCTTCAATCATGGGCGTATTAATTTCAGTACGGCTAGTGACACTAATTAATTGTTTTGCTGCGGATACTGCAGCAGGGCTATTGTTTTTGATAGAGTAGGTGAGATGAGTAATAGCATCTTCAAATGCCGCAGCAGGGCAGACGATCTGCACTAATCCCAAGCGATGTGCTTCATGCGCATTAAAGCGTTCCGCAGTTAAATAATAACGCCTGGCAGCGCGCTCTCCAATGGCATTAATGACATAGGGACTGATAACGGCAGGAATAAGACCAATGCGTGTTTCCGATAAACAAAAATCGACGTTATCAATAGCAACAGCCATATCGCAGCATGCAACCAAACCCACGGCGCCACCAAAAACAGCTCCATGCACTGCTGCAATAGTAGGTTTATGCAAATGATATAAGGTTGACATTAATTTAGCGAGTTGCAGCGCATCTTGCAGATTTTCTTCATAACTGTAGTTAATCATGCGCTGCATCCATTGCAAATCAGCACCGGCAGAAAAACTTTTACCATTAGCTCGTAATACCACTACACGCACATCAGGATCTTGTTGTATTTTTTCTAATGCATCGATCATTTCGGCAATCATCTGATCATCAAATGCATTATGTACGGCAGGGCGATTTAATGTGATAGTGGCAATGTAGTCTTTTTTATTGACCT
>CAZULF010000165.1:1129-2879 GCA_964621215.1 uncultured Legionellales bacterium | reverse complement strand
CCGTTTTTTTTTGTTTAGAATCGATAGGGATATTTTATTAACGGAACGGATGGGACATTATGCGAATACTCAGCGTGTTGTTAACCCTCCTACTTATTATTGTAGGGATAGCTTTTGCCGCATTAAACGCTAAGGCCATTGAGATCAATTATCTCATTGGAAAATCAGAATTACCCTTAGCCGTGATTTTGCTGATTTCTTTTATTTGTGGGATTGTGGTAAGTATGCTGCTGTTGGGCGTGAGTCTTATCAAATTAAAGGCCAAGAATAAATGGCTGGAAAATAAAGTTAAAAAAACTCAAACGCTATAAAGTCATTCTTAAGGATATCCGCGTTCGATATGTTAGAACTCATTTGTTTATTGTTACCCATCGCGGCGGTATCAGGATGGTACATCGGTAGACGTTCTGAGGCCGAAAGCGGCTCTGGTAAAGGAATAACCCTAAGCCCCGATTATTATGCGGGTCTTAATTTTTTATTAAATGAGCAAACTGACAAAGCAGTTGATGCTTTTATCCGGATGTTAGATGAATCTCCTGATACGGTTGAAACCACGATTGCTTTAGGTAATTTTTTTCGTAGAAGAGGTGAAGTGGATAGGGCTATCCGCATTCACCAAAACTTGCTAAGTAAACCCACACTGACCACGAAGCAACGTTCGCATACGCTATTTGAACTTGCTAGAAATTATCTGCGTGCCGGTGTACTAGATCGTGCTGAATCTTTATTATTAGAAATTACCAATTCTTTTACCGATGATCTCGATAATAGCTTGCGCCACTTGATGGATATCTATGAACGAGAAAAAGAATGGGAAAAAGCCATTGAAGTCGCCAAACGCTTAGAAGCCTCTAGCGGACAATCCTGTTCAAGAGAAATTGCCCATTACTATTGCGAATTGGCAGAGTTTATTTGGTCAAAAGGTAAAATACGTGAGGCTTTTCAATATTTGAAGCAGGCTTTACGTTGCGATAAGCATTCAGCAAGAGCAAGTTTAGTTGAAGGTCATTTCTATAAAAAGATTGGTAAATATAAGCAAGCCTTACGCGCTTATCAGCGCATTGAATATCAAGATATCGCTTTTTTGCCTGAAGCATTAATCATGATCATGGAATGTTACGATCAGTTAGGGGATAAAGACGCGCTTTCTGAGTACTTGCGTTACCTTATGCAAAATTACCCAAGCATCACCATTGTGCTAGCCAACGCAGAGCAAGTGAAAGATAAACAAGGAAAGGAACATGCTGCCGCCTTTTTGACGCGACATATGCATCAATATCCTTCTATGCGTGGTTTAAAGCATTTAATTGAATTTCATTTATCCCGTGTGATGGGCGAAGTACGCAACGAACTACTGATGCTGAAATCACTCGTTGAACAATTAATCGAAAAGAAACCTGTTTATCGCTGTGGGGGTTGTGGATTTTCGAGTCGTTCTTTACATTGGCAGTGCCCAAGTTGTCGCTGCTGGTCCGGCGTCAAACCTATCCAAGGGATAGAAGGTGAATAACTAAGTTGAATAACTTATGGCAATATCAATTATTGAATAGCCAACTAAATTAATTTATAATAGCCCTGGTTTTGTGAGTGGAGTTCCCATGTCAGCAGTATCCAATAAAATCATCGTTGCTCTCGATTTCGAAAATGAAGCACCGCTCAACGAGTTGCTCGCAAAACTTAATCCTAATCAATGCCGTCTTAAAATCGGCAAAACCTTATTTACGCAATATGGCCCTCAATGGGTTGCTAA
>CAZULF010000165.1:0-1119 GCA_964621215.1 uncultured Legionellales bacterium | reverse complement strand
GTTTTTCTCGACTTAAAATTCCATGATATTCCACAGCAAGTGCAAGGTGCCTGTTATGCGGCTGCCAAAATGGGTGTATGGATGACTAACGTGCATGCCAGCGGTGGATTAGCGATGTTAAAAGCCGCTAAAGCAGGGGTCGATAAAGCCGCTCAGGAAACTGGCCATAAAGCACTCTTAATTGGTGTGACACTCTTAACCAGTTTAACTGAACAGGATGCGCACCAAATTGGCTACCAAGGCACAGCACAAGAAACGGTGATGCGTTTAGCAAAACTTTGTTTTGATGCCGGTCTTGATGGGGTTGTTTGTTCAGCTAATGAAGCGACCGAGTTAAAGAAAATCTTTGGACCGCAATTTTTATGCGTTACCCCAGGGATTCGTTTAGCTGAAGATGACAAACAAGATCAACAACGCGTAATGACACCAGAAAGTGCCATTAAAGCCGGAAGCGATTACTTAGTGATTGGCCGTTCGATCACTCATGCTAAGACACCTACTACTGTGTTAAATCAAATCAATGAGAGCATTGCAGCAATATGAGTTGGTTCGCGTATCTCACACTGACGTTTGCGCTAAGTACAATTGGTGTAGGGCTTTTTCGCGCCTATGCCATAGACAAAGGGATGCTTGATCAACCAGGCCCTCGTTCATCTCATATAGCACCTACGCCACGTGGCGCAGGTGTCGTATTTTTTGCAGGCTGGCTCATTTTATTGGGGGTGCTTTATCACTACCTGATGCTTCATAAACATTATCTCTGGCTATTTTCACCCGCTGTGATTGTTGGGCTCGCCGGTTTTTGGGAAGACCATAAAGGACTTTCGGCGATGGCGCGATTTTTTATTCAATGTTTATGCGCAGTTGCCAGCCTATTTATGCTGAACGAAGGTGGTTATTTATTACAACCCTGGTTGCCTGATTTTATCCCTTTACCGGCGGCATTTGCGATAACTGCTTTTATTATGGTGTGGATGGTTAACCTCTATAACTTTATGGATGGTTCCGACGGCATGGCAGCGCAGCAAGGTATCTTTATTTTTACCATGGGTGGCTTATTTCTTTTCCAAGCCGATGCTTATGAACTGGCAACCGTTTCATGGGGGCTTGTTGCCTTGT
>CAZULF010000164.1:0-2892 GCA_964621215.1 uncultured Legionellales bacterium | reverse complement strand
GTGTTCTCATGGAACTCATCTTCTGTCGCAATCGAAATCTGCTGGTTTTTCATCAGCTTATATGGAATCTTTAAAACAGCGTTCGCACGCAAAAAACAGGTTCAGCGTCCGTGAGCCCTGTCCCATCGGCGATCATCATACCGCTTATTTTCTAATTGCCGCTCATACCTAGCATTATCTTGCAGTCTCTGCTCGTAAGCGCGATTTTCCTGCTGACGCTGGATTTGGGCGTTTTCAACCCGCTGATTATCAATTTTTTGCTGCTGAATCTTATTGTCTTGGCGAGTTTGATCGATAAGATCTGTGGCTAAGAGATTTAGGGAAACAAAACTGGCTAATAAAAGGAGATATTTCATAAGCCTCCAGTGGTGATATCTTCCATAATAACTAAAAAAAGTTTAAATTTCCACTAAGACAACAAGGGGTGAAAAATGAAGGTTTTTATAGGGTTGCTATTGGCGGGGATGGCATTTGCTGGGTCTAGCAACGCGGCTTTGCCTCCGTTATGGCAAGGCACCGCTGAAATTAAAGCCATATTGGAAGATCAACAATTATCCAATGTGCTGCCATCTGGCGACGTTTTAGTGAAAATTGTGAAAATTCCAAAAGGATATCTTCTCATCACAAATAAACGTAAAGTGTTTGTGCATGTTAAATATGAAGAAAGCCAAATGCCCGGACCCGCAAAATTCAAGGTGGAATTTGGTGAAGTAAAACTTAAGAAACATGAACATGATGACGAAGACGATCATCATTGATCAATAACGTAATAAAAAGCCGCGGCCTAAGTAGGACGCGGCTTATTGACACAAATGAGATTAATTACCTTCCTTGATAATCTCATAAGCTCTTAACGCAATAGCGAAGGCTGTGACGCATGTGTTACCATCGCAAATACGTGGGCAGTCGCCGATATCTACAACTTTCAATCTTCTGACACCGTGAACATTCAAGTTGCCGTCAACAACGCCTGAAGCAGGGGTTGAGCTCATTCTTGTTGTTCCCACGATGTGGTTTGTGATCACAAAATTCAACGCGTTACCCAAAATGTTGCTTGTTGTCGCTCCTTGCGCCGCGGCAAACAATAAGGCATCCGAAGCATATTGGGTTGGCGATGGGTTGGTTACAGTAGCACCGGCTGCTGCTGCAGTAGCAGCAACAAGTTTAAAGAAAGAGACAGCTTGGTAAGCGTCTGTTCCTGGTGTGCTAAAGCTACCGTCAGAGTAGAAGTTGAAATTGATTTGTGGTTGTGTCAACGCGCTTCTATTGACAATCGCCAAGCTACCTGTACTTTGCGGATTTAAATTCCAGCCTTGAATACGGATTTGTCCTGCGACGTTTTGAGCGAAGAATTGGTATCTTCTTTCGCTGTCGTTAGGCATATAAGGATTCATGTTGGTGAAACCGACCAACACCTGCGGTGTTGAACCCGTGATATAAGCAATTGTACCATAGTGGTTTTTTAAATTAGCCCCTACGTTTGGATTAGCATATACAACCGGAATATCCAATGAGTTCAACAATGCAGGATCACCCACACCCGATCTCTGAAGGATTGCTGGGGAATTGATTGCACCCGCAGACAAGATAACTTGTTTTTTTGCATACACTTTCAATGCTTTTTGATCCTCGCCGCCACGGACGAATTCCACGCCGACAGCTGTATTTCCTTTGAAAAGAACTCGGCTGACCAATGCGTTAGAAATAACTTTCAGATGTCTTCCATCCAAACCGTTACCTTCCTCGTCAACAACTTCGCCAATTGCCAGATAAGATGGAATCGACCAAGATCTGAGTGTATTGTCTGGTGTGACAAATAGCTGTCTTGTCGAAACACCAATTGGGCTCTGTGTCGCGTCGTTATAATCTTCAACATAAGGAATGTTGAAACCTGTCATGACGGCACTTGTCAATGGGTTAGCTAGAATTGAAGCTTGCTGTGTCGAATAAACCGGACCGCTAGTTCCTCTTTCTGCTGTATTGATTGGCGAACCATTGGATGTATATGTTTCCAATTTCTTTAAAATCGGAAGCATGTTGTTATACGACCAGTTGCCATCCGCAGATGCTGCCGCCCATGCATCATAGATCTCTGGCGTACCACGAACGTAGTTCAAGTAGTGGTGGCCGCTGCCGCCGCCCCACATTCTACCTTCTGTGTATGTGAATACTTGACCAGCTGGTGTGAATGGAGGAGTCGAATAGGTAACAGCGTATTTCGGATTATATGTAATCGCGTTTAGATCGAATGCAGCTGTTGTGACAACTGGATCTTCTGCGCGGTTAGCACCCGCTTCAAGGACTAGAACACGTGTTTTTCTATTTTTCGTTAACTTACCTGCAAGCGTCGCTCCTGCTGTACCGTTACCTACAATAATATAGTCATAAACGTGATCATTTCTGTCGCAGCTCTTATTGAATAGCTCATGGCTTAATTCGGCATCGCCAAAATCTAAATCTGCATTGTCTAAATCTAGATCTTCCAGATAATTTACACCTGCAAATGAATCCTCAACAAGCCCTTGTGCACCTGTTGCCATTGCAGAAAGCGGTACCAGGGCCAATAATGCCCATAGCGCTAACTTATTCTTCATAATAATCCTTTTCTTTATAGTTAATCGGATGAAAGCAGCCAAATATCGTTCACTTAGACTAAGGTCGGATTTTAACTACCTTGTTGCTAGTTTAGATTTTTTTTAATGTAGTGCAAGTCTTTTCTTAAAATATTAATGTGAGGAGGTTTAACATGTTTTTTATGAAGAGGTTCCGATAATTTTTTGGGATCGGAGCCGTTATAAGGTTCACTTGAGTTATTTTAAGGACTTTGCTAGTTTCGCACTTAGGATAATGTTCTATTCTTGATTCATCGATCTTATCGTTAAATCGTTAAAT
>CAZULF010000163.1:0-2990 GCA_964621215.1 uncultured Legionellales bacterium | reverse complement strand
TTACAGGGTGAAACGCGTACTGTGGGTTTACCGACGGCGTTTGTGCGTTTAACCGGTTGTCCATTACGTTGCGGATATTGTGATACAGCGTATGCTTTCACCGGCGGTCAATTACACACATTACAATCTATTTTAAACCAAGTTGCATCTTATCAACCTCGTTATGTAACCGTCACTGGCGGTGAGCCCTTAGCACAGCCGAATTGTTTGCCATTATTAACATTATTATGCGATCAGGGTTATGAAGTATCGCTAGAAACCAGTGGCGCAATGGATGTCTCTGACGTTGACGCTCGTGTGGTGAAAGTGATTGATATTAAAACCCCAGGCTCAGGTGAAGTACACCGCAATTTATACAGTAATTTGGATAAGTTATTGCCGCATGATCAAATCAAATTCGTGTTATGCCATCGTGAAGATTACGACTGGGCCAAAGCATTTTTACAGCAGCATGATTTAACGACGCAAGCCCATGTTTTATTTTCTCCCAGCCACAAAGAATTGCCCGCACGTGATTTAGCAGATTGGATTGTTGCGGATAACTTGCCTGTGCGAATGCAGTTACAAATACATAAGTATTTATGGAATGATGAGCCGGGTCGATGAAATAGCCGTAGCCTGGATGAAGCGCAGCGGAATCCGGGATCCTCGAATAGAAACCCCGGATTCCGCTGTGCTTCATCCAGGCTACATTGATTATATGCTGCCCCATGAATTTAGATTGATATTCCCCTCGATGTGGTCTACAATAGCGCGCCTAAAGTGGTTTTGACCAGGGCTAACCCGTTTTTATACCGGATTTTTTCTAGGAGTTATACATGTTATCTAGTGCTATAAAACAGCAAGTAATGCAAAAACATCAGCGTAAAGCAGCTGATACCGGATCGACTGAAGTTCAAGTTGCGCTGATTTCTGCGCGTATTAAAGACTTAGAAGGTCATTTTAAAGCGAACCCAAAAGATGTTCATTCCCGTCGTGGTTTGATGAATTTGGTCGCACAACGTCGTAAGTTATTGAATTACATGAAAAGATACAGCTTAGATGCGTATCGCCAATTGATTCAAAAACTTGAAATTCGTGGATAAACGAAAGGATAACCCAGCGTGAGTGAACTCAAAGCAGTAACAAAGACGTTTCAATATGGTGCGCACACAGTCACCCTTGAAACAGGCCGTATCGCTAGACAAGCGTCTTCGGTTTTGGTCAATATGGACGATACCGTGGTATTAGTAGCCGTTGTCGGCGTCAAAGATACCAGTAAAAGTCGTGACTTTTTCCCCTTAACCGTGAATTATCAAGAGCGTACCTACGCAGCAGGGGGTATTCCCGGCGGTTATTTTAAACGGGAAGGTCGTCCTACCGAACGCGAAACCTTAACCTCACGTTTGATTGATCGTCCTATTCGTCCACTATTTCCCGAAGGTTTTTGTCAAGAAGTACAAATTATTGCAACGGTTATGTCATTAAACCCAGAAGTCGATCCAAGCATTCCTGCTTTGTTAGGCGCCTCTGCGGGATTAATGCTATCCGGCATGCCATTCCAAGGGCCATTAGCTGGCGCACGTGTGGGTTATGCCAATGGACAATATATCTTGAACCCAACCGCAACCCAATTGAAAACATCTGACCTCGATCTCGTCGTTGCTGGTACGCATGATGCCATCCTCATGGTGGAATCAGAAGCCAAAATGCTGCCTGAAGATGTTATGTTGGGCGCTGTGTTGTTTGGTCATGAACACATGCAAGTGGCGATTAAAGCTATTCACGAGTTAGTTAGTGATGCTGGCGGTGCTACTACCTGGGATTGGCAACCGGCTGAAGCTAATAAAATACATGAACAGCAAGTGGCAGATTTGGTTAAAGCTGATTTGGAGCAAGCGTATACTATTCAAGAAAAACAACGTCGTTATGCTGCTATTGATGTAATTCGTGAACGCGCAGTGCAAACATTAGTAACGGATGTTGCAGCAGCAGCGACTGAAGGAAGCATGACTGAAGCCGACGTGATTAATGCCTTTGAAAAATTAGAAAGCCAAATTGTTCGCAGTCGTGTGTTAGCCAATCAACCTCGTATTGATGGCCGTGATACTAAAACTATCCGTCCTATTACCATCGAAACGAGCGTATTGCCACGCACACACGGTTCTGCTTTATTTACTCGTGGTGAAACCCAAGCCATTGTGGTGGCAACCTTAGGGACGGGTAAAGATGCACAATTGATCGATGCATTAGAAGGCGAGCGTAAAGATACTTTCATGCTGCACTACAACTTCCCACCGTATTGTGTAGGTGAAGTCGGCATGGTGGGTTCACCTAAACGTCGTGAAATTGGCCATGGTAATTTGGCTAAACGCGCGATTGTTGCCGTGTTACCTTCACAAGAAGAATTTAGTTACGTGTTGAGAGTTGTATCGGAAATTACAGAATCTAATGGTTCTAGCTCGATGGCTTCCGTTTGCGGCACCTCGTTAGCGCTGATGGATGCAGGTGTTCCTATTAAAGCACCCGTGGCAGGTATTGCCATGGGCTTAGTCAAAGAAGGCGATAAGTTTGCCGTATTAAGCGATATCTTGGGTGATGAAGATCACCTTGGCGATATGGATTTTAAAGTAGCCGGTACCGAAGATGGCGTGACTGCTTTACAAATGGATATTAAAATCGCAGGTATTACCAAAGAAATTATGCATATCGCATTGCAGCAAGCTAAAGAAGGGCGTATGCATATTCTTGGCTTGATGAAACAAGCATTGGGCGGTGCGCGTGAAGATATTTCTGCTTATGCACCACGCATCACGACCTTTAATATCAATCCGGATAAAATTCGTGATGTGATTGGTAAAGGTGGTGTGACTATTCGGGACATTATCGAAAAAACCGGTGTGACTATCGATGTAACTGATGACGGTGTGGTGAAAATCGCCGCCGTTGATGGTGTTGCTGCTGAAAAAGCTAAAGCCATGATCGACCGCATTGTTGCTGATGTTGAGGTT
>CAZULF010000162.1:0-3136 GCA_964621215.1 uncultured Legionellales bacterium | reverse complement strand
ATCATCTAGAATCCCAGTGATTGCTTCAATATCCAATGGCGAGGGTAAATATTCAATAACACCGTCAAGCAATGCTTGTACCCCTTTGTTTTTAAAAGCAGAACCGCAGAAAACTGGAACGATTTCATTCGCGATAGTGCGGATACGAATACCTTTCTTAATTTCATCTATACTAAGTTCGCCAGTTTCTAAATATTTTTCCATTAACTCTTCGCTGGCTTCAGCTGCTGCTTCAATAATTTGCTCACGGTATTTTTTGCATTCTTCGAGCATACTGGCAGGGACATCTTGTGCATCATACTTCATGCCCTGAGTTTCCATATCCCAATGGATAGCCTTCATACGAAGTAAATCTACTACACCTTCAAAATGTTCTTCAGCACCAATAGGTAACTGCATTGGAACAGGATTCGCACCTAATAAGCGCAAACGCATTTGCTCAACAACGCGTAAGAAATTAGCGCCTGCACGATCCATTTTATTAACAAATGCCATGCGAGGAACTTTATATTTGTTCGCTTGACGCCAAACGGTTTCTGATTGGGGTTCTACGCCACCTACTGCACAGAAAACACCAATTGCGCCGTCTAACACACGTAAAGAACGTTCCACTTCAATAGTGAAGTCAACGTGACCCGGGGTATCAATAATATTGATACGATGCTCCGGAAATTGACGATCCATACCGTACCATGAACAGACTGTCGCTGCCGATGTGATGGTAATGCCACGCTCACGTTCTTGTTCCATCCAATCCATGACGGCTGCACCTTCGTGTACTTCCCCAATTTTATGGGACACGCCGGTATAGAACAACACGCGTTCTGTAGTGGTGGTTTTACCTGCATCGATGTGGGCCATAATGCCCATATTTCTGACGCGTTCTAATGGTACTGCACTTGCCATTATTAAGTCTCTCTACTAAATTCTAAAATGAGCATACGCTTGGTTAGCTTTCGCCATCCGATATGTATCTTCACGTTTTTTCACCGCTTCGCCACGGCCAGCCACTGCATCTGCTAATTCAGCTGCAAGTCTTTGAATCATACCGCGATCGCCGCGTTTGCTTGCTGCTAAAATAATCCATCGAATAGCTAAAGCTAAACGACGATTAGGTGCAACTTCAACGGGGACTTGGTAAGTTGCGCCACCGATACGACGAGCACGGACTTCCACAACGGGAGCCACATTCTGTAACGCTTTGTTTAATAGGATAACTGCTCGAGCTTGGCTGCTACCGCCTTCACCTGAACCACCCTCTTCATCCTGGTCCGACGCTTTCACACGGGTTACCAAAATATCTAAGGCTCTATACAAAATCTTTTCTGCTACAGACTTTTTACCACTTTCCATCAAACGATTGATAAAACGAGTGACTGTTTGATCTCCGTATTTTGGATCCGGTAATAAAGGTCGCTTCTCGGCTGCTCTTCTACGCATAACATTGTTTCCTATCTATTTCTTAGGTTTCTTCTCACCATACTTCGAACGACCTTGTTTACGGCCATTTACACCCGCCGTATCCAAGCTACCACGCACGATATGGTAACGCACACCTGGTAAATCCTTCACACGACCACCGCGGATTAAAACAACCGAGTGTTCCTGCAAATTGTGGCCTTCACCACCAATATAAGCTGTGACTTCATAGCCACTGGTTAAACGCACACGCGCTACTTTACGCAACGCTGAGTTTGGTTTCTTAGGAGTCGTCGTATACACACGTGTACAAACGCCTCGGCGCTGCGGGCACTTTTTCAGTGCTGGCACCTTGCTTTTTTGTTCTGGTAAGCGTCTTTTGGTACTGGATGACGCTCTTACTAGTTGACTAATCGTTGCCATAAGGACTCCAAGGCTTTTAATATCACTTATACGAAATCCCGAGTTTTACTATGTACTCAGGTTAAATACGACCCAAACCCATGAGAATATGGGAAAATGAGGCGGGATTCTAAATTTCTATTGCTCTCATGTCAAGTACTTGTGTGCTTATTTTAATAAATATTTATCTTAAGTGGGTAATTCGTGAATTCCAACTTATTTTATGATTTTTAAATGAGGGCGTTTTGATGGAGCAGCTTTAGTCGCTGAGTTATCATCAGAGGCACTATCGCTTCCTGTCGGTAGGTTTTCTCCACCATTATTATCACCACCTCCTGGGATATCTTCACCAAAAAACATACCTTGGCCATTTTCACGTGCATAAATAGCTTGGACCGCAGCAATAGGCATTAATACATTAAAAGGAGAACCCCCAAAGGAGGCTTTAAATTCCAATCTGTGATTCGTCATTTGTAAATGGCTGGAAGAATTGGGACCAATATTCAAAATAAGCTGCCCATCTTTCACATACTGCCGCGGTACTTTAGTCCCAGGAATATCCGCATTCACCATAATATAGGGGGTTAAGCCATTATCAAGTACCCATTCATAGAGGGCACGAATAAGGTAAGGTTTACTGGATGTCACCTTTGTCATATTAGTCGCGGAGCTCATACTCTGCCTCGCTCAGACTAGCTTGAAATGCATTACGTTCAAATATTTTATCCGCATATTTTTGCACCGCACGAGCTTGGGTTGGTAAAACAATATCCAAACTGGGTAAACGCCATAATAATGGGGCTAAACAGCAATCTAATAATGAAAATTCATCACTCAGAAAGAACGCTTTTTCAGTAAATGCGGGAGCCATGCTAATCAAGGCATCAATCATTTGTTGTTTCGCTTCTGCCGCTTGTTTAGCGTCGCCACGAATGATTTTCTTATATAAACCATAGAGATCATGATCTATGCGGAAAATTAAACTGCGTGCTTCAGCTCGCATAACTGGATAAACCGGCATCAAGGGAGGATGCGGGAACCGCTCATCCAAGTATTCACAAATAATTTGTGGGTCAAATAATACTAAATCGCGGTCAACTAAGGTAGGTAAGGTATTATAGGGGTTATATTGTAACAATTCTTCCGGTTTTTCTGCTGAATTGATATTGATTATTTCTACGCTAACACCCTTTTCTGCCATGACAAAACGGACACGATGACAGTAAACGTCTAATGGATCAGACAATAAATTCATGACAGAGCGACGATTGTTGATTAATCCCATAGTATATCCTTGAAAAATTCTCTACCATTT
>CAZULF010000161.1:0-3166 GCA_964621215.1 uncultured Legionellales bacterium | reverse complement strand
TATATCTTGTTAATGAACCTGCGATGCAAGAATGGATTCAAAATAATAATCCGCACGCAGAATCATTAGATGAGCTTTATATAAAGTATCCATTGCGTTTACAGTGTTATCGAGCTATTACAGAATATATTTTAGAAACGTTGCGACAACAACAACACGTTTGCGTTGTGTTATATGGACATCCCACGGTATTTGCACAGCCTGCATTGGATGCAGTGATTTTAGCGAGAAAAGAGGGATATTATGCAATAGCTTTACCCGGTATTTCAGCGGAAGATTGTTTGTTTGCAGATTTACTTATCGATCCAGGCTCTCATGGTTGTCAATCTTTCGAAGCGACTGACTTATTAATTCGTTATCGAGTATGCGATCCTTATAGCCATTTATTGTTATGGCAAGTGGGGGTGATCGGTGCATTGGGACATACGCAAACGCACGATAATACGAAAGGTATAAAAATATTACGAGATTATTTAAGTCAATGGTATCCTGCCAATCATATATTAAAGCTA
Source organism: uncultured Legionellales bacterium (assembly GCA_964621215.1). GTDB lineage: Bacteria > Pseudomonadota > Gammaproteobacteria > UBA1113 > UBA1113 > CAZULF01. The sequence continues at coordinate 2,654 of CAZULF010000161.1, read as the reverse complement.
TATGAAGCCGCGCAATATCCGCATTTTGAACCTGTGATACAAGAATTTCCATTAGATCAATTATCTGCAATGAAAATTTCTCGTATTTCTACACTATATATACCACCGTTACAAAAAGCGGCATTAAATGACGATATGCTAAATGCGTTAGGAATAACTATCGATAATTTAAAATAAAATTCTACTTATCCCCCGTTTTTCTCGAGAAATATCAAAATTTCTTTTATTGTTTCAATCACAATTGTCAAAAATTTGTGCTATACCTTAAATCAAGCAACAAAAGACGATGAATACCGTGCTTTATTGCGGAATTTTCATTTAAACAATGAGAGGATAATAATCATGAATCGCAAAAACGTAGTAAAGTCATTAGCACTTGCTATTGCTGCGGGTAGTGTAGGTCTCTATGCTTCAAGCAGTATGGCATTCCCTGCTTATTCTGACACCGGTGTTTTTGTTGATAATCCATCTAAGATATTAGTCACAACGTTGACAGTATCTGATCATACTGGCCATCTTGTTCCTTGGGATGTCTATTATGTATGGGTACAACCAAAACATGGTCATGGATATTGGGTACGCAAATTATATGAAATAACTATTTATAATAGTTATCAACATTATCTGCTGACCTATTGGGGTGTAGGCGCTATGACTTACCCTGAATATAAGGCTCAGTATCTAGCTGATCATCACTTGACGCATGCAAGAGTTGTTACTTTGCATCCAATAGTTCCCGGCTATACTGATATTCAATAAACCTCAGCTTAATCGCGGTAATGTAATAATTGCCGCGATTTTTTCCATGAATCGCTAACCAAACGCACGCATATATCGCCGAAAGGTGTGAAGCAAACAATAGCGAGTGACAATAATGCTATAAATACACTCCCAATTAACATATCAGTAATCCAGTGCGCACCTGCAACTAAACGTGGTAAACAAAACAATAAACCTAGAATAAAAGCAACAGGTTTTAAATTTTTCTTAGAATAAATAATTAAAAAGCCCATCCAAGATAATAAAATCGCACCGTGATCGCTGGGGAAACTATCAAATGCAATACCTTTGCTATGAATGTAAGGCATTAATTCTGGCAATAAATAAGCAGGATTCATTACACCAGAAGGACTGATTCTGCCGGTATCATAAAAATAGCTAACGGTATAACGAATAATAAATACCACAGCAATTAAAACGAAAAATAAAATAGTTTTGTCACGTATGATAGATCGATCGAGAAAAAAGTTCGGCTTCATGATGGTGAATAACATAAAAGCAATAAGCACGAAATCGAATGGCCTGTAATTGGCTATCGACCAGAATAATTGTGCAAAATGATTTTGTGCCACCCAACCATTAAAGAAATAAAATGCTTGGATATCTAGTTTGTCCCAGAAAGTGGCTGTGATGGGATTAACCCAGGAAAATAATAATAAGAATGCCGGAATAGTCAAAGCGAAAAAAAGACCCCAATTTTTGGTAGTGATATTCATGTATAATATTCCTTCAGATTGCTTTACCTCATCTACGTCCTAGTTTACAGGTAGCTAGGAACAAGAGCTAGACTATATTTAGCACTTCATCTAACTTTCGCCATGGTAACGCGTAAATGTTCTCATGCAGCTGCATAATTTCAGGCGTGCGGCAGACAATGAATCCTTTGGTTGCTTGTGGATATTCATCAAGAAAAATTAATAGATGTTTCATATCATTTAACGTTGGTAGCTCAGTCCATTTTACCTCTATAGGAATATAGGCTTGAGAAGTTTCGATCACCCAGTCTACTTCTAAACCAGACAAATCGCGCCAATACTTTAAAACGCTTCTTGGGAAATATAATCGCAGTAATCGTGTTAGCTCTAATCCAATATATTGTTCAAATAAATGACCCCAATATTCTTTGGGTAATTGTCGACCTTCACGCGCAGCAATGCGACGAACGCCTAAATCATAAAAGAGATATTTATGTGCTTTTGTCAATTTTCTTCGTGTCTTACTCGCGATGATAGGCTCAATGCGTTCAGCAATCAAACAATCCTCTAATATATTATAATAGTTAGTGATAGTCGCATGTGTAACCCCAATTTCTTGCGAGAGTTTACTAAAATTTATTATTTTCCCTGACTCAGAAGCAGCAAATTCTAAGAATCGTGCAAAATGTCCTATATCTCGCACAATAGCTTCTGCTCGAATTTCTTCTTCTAAATAAATCATTACATAGGCTTCAAGTAACGCTTCACGTTCTTCCACATTATTTTCTAAAACAATTTCAGGTAATGTTCCATCAAGTAAAATATTTTCAAGAGGAATATCTAATTCAGCCATTTCTTGCTGTAGAAGAGGATCTAATCGTAAAGGTCTAACTCGACCGGGTAATAAATTCATATCTTCATTGCGACGTAGCTTTCTCGCAGAAGAGCCTGTTAAAATAAATCGAGCAATGCCTCGATCAATTAAATCTTGTATCGCGTCCATCAATGATGGAATTTTTTGAATTTCATCAATAATTATTAATGGTGAATTATTTGCTTCTCTCTGTGCGAGTGCTTCAACTTCCTGCGTAAGTGCAATAGGATCTTTTTCATAACGCAATCGATATAGTGGGTTTGCTAAGTTAATATACCGCTTGGAAGGAATACGTTCAATTAAAG
>CAZULF010000160.1:0-3204 GCA_964621215.1 uncultured Legionellales bacterium | reverse complement strand
AACGACCACATACTCTAATGTTTCAGAATGTCGAGCAATATCAATGACCTCATAGTATTTTTTCTTATAATGCTCATAAATACCTTTCCTAACGGTGTTTTCTGAAACAGACATTTCTCCTCCTTAGTTATCATGAAAAGATTGCAGGAGGATTTATTTTAATATTTATTCTATGGAATTGCTATCTAAAACCATTTTTATATGCGGAATTCCATCTTCATCATAGGGTGTTCCGACAGTTTTAAATCCAACATTTTCATAAAATTGTTGTAAATAAAATTGGGCTGAGCATTCTATCGCATGATTGGGGAAATGGGTATGACAGTATGTTAAGAGTTCTTGCATTAATAATTTTGCCAAACCTTTACCACGTGCGCGAGGGGAGGTTATGACCCGACCGAAAAATAAATTAGGGGAGCCTTTTTTAAAGTATAACCGTAAATAAGCGTTTAATACATCATTTTCACTGATTAACAAATGCATCGAGCCGAGATCTCTGCCATCGGGATCAAGGTATGCACAATTTTGTTCTACCACAAAAACTTCTGCTCTTAGCTGTAGTATGGCATACAGTTGCAACGATGTTAATTCACCAAATTCAAGCCATTTGATAGTTAACATAATGAAAGTCCTTTTTAAAGAGGAGCTGCGGGAACCTGGATCCCGCGAACAAGTCGCGGGACGACGAGGTTCTTGCAGGGTATTAAGCCCACTTCGTTTGCTTAGCGAATGCAAATATCACAGAACCATTTTGCGTTAGTTTAACAAATTCTTTACTTAATGCAGGACTAATTGCAAAACATCCCCAACTACGACCAGCTTGACCTTTAGCTTTAATATAAGAAGCTGTGGCATAGTTAGCTGGATGCACAACGATGTTGCGTTTGTAGGCGTTATCGTTCACACCAGGTTCTAAACCTTTAATACGTTCAGATAAACCGTGTTTTCCAACATATGCATTTAATGTGACGAACACGCCAACGCTGGAGGTATCGGAGTTCACTTTATTAGAAAATTTGGTTGCATAGGTTGCCCCACTATTTTTGCCGTGCGTGGTATGAAAATTCATAACGGTTTGACCTTTTTTCAAATCAATGACCCAAGCACGTTTTTTATTTGAAGGTAGGCTAAAATCAATGACTGTTAATATGGATGTATTACTCACATGACCCGCTTTTAATGCCCATTTATACGCATTCACCGCCGCATGCAGTGCAGATTGATTTAAGCCAGGTGAATTTTTAAGAATTTTAGCTTCATCAATAGTCGGTGTCGAGGAGCTGATCGCATTCGTCACCACCGTACTTGCTGGCGCGGTTACTGCTTTAGTTGCCAATGTAGTTGTTGATGTACTAACCGATGTTAACGGTGTAAAAAGTACCGCAGAAAATAAAACTGAAGTATATATAAGGCGATTCATTGTAGATAATCCTCTTTATTGGTATCGATTAAAATTGTTTTAACGATATGAAGTGTTTATTAACACAATAGCTTTGTACGTAGCATTTATAGTTAGCGAAAGAGGTGAAAGAATACCATAGAAATGAGTAAACATCAATTAACAAAACCTTAAATGAATTTTATATTTATCCTGCAATTTATTGACTTAAAGTTGGCTCGCTGATGTGTAAAAAGCATATTCTGTTAGCAATCTCCAGCTCTCCGAACAATCTCATTCACGATGCTTTGGATCGAGCGGCTGCCGGTTTCAACAGTGACTTCGGCGATACTGGTATAAAGCGGTTCACGTTGGAGCATGAGTTTATCTAGTGCGGTGGCTTTGTCATCCACCTGCAACAGTGGACGGCGCTTGTCTTTGGTTATGCGGTTGATCTGTTGTTCACGCGAGGTTTTGAGATAGACCACAACGCCGCGGGAACTCAGAAAATCGCGATTTTCCTGTCGAATGACAGAGCCGCCGCCTGTGGCAAGCACGATGCCGTTTTGTTCGGTAAGCTCTTTAATGATTTTTTGTTCGCGTTGGCGAAAACCTTCTTCACCTTCCACTTCAAAAATCCACGCAATATCTACCCCTGCGCGTTGCTCGATTTCTCGATCGCTGTCAAAGAAAGGATAATGTAAAATTTCAGCTAATTTACGCCCAATAGTTGTTTTGCCAGCGCCCATGCCGCCGATTAAGAAAATGTTACGTTTCAGAAAAATTCTCCTTTGAATATAATGTAGCCTGGATGGAGCGAAGCGGAATCCGGGATCTTGTATAAAGAACCCCGGATTCCGCTTCGCTCCATCCAGGCTACATTATATTCGATATTAAGCGGTTACGGGTAATTGTTGTACCACTTTAGGCGTAATAAAGATAAGTAATTCACGACGTGTAGTCGATATATCTTTATTCCGAAACAATGCGCCAAAATAAGGAATGGAGCCTAACCATGGAACCCGCTGAATAGCGTGAGATTGATCTTCTTCATAAATTCCGCCTAAGACTATCGTTTCACCGTTGCTGACCAGCACATTGGTTTCAATTTCACGAGTATTAATTGCGGGCACTCCTTGTACTTGTAGTAAGGGGTCAACTGTGTCTTGTGTGACTTTAATATCAAGAATGATTTTATTGTCAGGAGTAATTTGCGGAGTGACTCGCAACGATAATACTGCCTTTTTAAATTCAACCGCAGTGGCACCGCTGGAGGTTTGTTGTTGATAAGGGATTTCTTGTCCTTGCTCAATATAGGCAGGGTGCTGATTGGCTGTGACAACTCGGGGACTAGAAATTAATTCGGCACCATTTTCTGTTTCAATGGCCGAGAGTTCTAAATCTAGCATTACACCACCACCTAGGTTCGCTAAAGCGATACCTACACTAGGTACTTGCGTCACACCAGTAGCGTGTGCGCCTAAATCCACATTAAGTCGGTCGTCGAGTGGCGAGATAGCTGCGGGGGTCGTGCCATTCATCATTTGATTTGCGCCGTTTAGTGTACCGGTTACGTGAGAAGCTTTGGTGAGCCCCCAACGTATTCCTAAATCTTGTTCGAAGCTAGTGTCCACATTGACAATGCGAGCTTCAATCAAAACTTGTTGCACAGCAATATCAAGTTGGGCAACTAAATTTTGAATATTCATCAGACTCGAGTCAGTATCTTGCACGATTAAAGTGTTCGTGCGTTTATCGGTGGTGACATTGCCACGCTCTGAAAGTAAATTAGAGTTTTTATCTTTAATTAAGGTTGCCATATCCTC
>CAZULF010000159.1:0-3302 GCA_964621215.1 uncultured Legionellales bacterium | reverse complement strand
TCGGACGAGGTTTATTTTTAAAGCTCATGGTATTTTGCGCCACGCCGAGACCCGCCTCAACAAAAGGTATCACGTTATACCAAAGCGGATGTATATCCCATTCGGTATCAAGCATTAAACGACCGCTTTTAACATTCATACTATAAGTTGAATTATTGAAGTCTGGTAAACTGTATTCATACACAGAACCACTACGTGAGGTTTGGTTATAATAAACATTCACGCCGAGAGATATATCGCGGAAAAGATACCAAGGATTATATTTGTTTGGCCCAATGACTACGTCGTAAGAGACGCCAGCAGCTGGAGCAAAATTGATATTACCACCACCACCATATTTGAAGGAATCTTGTCTAAAAGATCCCGCCGGAAAAACTACGTGCCCTTGCTTATCAAAGTTCATCACGCTACCGCCGGCTAATACGGTTAATCCCACTCCACCGACTAAGGCATAGGCATGCGTCAGAAAGCCGAAGCCTAATCCCATCACCATACTAATTTTGATGGCAAGAGGCGAAAGTTTTTTCAATCCAGTCATCCCGTTCTTTCCTTATGTAGAATCTGCCCTGAGCCACTGATTTTGCGAGGCTTTCACAATTAAAGAGAATATCATAAAAATTATTGAGAATACTAGGTGTTTCGACTGGAATTAATTCTCTGTAGCCTGGATGGAGCGAAGCGGAATCCGGGTTTTCTGTTCGAGAATCCTGGACTCCGCTTCGCTCCATCCAGGCTACACTTTCAATCCCACTCGCTGCGGCAATCAAACTTGACCATTCCAGGTATTCCGCGCTATTATCGCCCAACTCAATCTAAATCTCGGGAATACTTAAAAAATGCAAGTTTTATTAGTTTTAGTGCATGTATTAACATGTGTCAGTTTGATCGCTTTGGTTTTATTACAACAAGGTAAAGGTGCGGAAATTGGTGCCGCTTTTGGGTCAGGTGCTTCCAGCACATTATTCGGTAGCCCGGGAGCGAGTTCGTTTTTATTTAAAGTCACCGCCGGATTGGCTGCTTTATTTTTTATCACTAGCTTAGGCTTAGGGTATTTTGATGCAGCGCAAGCTAAAAAAGCTCAAATTTTAGCCATTCCAGCGGCATTGCTAGAACAGCAACAAGCGACGCAGCCTCAATCGCAACCACAGCCTCAAAACACAATGCCGATTTCTATTTCTTTGCCAGAGAATAAAAAATAAGGTTGGAGAATATCGATATGTTCTGGATCCCGCGGACAGGCCGCGGGACGACGATTTAAGGTGACAAAAGCCATTTTTCGAGTAATAATGGCCCCTTGCCGAAGTGGTGGAACTGGTAGACACACCATCTTGAGGGGGTGGCGACGCAAGTCGTGCCGGTTCGAGTCCGGCCTTCGGCACCATCTTATTAACCCCAAAGTAAGCGCCACTATGGTGATGCGCCCTATAACAGGAAGCAGTTATGTTACAAAACTACTTGCCTATACTTATATTTATCGCTATCGGTATCGCTATCGGTTGCTTGCCGCTGCTTGTTAGTCGAATTCTGGGGCCACACAAACCTAATGCACAGAAGCAAGCACCGTTTGAATGTGGCTTTAGTCCGTTTGAGGATGCGCGCATGCCATTTGATGTGCGCTATTATCTCGTCGCTCTTTTATTCATTATTTTTGATTTAGAAACCGCGTTTTTATTTCCGTGGGCAGTTAGTTTACGTGAAATCGGTTGGTTTGGTTTTATTTCAATGATGTTGTTTTTAGTCATCCTACTCGTTGGCTTCGTTTTTGAATGGAAAAAAGGAGCTCTCGAATGGGAATAAACGTTTTAGAACAAAATGGATTCTTCACTACCTCTGTTGATCAGTTAGTCAATTGGGCACGAACGGGCTCATTGTGGCCGGTGACGTTCGGATTAGCTTGTTGTGCGGTTGAAATGATGCATGCGGGTGCGGCGCGTTATGATTTGGATCGATTTGGCATGATGTTTCGTCCTAGCCCACGACAATCTGACGTCATGATTGTGGCAGGGACTTTATGTAATAAAATGGCGGGTGCCTTACGCAAAGTCTATGATCAAATGGCTGAACCACGTTATGTTATTTCCATGGGTTCATGTGCTAATGGGGGTGGATATTACCACTATTCTTATTCAGTTGTGCGCGGTTGTGATCGCATCATTCCTGTTGATATTTATGTGCCAGGTTGTCCACCTACAGCAGAAGCCCTGGTTTATGGTGTGATTCAATTGCAGAATAAAATCAAACGTACTAACAGTCTATTCCGCGAAGGTGAATAATTATGAGTTCGGTTGAACAATTACAGCAAATCATCGAATCACGTTTTGGCGAATACATTAGCCAAACACATATCGCACGCGGAGAGTTAACAGTAGACGTTATTCCTGATCATTTGTATACGTTGTGTAAAGCATTACGCGATGATGCGGATTTACGCTTCGAACAATTAATCGATGTGTGTGGTATTGATTATTCTGAATATGGTCTGACTGAGTGGGTAACCGATCAAGCCACGGGCACTGGTTTCGAACGCGCGGCTAATCGAGAAGAAAGAATACGAGTCTTACCGTCTATGCCAACACGATTTGCTGTGGCATATCAATTGTTATCAGTGAGTTTAAATCACCGTGTTCGATTGAAAGTGTTCTTACCAGGCGATTTCCCGTGCGTTGATAGCGTGATTACCGTGTGGCCGTCGGCAGATTGGTTCGAACGTGAAGCTTTCGATCTATTTGGTATTTTATTTAATGGCCACCCGGATTTACGACGTATTCTCACCGATTATGGTTTTGTCGGATATCCTTTCCGCAAAGATTTCCCGTTAATTGGAAATGTGGAAATGCGCTATGACGCGACTCAGGGGCGAGTGATTTATGAGCCGGTAAGTATCAAACCGCGCATATTAGTTCCGCGAGTGATACGTGATGATAGCCGTTATGCACAACGTGCTGAAGAGCAGAGGAATAATAACTAATGGCTGAAATTCGCAATTACACACTCAATTTTGGTCCGCAGCATCCAGCAGCACACGGTGTGTTGCGTTTGGTATTAGAATTAGATGGAGAAGTCGTTAAGCGTGCCGATCCTCACGTAGGGTTGTTACATCGCGCGACCGAAAAATTAGCCGAATCCAAACCCTTTAATCAAAGTATTGGTTATATGGATCGTTTGGATTATGTGTCGATGATGTGTAACGAACATGGTTATGTATTAGCGATAGAAAAATTACTTGGCATCACTCCGCCTATTCGAGCGCAATATATTCGCGTCATGTTCGATGAAATTACCCGCATTTTAAATCATTTGTT
>CAZULF010000158.1:0-3337 GCA_964621215.1 uncultured Legionellales bacterium | reverse complement strand
GCTCGTCACCGGTATTTTTACGCAATTCCAGGAACTCTTTAATACTACGATGGAATGTTTCTAAGTAACCACAAACCGCACCTTTACGTTTGCCGCCTTGGTTTACTGCCACGGCAGTTGCATTAGCCACCACCATGAAGGGAATGGGGCCTAATGAACTACCATTGGTGCCTTTGATTTTAGCACCCATAGCCCGTACGGGTGTCCAGTCATTGCCTAAACCACCTGCGTATTTAGATAATAAGGCATTATCACGAATGGCGTTGTAAATACCTTCCAAATCATCAGGAATAGTCGTGAGATAACAGCTAGATAATTGTGGACGTAGCGTACCCGAGTTAAACAAGGTTGGGGTTGAGCTCATATAATCAAAAGAAGACAACAGATTATAAAACTCAATAGCGCGTTCTTCTTTATTCTTTTCTTGTATCGCCAATCCCATTGCCACTCGCATAAAGAAGGCTTGAGGTAATTCAAAGCGATGGCCATCACTATGCAAGAAATAGCGATCATACAATGTTTGTAAGCCCAGATAAGTAAATTGATTATCACGCTCTGGCTTGAGCGCAGCGGTGATTTTTTTCAAATCAAAAGTCAATAATTCGGGTGAGAGTAATTCTAATTCCACACCACGGCGTAAATAAATATCTAAATAACGCGGATATAAAGCAGCCATTTCATCGTTGGTGGCAGTAGCTTGTAAGCCTAAAAACATGAGTGCATCGCTGCGTAACTCATCAAGCAAGATGCGGGCAGCGGCGTAGGAATAGTTGGGTTCACGCTCAATGAGAGTGCGTGCAGATAATACGAGTGCTTTTTGTAAATCTTTAGCAGATAAGCCATCAAATAAGTTACGTTTAACGTCTTTGATGATTTCTTCAGCGTCGACATCAGTCAAATCTTGGCAGGCATCTTCAATAATTTTACGGACACGACCCATGTCAAGAGGAACACGTAAGCCATCGTGCAACGTGACATGTAATAAAGGAGCATTGGAATCCTGTTGTACTTTTTGTTGGGATTCACGGGCTTTGCGACGTTCTTCGCGATACAAAACGTAGGCGCGGGCCACTTTGTGGGCGCCAGTACGCATCAAGGCTAGTTCAACTTGATCTTGGATATCTTCAATATGGATAATCCCGCCATTACTTAAGCGACGTTCGAAAATCTTGGAAATATGCTGTGATAAGTCACGCACTTGGTCGTGAATCCGGTTAGAATCGGGCGCACTATCACCCTCCACGGCTAGAAAAGCTTTATAGACAGCCATGATAATTTTGTTTTCATCGTAATCGACCAGGTTGCCATTTCGGCGAATAACGTATATTTTGCCAGGTTGTTGAATTGTGTTACCTGTCGTTGAGTTGATGATGCTTTCAATCGGTTCTTTTTCAATGGTTTCCATGAGATACTCCATTTAATCATTGTTCATACGGGTTATTATGTTCTTTTGGCGCAAAAGCCATAAGAACTACTTATAGTGGTCTCCATGCTGGGAAAACCCAATATATAGGTTTTTTTTGTGCTTTCACTATCAAGATAGACTGTTCTGAAACAAAATGCAATAGAATATCTTGTGGATAAGATGTTAATTAATTACTGTGCAAAATTTAATAGGAACTTAATAAAATGTGGTTTAAAAACTTACAAATATTTCAATTAGTTGAGCCATTTACCCTCTCAGCCGACCAGCTAAATACCCAGATGCAAGAGCAGGCAGCTAGGCCCTGCAGCAAGATGGAGCGTATGAATTATGGCTGGGTACCGCCGCTGGGGGCAGATAGCGAATTATTGGTTCATGCAGCCAATGGACGTTACATGATTGCTGCGCGGAAAGAAGAGAAAATATTACCGGCTTCAGTGGTGCGGGATCAGGTGGCCCTCAAAGTGCAGGAAATCAAGCGAACTGAAAACCGTGAAGTAGGGGGGCGTGAAAAACGCGCTCTGTTTGATCAAATTTCATTAAATCTCTTGCCACAGGCGTTTGCCAAATCGCAAACTACCTATGCTTATATTGACGTAAAACAAGGTTGGTTAGTGATTGATGCAGCCAATCGAAGCCGGGCTGAGGATTTAACAGTATTGCTACGTAGTAGCCTCGGTAGCTTGAAATTAGCGGATATTGCAGTAAATATTAGCCCCTCGACTTTATTTACGCGTTGGGTTCAAGGTGAAGAACTACCGCGCGATTTTAATCTAGAAAATCACTGTGAGTTACAGGATCCTAATGCGGCTTCAACCGTGATTAAATGCATGAACCAAGATGTGACGGCGAAGGAGGTGAGCGGTCATATCGAATCAGGGAAACACGTGGTGAAATTAGCGATGACGTGGCAAGATCGCGTTAATTTTATTATTGATAACACACTCAGTATCAAGCGGGTGCGCTTTTTGGATTTAGTACAACAGCAAGCTGATGACACTCAAGCGGAAACGCCAGCTGAAAAATTTGACGCAGATTTCACCATTTTTTCTGCGGAATTTGTCGAGTTTCTTCCAAGATTGTGGGATGTTATGGGTGGGAAACAGGAATAAGGTAGCCTGGATGCAGCGAAGCGGAATCCGGGGATCCTGAACAGAAAACCCGGATTCTGCTAACGCTGCATCTAGGCTACAGTTTGATAATAGAGGGACATTTGGAGTGAAAAAAACATTTATTACCGGCTTAAGTTTACTCTCAATGTCTTGGGTAGGTTCAGCGTTCGCCCTACCCCAAGGCTTTGTTTATCTGAGTGACATCGATCCTAGCATCATGCAAGACATGCGTTACGCGGGATATCATAATTTTATTGGTCGACCGATTAAAGGTTATCAAACAGGTACATGTATTTTAACGCAAGTTGCTGCGCAGCAATTAAAGCTAGTCCAAACTCAACTATCTAAACAAGGATTATCATTAAAAGTTTATGATTGTTATCGACCACAAATGGCGGTGGAAGACTTTTATAATTGGAGTCGTGATCCCAAGCAACGACAAATGAAAGCGGAATTTTATCCGCGTACAGAAAAAAGTGAATTGTTTGATTTGGGTTATATTGCAAGGCAATCTGGTCACTCGCGTGGTAGCACCATGGATTTGACGATTGTTGCCAAAAATGCACCCGCACAAGCAATCTATAAACCAGGGCAAGCCTTAGTGGCATGTTATGCGCCTTACAATCAACGTTACCGTGATAACAGTATTGACATGGGCAGTGGCTTTGATTGTTTAGATCCAATAGCAACGGTGAGTTATTCAGGAGTTTCTAAACAGGCACATACTCATCGCAAGCTATTACATGATATCATGGTAAAAAATGGTTTTGATCCATATTATAAAGAATGGTGGCATTTCACC
>CAZULF010000157.1:0-3384 GCA_964621215.1 uncultured Legionellales bacterium | reverse complement strand
TTGGTTGTAACAAACATATAATTCATCAATTTCACCTAGATCAAACTTATCCAGCATCACTTTTACAATACCAATAATATCGGTTATTTCTGGCATGTCACCTAAATGCGTCGCTTTGCCGACGATATTAGTTTTAACACGCTTATAAAAACTTACTGCTTTATTACCAATCAAGCATACATCAATACCCACATTCGCTTGCTGCCAATCACGCATGCGCATTAACGTCGCTTTGAATAAATTCGTATTTAATCCACCACACAAGCCGCGATCACTAGACACAATAATCACACCGACGCGCTTCACTGGACGCACATCAAAATAAGGATGGCGATATTCAGGGTGACTATTAGCTAAATGCCCAATCACCTCATACATTTTATGTGCGTAAGGGCGTGATACCGCCATACGGTCTTGCGCCTTACGCATTTTGCTTGCGGCCACTAGCTCCATCGCTCGTGTAATTTTTTGCGTTTTTTTAACGCTGCCAATTTTTCCGCGAATTTCCTTTGAACTTGACATCAGGTTTTACCACACTTGAGTTTCTTTAAAGGATTTAATTAATTCATGGAATGAACGTTCCACTTCTTCATCCAAGGCACAGGTTTGATTCACTTTATCGAGCAAGCCGGCATAATTAGCACGTGCATAAGCCAATAGTTGTGCTTCAAAGGATACGACTTTGTTGAGTTCAACATCATCGATATAACCTTTTTCTGCTGCGAATAAGGATAAAGCAATTTCTGCTACGCTTAATGGCGAATATTGTTTTTGTTTCAACACTTCCACCATGCGCTGACCGCGCTCCAATTGCTTACGAGTGGGTTCATCCAAGTCCGAAGCAAATTGTGAAAACGCTTCCAGTTCACGATATTGTGCGAGTGTTAAACGCACACCTCCGCCAAGCTTTTTAATAATCTTGGTTTGCGCTGCACCGCCCACACGCGAAACTGACAAGCCCGCATTAATTGCAGGACGAATACCGGAGTTGAATAAATCCGTTTCCAGATAAATCTGACCATCAGTAATCGAGATCACGTTAGTAGGGACGAAAGCAGAAACGTCACCGGCTTGGGTTTCAATAATCGGTAATGCGGTTAATGAGCCGGTTTTACCTTGTACTTTACCCTTTGTCATTTCTGACACATACTCTGGATTAACACGTGATGCTCGTTCAAGCAAACGCGAATGTAAATAAAATACGTCCCCTGGATAGGCTTCACGGCCTGGTGGACGACGTAATAATAAAGAAATTTGTCGATACGCCCAGGCTTGTTTGGTTAAATCATCATAAACAATTAACGCATCTTCACCTTTATCACGGAAATATTCGCCCATAGTGCAGCCGGTATACGGTGCAATGAATTGCAATGCGGCTGATTCTGAAGCACCTGCCACCACAACAATGGTGTGCTCCATCGCATCGTGCTCTTCCAATTTGCGTACTACCGCAGCAACCGATGACGCTTTTTGTCCGATAGCGACATAAATACATTTTACGCCAGTACCTTTTTGATTAATGATCGTATCGATAGCGACGGCAGTTTTACCAGTTTGACGATCACCAATGATCAACTCACGTTGACCACGTCCAATAGGCACCATCGAGTCGATAGATTTAATCCCTGTTTGCAAGGGTTGAGTCACTGGTTGACGACAAATAACACCAGGAGCAACTTTTTCAATTGGAGACAATTCAGAAGTGTTAATCGGGCCTTTACCGTCAATAGGTTGGCCTAAGGCATCAACCACACGACCTAATAAAGCTTCGCCTACTGGCACTTCCAACATGCGGCCCGTGCAACGTACCGTTTGCCCTTCGCGCAAGTGTTTGTAATCGCCTAACACCACAGCCCCCACAGAGTCACGCTCCAAATTGAGAACGACACCGTATGTTTCGCCAGGTAATTCCAGCATTTCATTCTGCATTGCACTTTCTAGGCCGTAAATACGAATAATGCCATCTTTAACACTTAAGATGGTCCCTTCATTACGCACTTCAACCTTGGGAGTGAATGATGCAATACGTTGTTTAATAATTTCACTGATTTCGGATGGCATTATGGACATAGGTTTTCCTTTAAATGCAAATGACTGGCCAAACGTTGTAAACGACCAAGCAATGACGCATCGGTAACTTCATCACCGATACGTAATTGCGCTCCACCAATTAAAGTGGGATCAATATGTTGATGTAATTGAACGGTAACCTTCAATTTCTTTTCCAATGCTGCAATAAGTTGTTGTTGCAGCGGAATCGATAAAGGCCGTGCGGTAGTAATATCGATTTCCATTTCGCGAGCATCATTTTCTTGCAATAACAAGAATTGATGACTAATTTCTGGTAATGCAAGCAAGCGATCATTCTCTGCCAGCAATAACAAAAGATTATGACAATGATCATCCAAAGCGTCGCCGGCTAGTTGCATAAGTAATTCTGCATGTTGCTTTGGAGTTTGTAATGGTGATGTCAACGCCTCTTTTATTTTTTCATTTTGTACAATCGCACTCAAGGTAGCCAACATGCTACCCCAATGGGTAACGATATTATGCTCTTTGGCAAAGGCAAATGCCGCATTGGCATAGGGTCTTGCGATATCTTCAAAATTAATCACCGGCCACCTCTGCAATTAATTGTTCGATTAATTGATCATCGGTTTTTACATCGATGACTTTACCCAACACTTTTTGCGCACCATGGAGGGCAATGCCCGCAATATCTTGACGCAATGCTTCACGAGCACTGCTACGTTCGATCACGATTTCTTCCCGGGCAATGGCTAGCAAACGATCGCTTTCACGACGAGCATCATCCTTGGCTTCTTCCACAATTACCGCTGCTCGCTTGTTCGCTTGCTCAATGTAATGTGCGGCTTGCTCTTTCGCATCGCGCAAAATATCTGCCGATTTATGCTGAGCTAGCTCCAACTCGTGTTTGCTACGATCAGCCGCAGCTAAACCCTCTGCAATACGTTGCTGACGTTCATCAATCGCTTTCATCAGATGAGGCCAAACGTATTTCATGGTAAACGCCACAAAAATGGCGAATGTTATCATTTGACCCAATAGCGTAAGATTCAAATTCACCGTAGGTTACCTCTTGTAAACAAACCCATATTTTTAGGCACTATTTTTTAAGAAATAATCGATCACTGCCGCAGCAAATGGATTGGAGAAAGTAAAGTACAGAGCAATACCTACACCAATCATTGCGATTACGTCAACTAAGCCGGCAATAATGAACATATTAATACGTAACATAGGCACCATTTCTGGTTGGCGTGCTGCACCTTCCAAAAACTTACCACCTAATAAACCGAAACCAATGGCAGTACCCAAGGCACCCAAGCCGATCAACAAAGCTGAGGCAATAGCCGTCATACC
>CAZULF010000156.1:0-3419 GCA_964621215.1 uncultured Legionellales bacterium | reverse complement strand
CGTTAATGTCACAAGAAATACCTTCATTGTTGTCTGCCGAAGTGCGGAAACAAATCGATCATTGGTTAACAAAATATCCTGCGGATCAGCGGCGTTCTGCTTTGCTACCCGCGTTGCATATCGTGCAAGATACCAACCAAGGATGGTTAACGGAAGAATTGATCGCTGCAGTAGCTGACTATTTAGAAATCCCGACCATTGCCGCGTTTGAGGCCGTTAGCTTTTACACGATGTATGAAACAAAACCGGTTGGCCGTTATAAAATTAGCGTCTGTACCAATATTTCTTGCATGTTATGCGGCTGTGACAGCGTGGTTAAACGTTTGAAAGAACGTTTAAATATCGATTTTAATGAAACCACACCCGATGGAAAATTTACTATCAAAGAAGTCGAGTGTTTGGCGGCTTGCGGCGGCGCGCCAGCAATGATGATTAATCGTGATTATTATGAGAATCTCACACCTAAAAAAATAGATGACATTTTGGATAGCCTGGAATGAGTAATATACAGTTAAATCAAATTTGTTTTCGTACGCTGGATCTGACTCAGCCGTGGAAGCTTGTAGCCTATGAACAAGCCGGTGGCTATCAAGTATTGAAACGTATTTTAAAAGAAAAAACACCACCACAAGAGATATTAGAAGAGTTGAAAAAATCCTCTTTGCGTGGACGCGGCGGTGCAGGATTTCCTACTGGTTTGAAATGGAGTTTTGTTTCACACAGTGCACCAGCCCCTAAATATGTAGTGTGTAATTCTGACGAAGGCGAGCCGGGCACATTTAAAGATCGCGACATTTTGCGCTATAACCCCCATCAACTATTAGAAGGTTTGATCATCGCCGGCTATGTTATGGGAGCAACGGCTGCGTATAATTATGTCCGCGGTGAATTTTATGAATCATTCGATCGAGTTGAAGCGGCACTAGAAGAAGCGCGTGCGGCAGGTTATGTTGGAAAAAATATTTTAGGTTCTGGATTTGATTTCGAAATTTATAATCACACTGGTGCAGGCGCTTATATTTGCGGCGAAGAAACAGCATTGCTGGAGTCGTTAGAAGGTAAACCTGGCAAGCCACGATTTAAGCCTCCATTCCCAGCTAATTATGGTTTATATGGTCGGCCCACCACTATCAATAATACTGAAACTTTTGCTTCAGTGCCGGTGATTTTGGCGCGTGGTGGTGAATGGTTTTTAGAGCAAGGCAAACCCAATAACGGCGGCTATAAAATATTTTCTGTTTCGGGTCACGTGAATAAACCTGGCAATTATGAAATTCCATTGGGCACGCCATTTGCAGAATTGCTTGAAATGGCGGGCGGTGTTCGACACGGACATAAATTAAAAGCGGTGATTCCTGGCGGCTCATCGGCACCAGTATTTCCAGCCGATATTATGATGGGATTGACCATGGATTATGACACCATTGCTAAAGCCGGCTCGATGTTAGGTTCTGGTGCAGTGATCGTCATGGATGAAACCACCTGTATGGTGAAAGTATTAGCGCGGATTTCACATTTTTATTACGAAGAATCGTGTGGCCAATGTACACCCTGCCGCGAAGGCACGGGCTGGTTAGCGCGTGTTGTACATCGTATCGAACACGGCCAAGGCACGATGAAAGATATTGATTTATTAACGGATGTTGCTAGCAAGATTATGGGCCGAACGATTTGTGCTTTAGGCGATGCCGCAGCAATGCCGGTAGTGAGTTTTATAAAGCATTTCCGACATGAGTTTGAGTATCATGTACAGCATAAGAGATGTATGGTTTAGTTATTGTATCAGTCCAAGTCGGCATTGTAGTTTTAACCTTATGCCACGAAGACTTGAGTGAAGCGTGTGAGGCAGGGATGCCGAACGCGAACGTACAGGGATGTATTTACAGCGTCTTCACGAAAGCCTTGCGTGGCATAAGGTTGGGTATTTAATTAAGAGTAGATCAATGATTGAAATTGAAATAGACAACAAAAAGTATCGGGTTGAGCCCGGTAAAATGATTATTGAAGTGGCGGACCAAGTCGGCATCCGCATTCCTCGGTTTTGCTACCATAAAAAATTATCTGTAGCAGCTAATTGCCGCATGTGTCTCGTCGATGTAGAAAAATCGGGTAAACCATTACCCGCCTGCGCAACGCCTATCACAGATGGAATGATTGTACGAACTTGCTCAGCTAAAGCTATCGATGCACAAAAATCAGTAATGGAATTTTTACTGATTAACCACCCGCTCGATTGCCCCATCTGCGATCAAGGCGGAGAATGTGAATTACAAGATGTGGCAATGGGATATGGTTCGGATATTTCGCGCTTTACCGAGGGCAAACGATCAGTCAAAGATAAAGATTTAGGTTCACTCGTTGCCACCGACATGACACGCTGCATTCAGTGTACTCGTTGTGTGCGCTTTGGTGACGAAATTGCCGGTCTGCAGGAATTGGGTACCATCGGTCGCGGCGAACATATGAAAATCAGTACCTATGTCGAAAAAAGTTTAACCTCAGAACTGTCGGGCAATATTATCGATCTCTGTCCTGTCGGTGCATTAACATCGAAACCATTTCGTTTTCGTGCACGTTCATGGGAATTAGAACAATCACCGTCTATTGCTGCGCATGATTGCATCGGCTCACATATTTATGTGCAGACCTTGCGTAAACAACAAGTGATGCGAGTGACCCCACGAGAAAATGAAGCCATTAATGAAACCTGGTTATCCGATCGCGACCGCTTCAGTTATGAAGGATTAAACAGCGACGAACGTTTGCGTTCACCCATGATAAAAGAAAATGGTGAATGGAAAACCACTGACTGGGCTACCGCTTTAGAAGTCGCTGCTTACGGCATAAAAAATGTGGTGGATAAACACGGCTTCCAAAAAGTCGGCGCATTGTTGTCGCCATCCTCTACGGTTGAAGAGTCCTTCTTACTACAAAAAATTATGCGCGGCTTGGGTAGTCATAATATCGATCATCGCTTACAGCAAGTGGATTTTGCCGCACAAAATGTTATGCAAGCTTATCCTGGGTTATCGATTCCGCTGGATGAGTTAGAGCGACAAGAGACGATAGTGTTAGTAGGCTCTCATATAACGCGTGAACAACCCATTGCAGCGCATCGTGTCCGTAAAGCCACTTTGCAAGGCAACGCGGTTTTCGCCATTAATCCCATCGATTATCCATTTCATTTTGCAGTTGCAGGTAAACATATTGTTAAACCTAGTGCGTTACCCACTGCATTAGCTGAAATTGTAAAAGTGTTGATTGAGCGTGGAGTTGAATTACCCAAAGAAACCACGAAGCAAACGTTAGAGGCTTTAGTCGGATCAGTACATCCGACTCATGAATCTATTAAGCTGGCAGAGCGATTACACAAAGAGGGCAAGAAAATTATTATATTGGGCGCCATTGCCCAAAATCAT
>CAZULF010000155.1:0-3426 GCA_964621215.1 uncultured Legionellales bacterium | reverse complement strand
ATTGCTGCACCAATCCACAGCAACAAAGCCAAAAATTTTCCATCAAATAAGGTTGGAAGATTTTTTACAGTCGTTGCACCATATGGAACGCTCGAAAATACGCTGCCTCCAATTGCAAGCAGAATGGTGATGATATTAACGGCATTAGTTAATCCATAATTAGCTTTTATCCGGCTAATCGCTGTGGGACTTTTAAATAAGAGTTCAACCAAAGTATTAGCCCAGCCTAAGTACATTAAGCTTTTAGCTGCGAAACCTCCGTAGGCTAGTGGCATGCTAAGCCAAGGAACGGATGCTCCCCAACGGTTTGATACACGCTCTAAATTTTCAAGATTGGGAAGACACGAGCCAACAGCATATAAAAGTAAACCGGTTTCGAGGCTTTCGCTTGCTATAAAATCAAGAGCATTTTCAAAAGATAAGCCCGACTTTTTTGCGAGAAAGTAGCCAAACCATTTTCTATATTTTTTATAATCTTTAACTAATGTAGATAAGATAGTTTCACTAAAATTCGCTGTAGAAGATTTATCATTGAAATTTATTTCAGGAAGTAGTATTTGGTCAATGTTAAAAATATGTTGACGGGTTTTTGTATAGGCATCTATTAAAGCGACACGAATAGCAGATAATTTTGTTTTATCAGATGTATCCACAAGCGCTATTTTCGCAAATAAGCGATTTAACATTTTTTCATCATTAGAGTAATAATCAGGTTGCTGACAAAGTGTTAGATCGATGTTGAAACAAAATGAAAGTGGGCGCTTAAGTAAATTTATAGCCTTACGTAGCATAAATAAAAAGCCATTGAGGAGCAAGCTGTCAGCTAATAATCGTAAGCCAGTCAAGGCAAAAAAGGCATGTGGGAACAGTGAAGTAATAGCTATCGACGAACCGCGAAAAGCTATTTTAGTTAGACTGGCATCCTCCATTCCTTGTACAGTTAATACGGCTACTGTTATAGCAGCGTAGCCACAGAAAATGGCTAATATAATAATGGCAGCAGCATGTAATTTGCTATAGTAAAGTGTCTTCTTAAAGCCAAGTATTCGAGAGGGCGAACGTAGCGTAGTGAGAAGATTGAGAAAAGCATTCATTCCAAATGAACATGCAGCAGCAGAGAATTCCAACCATGTCGGTGAGGATAAAGCCACTTCTAGATATCCAGAAATACCAGCTATCAATTTATCGGTTGAATCGATAGCGGGGAAAAAATTAAACCAGGCGACAATAGCGCAAATAAATGCAGGAATCAGCATCCACCGAGTAATATTGGGTGACTTTAAAAATCGATGTAACCAGCTGGGAGACGATGTTGTTATAGGCGTATCGTTAGGTTGAAGAAAACGATTTGGTTCAAACTCTGATGTAGGGTTAAGAACATGAGTGAGATCAAATTCACCCATTTCCATCTCAACAAGTTTTTTATTTGAACTATCAGAATCAGAAAATGAATCGTTAAATTCAAAGAGAGGCACGTCTACAAAAGTATCGTTCTCCATAGTGTTATCTATCGAAGAAGTCAAAGAAGAATAAGAACTACAGCTTTGGTCAGCATCACGATCATTGCTATTGCCTGGCATGCATGTGTCCTTAGAGTTTTGTTATTTATTCATATAGCATTAACGCACGTCATCATTTTTTTAGTTTGACCTACATACGAATGCTACACCATTTCTAGTTAACGAATCTTTTGAAGAAGACGCCTATTATAGTTGAAAATTTATTCAGCAACAACATTGATTTTATTATGAGATTATTAAGCGTTTGCTCTATTTGCTTCATACTGCCCGACAGCGCTAGAATAGCGTCAGTATAAAATAGAGGATTCCTTAATCATGACTGTCCGTACCCGTTTTGCTCCTAGCCCCACTGGCTTCTTACATGTTGGAGGGGCTCGCACTGCCTTGTATTGCTGGTTGTTTGCCAAGAAACATCATGGGCAATTCATATTAAGAGTGGAAGATACGGATCTTGAACGGTCAACCCCCGAAGCTGTGCAAGCTATTCTTGAGGGAATGGCTTGGCTGGGTCTCAAGCAAGATGAGGGTCCATTTTACCAAACCCACCATTTTGATCGTTATCGTCAAGTGATTGACCAGATGCTGGAAGCGGGAACGGCTTACCGCTGTTATTGTACTAAAGAACGATTAGAAAAATTACGTGAACAGCAAATGGAAAATAAAGAGAAGCCGCGCTATGATGGCCATTGCCGTGATCAGCACCGTGATCAACATTGGCCAGCAACCGGAGAACCGTTTGTTGTGCGTTTCAAAAACCCCCAAAGTGGCAATGTTGTGATTCAGGATCTCATTTTAGGTGAAGTGGTCATCAGCAATACCGAGTTAGATGATTTAATCATTGCACGCACAGATGGTTCACCCACCTATAATTTCACGGTGGTGGTCGACGATATGGATATGCGTGTCACTCACGTGATACGGGGCAATGATCATCTGAATAACACGCCACGACAAATCAATATGCTGCATGCTTTAGGAGCGCCATTGCCTTTTTATGCTCACGTACCCATGATTTTAGGGGATGATGGCAAAAAATTATCGAAGCGCCACGGCGCAGTGAGTGTGATGCAATACCGTGACGATGGATTTTTGCCACAGGCATTATTAAATTATTTAGTACGATTGGGTTGGGCCCATGGCGACCAAGAAATTTTCACCCTGGACGAAATGATTGAATATTTTGATATCAAAGATATTAATAAAGCCCCCTCGGCTTTTAACACGGAAAAATTATTGTGGCTGAATCACCATTATATTAAGCACGAGCCCGCCGAAGAGATCGCCGAACATCTACGTTGGCATATGCAACAACTTGACTTGGATATCTCACAGGGCCCGGCATTAACGGACATCGTACTGGCCTTGCGTGATCGTTGTTATACATTGAATGAAATGGCAGAAAAAGCGGTCTTTTGTTATCGAGCACCTACCCATTACGATGAGGAAGCGGTAGCCAAGCATGCAACGCCTGATGTCATTCCTTATCTACAACAGCTGTGTGAACAATTGGCCGCATTACCCACATGGGAAGCACCCGCTATACATGATGCGTTGCAAACTGTGGTCAATGTGAATCAAATTAAATTTCCTAAACTCGCTCAACCCGTCCGTATCGCCGTTACTGGCTCGACTTCCTCTCCCTCGATTGATGTGACCTTGATGTTATTGGGGAAGGAGGAGACTCTAAAGCGCCTACAGGCGTTTGTGGATTATTTGGTATAACAAGTACTGTCATGCCAGCGAAGGCTGGCATCCAGCCGAATAATATTTTTCCCGGCATGTTGACACAACGCACTGACATGCATACAATGCAAACCCTCAGCTGCTAGGGCTTTGCGATGCCCACGCAAATCGGGGCTATAGCTCAGCTGGGAGAGCGCTTGCATGGCATGCAAGAGGTCGGCGG
>CAZULF010000154.1:0-3451 GCA_964621215.1 uncultured Legionellales bacterium | reverse complement strand
CCATACGCCCAGTATGGTTGTCTCGTCGATAAGAATAAAATTGTTCACTTTCCTGATAAGTGCAATGATCACCACCATAAATATGTGACACACCTAAAGCATGTAATCGTTGCTTAGCTAATAAATATATATTACCTAACCATCGCCCTTTATCAATAGGGTTAAATGCCAATTTGGCATCAGGATCGTGTGTAGTAAATAATGTAAAAACATCTTCACCCACTTCGAAGGCTTTGGGTCCAATCGCAGGTCCTAGCCAGACCAATAACTCTTTGGCATCAACTGGTAATGCTTTAATCGTTGCTTCAATCACGCCGTTAGCTAACCCTTTCCATCCCGCATGAATCGCAGCCACAGTGGTGCCAGCGCGATCACAAACTAATAAAGGTAAACAATCAGCGGTTAATACAGTGCAAACAATATTGGGTGTTTGTGTGAAAGAGGCATCAGCGGTGGGTACAGCAACGGTATTACTTGCCTCAACTACAATAGTGCTATGAACTTGATTCAACCAAAAAGGCGCATTAGGTAATTGCATTTCTTGTTGCAGCCATTGCCGGTTTTGTTCTACATGTGGTAACTCATCGTCAACATGAATGGCTAAATTCAAACTATCATAAGGCGGTAAACTGCAACCACCACTGCGTGTGGTGGTAAAAGCATGAATAGAACTTGGCGCGGGCCAATCAGGTTTAATAACGTGTAACGGTTTCATTTTGACTATCCTCTTGCAATGCTTTAATTAATTGTTGCAAGTCAGAAGGCAACAGTGCTTCCCAACCAATGCGTTCATGTGTCACTGGGTGTGTTAACTCTAATCGACGCGCATGTAATGCCTGACGCTTAAATTGACGTAATACTTGTACCAATGTTTCTGTCGCTTTGGGTGGTAAAATCACGCGGCCGCCGTAAGTGCTATCTCCCACTAAGGGATGTTGTATATGTGACATATGTACGCGAATTTGATGTGTACGTCCAGTCTCCAATGTAACACGCAAGCGCGTATGCCGGCGATAACGCTCGATAATTCGGTAATGAGTGACAGCGGGTTTACCCATATTCGCCACCGCTTGTTTAGTGCGATCATGGTGATGTCTGCCAATAGCCGCATCGACAGTGCCGCCCGACACCATCGTACCATTGACGATGCATTCATATTCACGTGTGATCTCTCGGGCCTGTAACGCTGCCACCAAATGTGTATGTGCCGGTAAGGTTTTGGCAATCACTAACAATCCAGTGGTATCTTTATCTAACCGATGAATAATTCCCGCACGTGGGATAGCTGCGAGGGCCGGTGCATGGTGTAATAACGCATTTAACAGCGTATGCTCCAAATTTCCTGCAGCCGGGTGTACCACTAATCCAGCGGGTTTATTAATCACCAGAATATCGTCATCCTCAAATACCACATCCAGGGGCATATCTTGCGCGGTCCAATTAGCTTGGGCAATCGGCTGGGCATGGATTAAAATTTGCTCACCACCGTGAACGGGTTCTTTTGATTTCCACAACTGGCCATTGACAGTTAATTGCCCATCTTTAATCCATTGTTGTAAACGGCTACGAGAATGGTCAGGAAATAAGGATGCAACGGTTTGGTCTAGTCGTTTTCCCGCAAATTCTGCTGGGACAAGGGCTTGTAAATCGATAGTTTGGTCTGGTTTAGTCATAGTGGTATAATCATACCGTATTTGGCGCAATTGAGCAAAATTAGGCACAGAGGGTCAGAATGGATAAATATATGAAAATAGCGGAAATTAAGCGATGGGTGTTAGGTATGCTAGCAGCAGGAGTTTTAACTTTAACTGCCTGTGCTTCAGAAAACGACCCCATTACCGATGCATTTAAAGGGCAATCAGCAGAACAGATTTTTAAAGATGGTGAACGCTCATTAGCTAAAAAAAGTTATAAAGATGCAGTGAAACACTTTGAAGCGTTAGCCGCCTTATATCCGTTTAGCGAATATGAAGAACAAGGACAATTAGATTTAATTTATGCCTATTACATGGCACAAGAATATCCCTCTACGGAAGCCGCAGCGGATAGATTTATACACCTTTATCCACGCAGTCCTCATGTTGATTATGCTTATTACATGAAGGGTATAGCTGCATTTAATGCTGACCGAGGTGTAGCAACCCGGTTAGTGAATTTAGATTTATCAGAACGCGATTTAAGCTCAGCCAAGGAATCATTTAATGATTTTTCGCAATTAGTTCAGATCTATCCTGATAGTACTTATGGCGCAGCAGCACAGCGACGCATGGTGTATTTACGTAATTTATTAGCGGCACATGAATTGCAAGTTGCTCAATTTTATATGGGTCGCAAAGCCTATGTGGCAGCGGTAAATCGAGCGAATTATGTGGTTCAGCATTATCAGCAATCCCCCTCGGTTATTCCTGCTTTAGGTGTATTAGTGACGGCCTATCGTGCATTGGGATTGACAGAGCAAGCAAGCCAAACATTATCTATTTTGGCTTTAAATTATCCTAATTCCAAGGAGTATAAGGAATTAGCGAAAGAAGCCAAAAAGAGTTAATATGTAAGAATGTAGCCTGGATGCAGCGAAGCGGAATCCGGGATTCTTGCATAGAAAACCCGGATTCCGCTTCGCTGCATCCAGGCTACATGATATTTTAAACAAGGATGTTTTATTATATTTACGCGACATCAATACATTAATTTTGGATCATCGCTCCCTCCCTCAACCGCGAACGGTTTCTCTTTGCTAGAAGTTTTAGTCGCAGTAGTTGTGCTTGCTATCGGTCTGTTAGGGCTAGCAGCATTGCAAATTACCGGTCTGCGTTATCTCGCCACCGCCAATCAAAGTTACCTCGCCTCACTTCAAGTCTACGATATGGCGGATCGTATGCGCGCCAACCCCATTGGTGTTTTGAATGGTGACTATAACGCCATTAGTGGTATCGGTTCTGATCCAGGTTGTGTTAGCACTTCGTGTACTCCTGCATTAATGGCGGGGACGGATGCATATCAATGGAATACTGCTAATGCCGCATTATTGCCAGGCGGTGCAGGCACAGTCGCGAATAATGGAAATTTATTCACGATTACAGTGACCTGGAATGAACCTGCTAGTTTTGGACACGCCACACAAGCGGCCTCTTTTAGTGTGAGTTTTCAACCATGAAAAACCGTGCATATTTACAAAAGGGCATTTCGTTATTAGAAGTATTGATTGCCATGCTGGTCGGATTGATTTTGCTTTCTGGTGTCATCCAATTATTGATTAATGGTAATCAATCTTTTCGCATTCAAAGCGCATTAACTCGAGTGCAAGAGAATGGACAATATGCATTGGAATATGTAACACGTGATATTCGCAATACCGATTTTTGGGGTTGTTTAAGTGGTTCGGGTTGGGTGACGAATCAATTAACTGGGGGTGGAACCGGATATTACAATTTTGCTAATGGCTTGGCAGGAA
>CAZULF010000153.1:0-3474 GCA_964621215.1 uncultured Legionellales bacterium | reverse complement strand
CAATTCTTTCTTCAATACGAAACACATATTGGGAAAAAAAGTAAAAAATGCCAATGTTTCCCAGGTGGATTGATGGTTACTGATGATCACGGCCGGTGCGGGTGGTAAGTTCTCCAAGCCCGTCACTCGATAATCGATTCCACAGATCCATTTTACTATGTGAATATTCAGGTGTTGCCAGAAAATACCAACAGGATAGCGATATCGATATGGCAATGGATAGGTGAATAGGGTCAACACAGAACAAATGAAAGCAGTGCTGATCATTACGATAAAAAAAACAATTGAACGAATAATGGTCATTTTACGCTTTTCCAAATAAACTGGCAGAATGATGTCATGTGAGGAAAAAATAGTCAATTATTCTTGTTCTTATTTATCTTCTTAAAATGTCCGATAAACGTCAAAAGTGGCCGATAAATCCTTTAAAATGTCCGATAAACGTCAAAAGTGGCCGATAAAAGGCTATAATTAAGTCAAATGGCCGATATTTTGGTTCAATGCGCCAGTTATGGCCACTTTTAGGAGTGAGTGGAAGAACTTCCAAAAGTGGCCGAGGAGAAGTTGTTGAGCTACTATAATTAAAGAGTTGGAGCACCTGTTTCAAACAACTCAAGGTGAGTAGTTGTAAATTCTTCAATCTCTTCAACCAGCGCTCGATTAATCTGTAATACATTTTTGATATTTTGATCTGCTGTCATCTCCTCATTAGTAAGTGGAGAACATCGGTGGCCTGTCAACCATTGTATAATTTTAGTTTTTTCATAAGTGTGACCGTCAACTATAAACAATACTGGTTCCTTCATTATTTCCAGTGAGATTGGACAAAAAAATCGATTAGGAATAGCCTCAGTTTTTTTAGTCATTATAGGTGATGAGCTTACAGCTTTTGACGGACTGGTTGCTGTAGGCGCAAATAACGTAAACTTTCCACTCTTTAAACCAGTAGTTTTTTTACTTTCGTGCAAAGCATAAGCTAAATCAGCTTCATAACTTCCTTTAACATAAGACGTAGGTACTGTCGATAATGGCTGGCGCTGATGGTTAATAATGTATTGTCTATCATGAGCAGATAGAGGAATTTGCATTGGAGATAATGCGAAGTATTTCCTATCTTTAAAGTAGCAATCTACTGACTGACAGCTCTTGCCATAATTATACTTATATTGCGATTCTTGCATAAATCTTTCTGCATCCTCTTTATTCCAGAAATATTCATACCCAGAGTGTGATGGTGATTCATCATAATCAAAACCGGAAAACCAAACATCAACCTGGTAAATTGTTTGATATGTCCCAGATGTAGGCGCTCCATCTTGCGTTTGATCATTAAATTGGCTTATTTGCTCCTCTTGATATAGATTCCCTTGTTCATCGGCCATTAATTCAAGGCGTTGATTATTGCGAATATAAAAACTGGAAAATTTTGATTCCTCCGGTAACTTAGGTTCCGTGACATAATAACGGCATTTTTCAATAACCACTTCATTAGTTGGCCCACCATAATCCCAATTTTGACGAGTGATATTTCCACGTTGGATAGTGACTGGAAAATAGTGTTTCATAATTCTACCTCTCTACAGTTAATATTGAACTTACAAGGGATAGAATATGTTTCTTAAAGCGTGGGAATAATCGTAAGATCTACGACAAATGCTGCAATATCAAATTTTGGATGCTGGTGATAAATAATTTGTCTGGTAGATCCATTTTTTTCTCTCGAACCCGTTCAATGTATTTTTCCACCGTTCTCGGGCTTAAATACAGCAACTGACCAATCTGCTTAGATGACCAATTTAATGAGGAAAAATAAAAGTAACAGACCAATTCATTTTTAGATAGGGTTATGCTATAGGGGTGAACAATAAATTCTTTTTGTTTGAGATAACTCGCTATATTATTATGTTGAAGGTAATTTAATACAGATAAAAAGCTTCCACTAAACAAATGCTCTCTGACATCCAACACACCTACTATTCCTGCAATGCTTTTGTTACGATTTAATACCGGGGCAAGATAACCTTCAACAAAAATATCACCAAGGTCAGTATAGTGTGCGGGATTGTAAATATTTTTGGGTTGCAGTGTTTTTATAACGACTTGGTCATCTTCCAAATAAAGTTTGCCATGTTTGGGATTTAAATTTAGATCAGATAATCCAATTAATTCCTCTATCGATTGAAATCCATATTTTTTCGCATAATAGGGATTACTGTCCCTGTAAATAGAGTCAATATCTTTTAAAAAAATCACTTTATCTGAAAACGCATTAATAATATTTTCCACTTCATCCAAATAAATACATCGGGAAATGATATTAAGAATGTTGTTGCCATGCATTATTTTAAAACCCTCACAGTCTAATCAGTTTGTTAAAATTCTAACTATCTAATACCATATAGACGATATTCTATTACACTTCATCCCTGTGACATATTATGCTGCTCATGCTTCGTCGGTTCTTGCATAAAAAATCCGATCAAAACTGCTAAAAACATTCCGACTGGTAAAATTCCCAACGCCAAGCGATATGTAAGTGCTTCCGATGTAACTAAATGAAAAAAATGTGTTTTCAATAAAAAGCCAACCACCATTTGTAATATCGGTCCACTTAATACAATTATCATATTGACAACAGCTAAGGCAGTCGCTTGATATTCAGGTTCAACGATATCTTTAATAACGTTAAATGACTGCAAATAAATCGCGCTAAATAATCCTATCAAAAATAACAATACAAAATATAAATAAACAGGCAGGTGTGGTGCGAAGATAAGAATACTAGTAGTCAGCGCAGTTAATCCAGCAAACCACAACATAATGGGTAAATACCGGCCTAAAAGTTTAGTTAGATATCCATTAATCGGGCCACCTAAAGCTACGCCCACAAACACAATAGCTACCATATAAGCAGCTAGTTTAGGTTGAATTGCTGATGTGTGAGTAATAAACGGAACGCCCCATAATGCAGTGAAAACGCTGATAAGGGCAAATAAAAATAAGCCGTATAAACCGGCGGCAATCACTTGTCGATGCAGAAGAACTGTTTTTAGTTGTCGAAGAAGGACATGAAAGGATGGTGACAGTGCTTGTTCATGAACCGGTGTTTTCTTCATATAGCGAATAATGGATATTAATACGATACAATCAATAACACCACAGATTATCATCATCACGCGCCAAGAAGAGTGCGCAATGAAAGAAGCCATTAACATCACACTCAATGTCACACCTAGCATGGTGATGCCTTCAGCAACACCGAGCATGAAAGCAAAACGATTAGGTGGAAAAGATTGAAGTGTTACCTTTAATAGCCCAACAAAACCGAAAGCAGCCCCTACACCCATGAAAAGTCGAGCGATGAGTGCAACATAATAGTTGCGTGTGAATGCAAAGGTAAAGCACCCTAGCGCGAGAATGGTAGCAGCATTAATTAAAACGGTACGAACACTAAAACGATCATACAGTAATCCT
>CAZULF010000152.1:0-3540 GCA_964621215.1 uncultured Legionellales bacterium | reverse complement strand
TTTAATGCCTTGGCTTTCAAATTCTTTAGAAATCTGTTCTGCACCCGCTTGTGATGTACTTGTGCCAATCACGGTTGCACCATTTTTGCCTAATGCCAATGCAATGGCTTTACCAATACCACGAGATGCACCTGTTACCAAAGCGATTTTATTCTCTAAATTTATTTGCATAAGGTTATCGCCTCATCGAGTTGTTTAGGAGTATCAATACAAATGGCTGTTATATTACTGTCTATTCGTTTAATCAAGCCCGATAAAACTTTACCTGGCCCAACTTCAACAACTTTGCTGATTTGTTGGGTACTAAAATATTGTATGGTTTTTACCCACTGCACTGGTTGGTAAATTTGCTCTAACAATACTTTTTGAATATCGAGAGGCTGATTATGCGCTTGTACATCCACATTATGAATCACAGGTAGGTTAGGCGCTGAAAAAGTGATGTTTTTGAAATCTAATGCTAATTTGTCTGCTGCTGACTTCATTAAAAAGCAATGCGAGGGTACACTAACAGGTAACAAAATAGCGCGTTTAGCACCTTTTGATTTTAACAACGCAATCACCTGTTCTACGGCTTCACGATGCCCTGCAATCACGGTTTGACCAATGGCATTAAAATTGGCTGGTTGCACTACCCAGCCTGTATTTGCTTGTACAATTTCATCACAACAAGCTGCAATTAACGCATCATCTGCACCCAATACCGCTGCCATAGCGCCCACGCCAGGCTCACAGGCTGCTTGCATGTATTCACCACGCGCTTGTACCAGTAAAACCGCATCGGCAAAGTCTAATACACCCGCTGCAACCAAGGCACTGTATTCTCCCAGACTATGTCCAGCTAAATATTTTGGCTTTAATGCCCCTGAGGCAGCTTGCCAAACCTGGTAACACGCTAAATCGGCGACCAACATAGCAGGTTGTGTAAAAGCAGTGGTATTTAATTTTTCTTCAGGACCTTGTTGAACCAGATCCCACAAATCATATTTGAGGATATCACTGGCTTGTTCAAATGTTTGGCGAACCTGATTAAAGCTGTTGGCCAATTCACCTAACATACCGATAGATTGTGAACCTTGACCAGGAAATACCATGGCAAAATCAGTCGTCATGTTGTTACCTACTTATTGATTAAAATTGAACGAACGCAGAGCCCCAGGTCATGCCTGCCCCTACTGCCTCGAGTAATAATTTTTGATTAGGTTTGACTCGGCCATCTCTCACGGCAACATCTAGTGCCAACGGAATAGAGGCACTTGATGTATTAGCATGATGCTGTACCGTGCAAATTACCTTTGACATAGGCAAATGTAATTTTTGCGCAGTCGCTTCGATAATACGAATATTGGCTTGATGTGGAATTAACCAGTCTATTTGTGAGGCTTCAAGGCCATGCTCAGCTATCATATCGTTGACCATTTGACCGAGAACGGTCACTGCCACTTTAAAAACAGCCCTGCCTTGCATAAATATATAGGGATAAATATCGGTGGGTTGTTCATAAGCCACCGCACCACCTTGTGGATGTTGCTGAAGCTGACTATTACCTACATTTAAAATATTATCGTAATGACCATTGGCATATAATTTTGTGCCAACTATACCTGGCGTATCGCTCACAGATAAGACCACGGCAGCTGCACCATCGCCAAAAAGCACACAGGTTTCTCTGTCGGACCAATTAATCAAGCGACTCATTAATTCGGTACACACTAACAATATTTTTTTAGCTTGGCCTGTTTTAATAAATTGATCTGCTACGCTTAAGCCGTAAATAAAACCTGAACACGCCGCTTGAATATCAAAAGCACCACATGTTTTGGCACCTAAGTTTTTTTGAATGAGACAAGCTGTTGCGGGAAAAATTTTGTCGGGTGCGCCAGTTGAACCAATAATGAGATCCAGTTCTTCAGCTTTGACTCCAGCCATTTCTAAAGCACGTTTAGCTGCTTCAGTGCCCATATAAGATGCAGTTTCATTAATATTGGCAATATGACGAGAATGAATACCGGTTCTTTCGACAATCCAGTCGTGGCTGGTTTCTACTCGCTTTGACCAATCTTCGTTGGTAAATACCTGTGCAGGCAAATAACTGCCTGTCCCGATAATTTTTGAATACTTCATGCTTGTTTTACTGCTAAATGTTCGGCAACTTTGTTGCGAATATTGTCTACAATGTTATGTTCGACTTCTAATCTGGCTTCACGAATCGCTTGCACATAGCTCTTGCGATTGGCATTACCATGGCTTTTTACCACAATGCCATTTAAGCCTAATAAGCTTGCACCGTTATATTGACTCGGATCGAATTTTTTCTTTAGTACAGTTAATACAGGCGCTGCAACAAGGGCTGCAAACTTACTATAAAAACCTTTAGTGAATTCATTTTTTAAGGCTCTCACTAGCATACTGGCTAGCCCTTCGCTGGTTTTTAAAGCAACATTGCCCACAAAACCATCACAGATGCTGTGCCTTTATAAATATCTGTGCCTTCGACAAATCCAATATAATTGAGCAATTTAGTATCAGACAGTAACTGCGCTGCCGCTTTTACCACATCGCTACCTTTAATGGCTTCTGAACCGATATTTAATAAACCAATTCTGGGTGATTCTAAGCTATCGACCCCTTGGGTCAGCATGGCGCCCATCACAGCAAACTGAAATAAATGCTCTGCTGTGCAATCTACGTTAGCCCCCAAATCGAGCATTCTGACTCGTCCTGGTGGTGCATTACGTCGATTAGGAATAATAGGAAGAGAATAAATAATCGCAGGTCGGTCTATGCCTGGTAAGGTTTTTAACACAAACCGAGCAATCGCCATGAGCGCGCCTGTGTTGCCTGCACTCACACATGCATCTGCGCTGCCGTCTTTAACTAAGTTAATGGCCACGCGCATAGATGAATCTTTTTTGTATCGCAGAGCCGTCGCAGGTGATTCGTCCATTTGTACATGCTCACTGGCATGATGAACAATCAATTGCGCACTCGGTTTTGCACGGTGTTTTTTCAACACTTGCTCAATAACCGATTGATCTCCCACTAAGATAAGCTTAAGGGAGCTTCCATACTCTTTTAATGCATCGAGTGCAGCGGGCACAGTCACACCTGGGCCATGATCCCCACCCATTGCATCAATGGCGATACAAATCGGTTTCAAACGTTACCCTTTTTATTCTTCGTCTTGTGCTTCAGCGACAACCGCTTTCTTTTCGATCATTTGACGGCCACGGTAAAAACCATCGGCTGTCACATGGTGACGAAGGTGAATTTCACCAGATTCTTTATCTGTCGATAAAGTAGGTGTGCGTGAAGCGAGGTTATCATGACTACGACGCATGCCTCTTCTAGAGGGGGTGACTCTACTCTTTTGAACTGCCATGCTGGCTTCTCCTCAAAAACAAACTAACTTCTTTTTATAATAAGCTAGGTAAATAATTTATTACCTAAAGCATTCTGTCAATAATCTATAGCTATCATCCAGCCACGCGCATCTTACCACAAGAATTCTATGGCTGTTACTCTAAGCTCACGTCTTTT
>CAZULF010000151.1:0-3545 GCA_964621215.1 uncultured Legionellales bacterium | reverse complement strand
TGGTAATAATGGCTTTTGTTCCTCAGTCGTTACCTCTCCAAAAAAGCGGGGGCGGCCGGTTTTAGTGATTGAACTTAGCTCTGAAGTATTAGTTGGTTGCGCTTTTGACATTTGCCAAACACAAACTCCCAAGTAAGCAGCACCCGCTATAACGGCAAATAAAGTAAATAACGTTTTAATATCAAAATTCCAACTTGCGTCATTAAACATAGCAGATAAAAAATAACCTATGGGTAAGGCTAACATCGAAATAAGCAAAAAATTTATTGCTGTAATAACATTAATTTCGTGTATTCCACGAAGCATCCCTGCTATAGAGTTTTTAAATGCATCGATAAAAATACAAACCAAGGTAGACTTCATCATCTTGATGCCTAATGCTAAAGTTTCGGAATATTCCGGATCGCTTGCTGATAAAAAACTTCCGGTAACAGGCTTAACAGCTATGCCCAAACCAATACAGACAGAGCCCGTAACGGCAGCAAGCAAAGCTGTACCAACAAACGTATTGCCCACAAAATGAGGTAACGAAAGTACGTTGTTAAAACTATTTCTTAACAAGCTCAAACCCATGCCGTAACCTTGCGATAATATACTGAAAATATTAGACAGCTGGATTGCTGCAGCAGCTGCAGCTAATGCATTTTTGCCTTGACTACCAACACTAAACGACAAAATTAAAGGATTAATCATATCTGCTAGTGATTGAATCGCACTGTAAGTGCCTTTTTTGATAATATCTACAAAATAGTCTTTATTTAACGAAGGCCACTGAAATAAGTTTGCCCCTTGGAAATCAGAATGCAGATAACCATAACCTCTTACTAAACTCATGTTAATAATGAGCACCATTAAATACGCCCATGAAATTCCAGCTAAACCATAATCTTTAGCTAACGCTAAATAATATCCTAAAGTCATTACTACGGCTGTAAAAGAAAAAGATGCAATTAAATTTATATGACCATGCTGTCGTAACAACATCCATTGCAAATCAGTTTCATTAAGGGGATAAAGTAAATTAGCGACCGCTAGTATTCTAAAATAACTTTGAGAAGCTAATGCTACTTCTGCAGATATACCTAACGCAGTTAACAATTTCTCAGAAAAAAACATTAGAGCAGAGATGGGAATAGCAACGCTCTCCGTTACCATCCAGCCATGAAATAAAAGATTACCATGTTCTTCTTCAGGAATATCTTTAGCCAGGATACTCACCATATGCGCGATAGAACGTAAAATTGCCCAAGGCACAGAAGTTCCTAATGTAATCAAAGAACCGGCCGCGACTTCGTTCGGTCCTAATCGTGGAAAGACAAATAAACTATTGCCGATCAGCACAACGCAAATAAATATGCGTGAAGAAATGCTGGCCCCTGCTGTGCTTAATATAGGAGGGATTGAACCCAAAATAGTAAACTGCGGCAGAACATCGCGCTCGCTATCACTATCGAGAAAATCGATAAAACGAGGTTCTATTATATTTATCTTGACTGTTTCTAACTGCTTCGTTGGTTCTGTCATAATAGTTATTAATACTCGCTATTATTTGTAGGTTCTTCTAGATTAGTGCAAAGAATAGCAAAAATTTTAACCCTTGGCAATTCTTGCACAAGTTAGTTTTGAAATATACTTCTCATTGCTTTTGGCCTTTGACATATTGGGAATCAAGCATAAGCTTTTGCCTTTTTTATTGACGCATATATTAGCTCATGCTATAAAGAATAAATGCATTTCTTGATTATTATTTGAGGACAAAAACTATGATTTACAAAGCAATCCATCCAGGAAAAATTGTCAAGAAAGTTTGCATTACAACAATAGCACTAACTGTGAAAGAAGCTGCTGAAAACGTTTATGAAAAATAGCAACCTCGAAAAAATTGGGCCCTTTATTGTCATGCCAGCGCAGGCTGGCATCCATTTTCGGGACTAGATGCCAGCCTACGCTGGCATGGCAACGATCAAAAAAGCTGGAGATTTATATGGCATCCCAACAAAGCACCGTTGATTATATTCTTGAACAAATTGCTGAAGCAGGAGTTATTTCTGCTAGGAAAATGTTTGGCGAATATGCTATTTATTGTAACGAAAAAGTGGTCGCATTAGTTGCTGATGATCAGCTGTATGTCAAACCAACAGAAGTTGGCAAAACATTTATTGGTAAATATATAGAGGGATGCCCCTATCCAGGAGCAAAACCTTATCTGCTCATATCCGGCGATCGGTGGGAAGACAGTGAGTGGTTATCACAATTGATAAAAATCTCCGCTGCGCAATTGCCGCCACCTCGAAAGAAAAAAGCTCGAGGATGCTAGGGTCTGCAATTTATGGCGAGTCTTTCGTTTCTCGACCTTACAAGTCTTTCCGAAGAAAATAAAAAACTGATTCATTTAAAAATCCACGGCGTTCAAATTCAATTTGATAGCCAAATTTCTTATAAAATTCCAACGCTTCCCAATCCATGGTATTGACTGCTGCAAACACACAATGATGTTCTTTTCCCCACGCTTCCGCAGCACGTACGAGCTGTGTTCCATAACCCTGTCCACGCAAGGGTTCAGATAGCCATAATTGATCGATGACAAGGCAACCATACAGATTGCAACCATTACAGCCGCCAACTATTTCATTTTTTTCATCTCGGATAAAAAAAACAAATAACTCTACTGCTTTGTGACCTTTTTTTAATGCCGCATTTTCTGAAAGTCCTTTTCCAAGAATTGCAATGTCAACGTTACTTGGATTACTTTCATAAGATAATTTGTACATTAAGATAATTCCTTCTCAATTAGCTATAAACGCTTTAAAATTTTCATGATACTTTATGGGTGTAAATTCTATGATTTCATAGCTTGCAATATCGTGAATAAAAAAGGGATCATTGCCTAAAAGTTTTTCTAGTTGTGTGCGATTTTTTAATTGTGAAATAATAACCCCTCCAGTTCGTGGTTCTTGTGGACCTGAAACAATGAAAGAATTATTTTTATAACCCTCCTCAAGAAAAGCTCTATGTTCTTCGAGATACTGATCAACTTCGGCAATCGGTTTTTTATAGGTAAGTAAAATAATAAACATTAGCTTTAACCTCCATCGTTTATTTTATCGAAATTAAAATTTCACGCGCGAGCTGGATTCTTTCATCACCTATGTTCTTATTGATAAGCAATACCACGCCGACTTTTTCATCGGGAATATAAACCATATAGCTAGACATTCCATATCCTGAACCGGTTTTATCGATAAAGATTCTATTTCCTGCAAAATCTTTGTTTTCTATTATTGCTTTTTTACCAAAAACGGCAGTGCCCTCGCTATTGAAGCGAATAAATCCTGTATCCCCTGCTGATTTTGTTAGCTCAGATATAGCATGAGCTTGCCAAGCAAGTTGTTCGCACTCTAGTTTATCTGCTAAACAATATGCATTTTGATGAACCAAATCCATTGCGGCGGAAAGTTTTTTATTATTTAAAGTAACATGGTTAATGTGTGCACTTAAAAATTTTGCCATATCAGAAATAGTCGATTTCAAAGAAGCCGCCGCAA
>CAZULF010000150.1:0-3560 GCA_964621215.1 uncultured Legionellales bacterium | reverse complement strand
CGCTTTGTCTGAACCAATGCCAATAGTATAAATTTTAATATTTTGTTTTTCTGCCATTTTTGCTGCATCTAATGGCGAAACTGAACCACTATTATTGGCACCGTCGGTTAATAAAACTAATACGCGACTTTCAGCTGGGTATTGCATTAAGCGTTTAATTGCTAAGCCCATGGCATCACCGATATCGGTCATTTGTCCCGCCAAACCGATAGTTGCGTCATTCAACATGGCATGCACGGTTTTACGATCAAATGTCAGCGGGGTTTGCAAATACGCGCGCGAACCAAATAAGATTAATCCCATACGATCGCCTACACGCCCATCGATGAAATCACCCGCGACTGATTTAATCATTTGTAAACGATCAACTTCTTTATTGTTGAGTTCCATATCGGGAATTTGCATGCTGCCAGATAAATCAATCGCTAACATAATATTGCGACCTTCCTGCTTCAACATTTGTGGATCACCTAGCCATTGCGGTCCCGCCGCAGCGAAGACAATAAGAGCCCAAATACCGTAAGCTAAGAAACGTTGCCATTTCTGCACCGAGTTAGCGCCACGTTGCACTGCGCCACCTAGTGTTTGTACTCGTTGAAAAAAAGGGATTTTTAATGCCGCTTGTTCGGCCGGTTTCGCCGCAGGAAGTATGTAAGGAATTATCCACGGTAAGGGTAATAATAGTAGTAACCAAATGTAAGCAAAATGTAACATTACACGCACCGTTTAATGGTTTGTTCAACTAAAGTAAATAATCGATCAAGATTATCATCCACCTGCAGTGCATAGGGCGCACTAATCAATGCGTGTCCATCGCCATGAGTAAATTGTTCCGTGTCGGTAACTTTATCTAAAAACTCTAACCAGGCAACGCCTTCCAATCCCGCTACAATATGACGTGAAAATCTGAATAAACACACTCTACGTAACAAAATAGATAAATGACTCGCGACATATTGTTTATCGGCATTTTTGTGAAACGCTTGTTTCAAGTTTTCTAATTCACGCAAAGCGATGCGACGCATACGGTATTTGCGCCAAAGTCGCCAACACCCATAACCTAAAAATAATAATGCAATAATTGCCAATATCAATACTACATACCACCCTGGTGCTAATGGCAACCATGAAACCGCGGGCGGTTGATGGATATCTTTTAATTGTTGCAGGATATTCTCTACGTTATCCATGAAAATATTTCCTTTTTTTCTCGTCGTCCCGCGATTTATTCGCGGGATCCATTGCGTGTCGATGCGTTCTGGATCCCGCGTCCCACGGCTTGTCCGCGGGACCCGGGACGACGTGGTTTTTACGGTTTAGCTAATCCACAATACAACACTTGAGCCACATCATCGTGTGTCCCGACTTCCAATAACGGAATGGCTTGACGCGCAAACACACTTTTTAACTCTTCTCTACGTGTTTCAAATTGTTGATTGTAACGGGTAGATATGTCTTTTTTACGCGTATCTAACCACAATCGTTGTTCGCCATCCGTCAGTTGATAAAGATTGGCAGGCGGTGGCATCCGTTCTAATTGATCATACACTTGGCAAGCGACAATTTCGTTATGCTGCCGCAGTGCACGCAGATGTCGTTCAGCCGCAGTGGTCATATTGGCAAAATCGCTGATAATAAAAATTAAACCGCCAGGATGACAAACTCGTCTTAATTGCTTTAACACCGTTTCCAACTGATTTTCTGCTAAATTCGCTGAAGGTGTTTTTTGATTCATAGCAACCAACTCATTAAATACATGCAAAATTCCATGCTTACGACTGCGAGGCTTCATAGCGCAATATTCATTGTCATTAAATACCATACCGCCAATACGGTCACCTTGCCGAATAGCAGCCCAAGCAATAATAGCTGCCGCGTGTGCGGCAATGGTTGATTTAAATGTTACACGTGTACCAAAATGCATACTGGCAGATTGATCAACAACTAAAAAAACCGGTCGCTCGCGTTCTTCGCGAAATAATTTGGTATGTGCTTTACCCGTGCGCGCCATCACGCGCCAATCCATGAAGCGAATATCATCACCCGCCTGATAACCACGCGTTTCATCAAAATCCATACCACGACCGCGGATATTGGAAAGATATCCTCCCGCTTGTTGGGTTGAGATACGACGACGATTCATCAGCGCCACACGCGCAGCGGCATAGCGAAGATCGATCAGTTCATCGACGTTGACGGTAATTTGATTACTCATTAAGGCACCGGTACTCGCTTCAAAATTTCTCCAATCACTCGATCGGTGGTGACGCCTTCGGCCTCAGCTTCAAAGGTTAAAATTAAGCGATGTCGTAACACATCGTATGCCACTGCGTGAATATCACCTGGCGATACGTAATCACGCCCCTGCAACCAAGCATAAGCCCGTGCGCATCGATCTAAACCAATAGTACCGCGCGGGCTAGCGCCGTAACGTAACCATTTTGCCAAATCTGATCCATAGGCTTCCGGTTGACGCGTAGCAATAATGAGTTGTACTAAATATTCCTCAAGCGCAGGACTTAAATACAAATTCAACACTTCTTGTCGCACCGCAAACACGACTTCTTGCGACAGATGCGGCGCCGTTTCTTGTGCCAACTCTGGTTGGCGTGAAACATTGCGATTTAATTGTAAAATACTTTTTTCTGCTGAAGCATTGGGATAACCAATCGAAACATACATCAAAAAACGATCCAACTGCGCTTCGGGCAATGGATAAGTTCCTTCTTGTTCGATAGGATTTTGCGTTGCCATCACTAAAAATAATTCTGGCAATGGCGAAGTTTTGCGTCCGATGGTGACTTGCCGTTCACCCATGGCTTCTAGTAATGCCGATTGCACTTTAGCCGGTGCTCGGTTAATTTCATCAGCCAATACCAGATTATGAAAAATCGGCCCAGGTTGAAAAGCAAAAGTTCCTTCTTGCGGACGAAAAATATCAGTACCGGTTAAATCTGCTGGTAATAAATCGGGTGTGAATTGAACGCGATGAAAAGATCCTTCAACACACTTGGCTAATTCTTTAATAGCGGTCGTCTTAGCTAGACCCGGCGCTCCTTCAACCAACAAATGGCCATCCGAAATTAATGCCACTAACAATCGAGTTATGAGCATTTCTTGGCCAATTATTCGTTGATTTAAATATGCCTTGAGATCGGCAAACACTTGATAATAAGTTGATGATTTACGCTGCTCCATGATGTCCTCATACCGGTTATGGAAATTGAATTAGGGTCTGGTTGTTTAGAAATACGGTATTCGAGCAACGCTGTCAAGAGGATGTTCTTTCTCTATGCAAAGCCCAGAAAAACCGTGATAGCCCTCTCGACAGCAAGCAAGACTTTTGAATCAAGGTGTCCAATGACTTTGCCCACTTTCTCTCTCGATGTAGTGTAGATTTTATCTATCATGAGATGAGAAATTATCGTTAAGCCATTCTCTTCTGTGGGCTCTATTTCTATCCGGAAGAGAGGAGCATCGATTAAAGTACTTGTCAGCGGAAGAACTGTTACCGATGCTGTTTCAGAAAACAAATCTGATTGTATAATAAGCGCCGGTCT
>CAZULF010000149.1:0-3653 GCA_964621215.1 uncultured Legionellales bacterium | reverse complement strand
GACAACGGGATTATGGCAAATTATTGTCATTGTCACGATTGATGTTTATCGCGCATTTTCCCGAACGATTTTCATCAATACTATTTGCCGAGATACGAGGTCATATCGAAGATGATGGTAAGGTGCCATTTTGGGAACATATTAATAGCAAATTTTTTCCGTTAGATTTTGCCACAGCAGATAAATTAACCGGATTAAACCAAAAGCAATTTATTGCCGAACTCATGCCGCGCTTTCCTTTATATATGGACTTATTACCTGAGGCAGCTCGTAAAGCCATTGGTCGTCCACATACGGCGTCAATGGCTGCAATGCAAATGTTGTTAGATGAAGGTTTTTATTATCGAGACTATATCGATATTTTTGATGGTGGGCCTATTGTAGAAACGTTCGCTAACACAGTAAAGACAGTGCGAGAAAGTCGATTAGTTACCATTAAAAAAATCAGTGATGTTGTGTATGCCGATGATTATTTACTATCGAATACTCAATCGCACTTTCGCGTCGCGTTAGCTAAAGCCAAAATGTTAGATGATGATCATATTGAAATTCATCAGGATACTGCTAAAGCACTACGAGTTAATGTAGGCGATAAAATTCGCTGCAAGAAATTTTAGATGATCATCATCTAACAATTGGGATTACGGGTTAGGTTGATTAATTGGTTGCAACTCCATTTCAGTCGGTATTACCGCAGGAGCAGAGCGTAGCAAACGGAAAATCCCATAGCTAGCCAAACCTAAACCTAGGCCTGTGGCCATTACCTCAAAAGAATTAACTACAGTACCAAATGCTTTTTCAGTGGTGATATTAGTTAACATCTCTTGTACTACATGTTTGCTGACTTCCACAGTTCCATTGACACTGTTATTTATTAAGTCCTGAAGTGTCGCTTGATATTGTGTCAGAGCAGCTCGTGTGGCGAGTAATTCTGCAAGAGAAATGGCACCACCAGATATTCCAGCGATCAAACCGAAGGTAAAGACACCCACTGTTATTATATGGTTTTTTACTTCAGGGGAAGTTTGCATTTTAAAGTCCTCGAATAAAGAATAGTTAGAGTGTAGAGTATCCATACAAAATTTTTTCTAGTCATTGAAATTGAGCAAGGATTATACGGACATGGTTGTCAAAGTCAATAGCTAGTAGCCTGGATGAAGCGAAGCGGAATCCGGGGTGATTGGACCTTGCGCCACCGAAGTCTTGCGTAACACAACATCTGGGCTTGTGTTTCTCTGGGTACTAGATGCCAACTTGCGCGGCTGCTTTCTCTCAAGCTAAAATAACGCCAATTTCACTAACCAAGGCATCATCATGATTCAGCGTAAAAAAATCGTAGCGGGCAATTGGAAAATGCATGGCTCACGCGCATTAGTGCAAAAAATGATCGAAACATTGTCGCCGCACGCACGTGAAGTCAAAAATCTCATGGACATTGCTTTATTCCCCCCCGCGATTTATATCCCCTTGATGGTTGAGCAAATTAAATCATCTAATTTATCTTATGGCGCACAAGATGTGGCGGAATATAAACAAGGGGCATACACAGGCGAAATTTCTGCTGCCATGCTAGTCGAATTTAATTGTGATTATGTAATAGTAGGCCATTCTGAACGACGTAGTTTATACCACGAAACCAGCAAAATCGTCGCCCGTAAATTTGCCATGGCGCAAACCTATCAAATAACCCCGATTTTGTGTGTGGGTGAAACCCTAGAGCAACGCGAAGCCGGCCAAGCGATGGAAGTGATTCGTGAACAAATCAATGCGATTTTAGAATTACCCACCGGCATTAATGTATTAAGTCATGCAGTGATTGCTTATGAACCCGTGTGGGCCATCGGCACCGGCAAAACCGCAACACCAGAACAAGCACAAGAGATTCATCAAAACATCCGTGATTATTTATCTGCGTTCGATCCCACCATCGCACAAGCACTTCGCATTTTATACGGCGGTAGCGTTAAACCCGACAACGCCGCATTACTTAGCATTATGCCCGACATCGATGGCTTCTTGGTCGGTGGCGCTTCTCTCGATCCGCAACAGTTTTTAGCGATTTGTCAACAAGCATAAAAACCCCGGGCGAATTGCTCGCCCGGCTGTTTAACGCTTAAGGATTAGGAATGGTGCCTGTTGGCGCTCCAGTATTACCGTCGGGACAATACGTTATTCGATAATTGGTATGATTATCTGTACCGCTAGCATTATTGCAAGTGAAGGAGCTGGAAACATCATCATAGGGATAGACATAGGACGTTGGACAGGCTCCTTTGTACCAACCCAGAGTTGGCAATACGCCTGTAATCCATTCTGGATTCGAACCTACACATTGGTTAATACTACTAGGAACTAACAAGTTTGTGGGAGCATCCTGCCAATTTTGGCATCCGCAACAACCCGTACCTGACGTGCTATAACAAGAGTTTATCAACACACCACTACCATCACAAAGAAACATATTTGTGTAGGTTCCTCCGGTCACAGGCGTCGTACAATTATAAGGAGGTTGTGAATAACTTCCATTCTCAGTACCGCATATTTGATCGCCAGTCCAATAACCTAAAAACGTACCGCATGTAGTTTGAGCTGAATTAGCTAGGATGGATTGACGGCTTAGTCCACAGGCTTCCCCGCCTGCTTGGTTGCATTGATTACTAGCAGTGCAGTTTACTGGAGCGCCCACAGGATTCGCAACCCAGACATAGCTGCTGCTGGGTATAGCATACGTCCATGAACAACCGCCAAGGGTTTGGCTCCCTACGGTTTGGTTTGCAGTAATCCCCGGTGCGGTGCATTTATAAGGATCGCTAGGAACACGATACGTTGTTAGCGGCTCAAATGATTGAGGTACACCGGCTCCATTAATGACGCTGAGATTGTAGTAATCAGAAGTTTGTTGAAACGTAAATTCTGATTGAGTTGCGGGTTGATCAAATCCTTGTCCTAGGTTACAAGCGCCATCACCGGATCCACAAGCGGCAATAGCGCAGTTACCACTTGAACCGCAGCCCGCTCGACCAGCGGTGTTGCCATTCCAAACAATGGGTTGAGTTGGAGTAGGGGCATAAAGATGTTCTGGTATGACTAAGGTTTTCGTTCCTGTCAAAGGAGTCAGGCTGTAATCGCCACCAGGAGGAACCGGATTTTTCCAAAAGCACAAGCCATTGCCAGCATTCGCTGCGGGATTACAAACAAAGCCATCTACGGTGCCTGCCGCGGCATTACACTGCGCATCAGTGGTGCAACCACCAAGACTACCCTGCCCACCGCCATTAATTCCTATCCACACGGTATAGGGGCATTTGTTGACATAGGTAATACTTCGCGTAGCAACAGGTGACACCGTTATATCAAAGTTGGTCGGCGAATCAGCGACCAACGTGGACGATGTACCGTAAGGAATAGCCAGATACTGGCTGACATGCCCCGCAGTGTCTAGCGACTCAATAGTTGTTTCAATATTACATGTGCCGCTGGCGGGTACGGAGTTACTGCAATTATTAGTAAATGTGGGAGCAGCTATGAGAGGAGAGGCTACAGTGAAATTAATGCCCGCATTATTGATAGAAATAGGACTTGCCGATGTATTTTGTATCGTCCAAATTAACGCTTGAGTGCTGTTGGTTAGCATATTCTGTCCGGTTGGCTGC
>CAZULF010000148.1:0-3694 GCA_964621215.1 uncultured Legionellales bacterium | reverse complement strand
ATTGCAGTTAACTTTAG
This sequence comes from uncultured Legionellales bacterium, assembly GCA_964621215.1. Taxonomy (GTDB): domain Bacteria; phylum Pseudomonadota; class Gammaproteobacteria; order UBA1113; family UBA1113; genus CAZULF01. The sequence goes on along the minus strand of CAZULF010000148.1, from coordinate 3,677 downwards.
TTAAATATTGTTAGCTTTGAGTAAGTTTAGAGGAACGGAAAGCAAATGTATTAATGCTTGCAGATTATTCCTCCCTCACAAGAATACCGTCCAAAAAGACAATTTAACGACAGCTGCTGGTTGTATATAATGCAACCAATTTCAGAGATAAGCCCTGTCTCTCTGAATAAATATAAACATTTAATACTCCTGACGAGGCAAAGAAAAGCACCTCTACATTTTTTGGGTCATAATTTTTTACAAAAAATAGCTATAACAAAGATACCGGGGGTCAATATCAATAATGACCCCATGGCGATATTAAAAAATCGCACTCGGTTATAGCTATTTAATAAAAATATAGCTGTGCAGTGACTATTTCAATTTTTTTTGCAAGCTTGATTTAATATCGGGCCATTCAGTATGAATGATACTATAGTGATAGCAGTCATATATAGTCCCATCTTTTCTAAGAAAAAAGTTGCGTAAAACACCGTCTAGTTTTGCGCCTATGCGTTCTACCGCTAGACGACTATTCATGTTATTCGCATTGATGTTAAAGGTCACAGCAATGTAATTTAGTTTCTCAAAAATATGTTCTAATAAAAGCAACTTGCACTCAGTATTGACACCGGTTTTTTGATAACTTTGACTATACCAAGTATATCCAATGCTACAGCGTTTATTATCGCTGTCGATTTTGTAGTATGAAGTCATGCCAATAGGTTGCTGATGGTGATTGCTGATCACCGCAAAGGGCAGCATGGACCCTTGCTTTTGTTTCTCCAATTTTTCTTCAATATTGCTTTGCATTTTTTCGGGAGAAGGAACAGGCGTATATATGTTTTTCCATAACTCACCATCTTGTACAGCTTGAATCAGTCCATCCGTATGCCGCAAATCCAAAGGCTCTAATGTCACGTATTTTCCGGAGAGTGTAAATGTGTCCATGCGAATAATACAGCCTATTTTAAGCCGGTGTACCAAAAACGTGGATGGTGGGAGATAAAACGGGAACCGGCGCTAATGCTACTTCTGAATCGTAATGCTTTCAATAACCACAGGCGTTAAAGGCTTATCTTGTGAATCTCTAGAAACATTACTTATTTTATCAGCAATATCTTGACCAGATATCACGTGGCCAAATACTGAGTATCCACCTTGCAAAAATGGTGTAGGAGCAACCGTTATAAAAAATTGGCTACCATTCGTGTTAGGTCCGGCATTAGCCATGGCGAGTACTCCAGGCTTATCAAAACTTGCATTGGTATTTTCATTGTCAAATATAAAGCCTGGGCCGCCAGTTCCATTTCCGACAGGATCACCGCCTTGAATCATAAAACCGGGAATGACGCGATGAAAGGTTAAATTATCATAGAAAGGGCGTTTAACCATTTGTCCGGAGTGAGGGTCTTTAAATTCTTTTGTGCCTGTTGCTAAACCCACAAAATTAGCGACAGTATTGGGCGCTTCTTTGCTAAATAAATTACAGGTAATGGTGCCCGCAGATGTTTTAATGATGGCTGTTTCAGCATAAGCAGTCATATTGAAGCTTAACAGGCCCAGGCATATGAATGAAAAAAAAGTGCTAATCCGTTTCATGGTATTCTCCTACGGAAAGTTACATGTTAATGAGCGCATCATACAGAAGTTGAGGAAAATTAACAATCTTGCTTAGCTGCATTTATTTCATAAGGAGTGCCCGCCATCTACCTCATAAATTTTACCAGTTATCCAGCCCGCTTCTTCAGAAGCAAGGAAAGTAGCCATGCTGGTAATATTTTCTGGGCTGCCTGGTTTTTTAAGTGGGATGGAATTAACCCGTTTTTCCCATTGTTCTTTATTGTTATCCACATCGTTTTGATTCATACCTGCTGCAATGATGCCCGGAGCAATAGTATTAACACGAATACCGTATTTTGCTAAATTTAAAGCGGCATTCTGAGTCCATTTATTCATGGCTGCTTTGGAGGAGGCATAAATAATCCCATTAGGAAAAGTCATGGTCCCAGCGATGGATGAAATATTAATAACGCATCCGGCTTTGTTGTTGTCTATCATGTTTTTTGTACAAAGCTGAGTGAGATATAAAGGTGCTATGGTATTTATTTGGAATACCTGCTGCATTAGTTCGGGCGATGATTCAAATAAATTTTGACGGGAAAGCATTCCTGCATTATTGATTAAAATATCAATATGACCTAAATGCGCAATAGCCGATTCGGCAAACGTGGCAATACTTTTCATCTCTGAAAAATCAGCATGAAATGCTTTAACCTGTTTACCTGCCGCAGTCATTTCATTCACTAATTCTTCCGCGCCTGCTACATTATTTCGATAACTAATAACAACATCGGCCCCTTCAGTAGCAAACGCCTTGGCCATATCTCTACCCATGCTACGATAAGCACCTGTGATCACAACTTTTTTTCCTTTAAATCGCATACTACTTTCCTTACAATGAATAGGTTTTTTCGATGGCACTTGTCAAATTATAGGGCTCCATTATAGCAAAATAACAATGGACATGCACTGGCGCATGCGCAGCATTATAACGCCCCGTAGCCTTCATTAAAGCGCGCTCAAGACTATGGATAGTAAGAGCTAATCGCGCGCGAAATGAATGAAGGATCTTTCTACTTACTGATTATTGATTTAGCCATTTCATTAGTTCGCCATAGAAAAATTCGACATTCTCGCGGTGTGGAACATGCGCTGCATTAGGCACAATAACAAAAGTTGCGTGAGGTATGATCTTGGCAGCATGGTTTATCAGCGAGGGGAAATTGCCTAATTTTTTTTGTAGAGCAGGGGACAATATTTCTTTTGCGGGTGCTGTACGATCATTTTGTCCCGCAATAAGGAAAACGGGTTGTTTTATCTGAGCTAATTCGTACGCTATAGGTTGCGTATAAATCATATCGTTAATTAAAGCATGAATAAAGGCAGCATCTGGAGTGGCATCAATATGATGCGCCAAATTGTTTTTTGCTAAAATGTTAACGGATTGATAAGGAATGAGTAAGCGATAATCTTCTAAGCCTAAAGGATCCTCCAATACTAATTTATCGACCACCTCCGGAAACATGAGTGCAAAACGCACACCTAACATTCCTCCCATAGAATGACCAATGATAGTGACATGCTTTATGTGTAATGTTTGTAATAATTGATGGGTATTTTCTGCTAATTGTTGGAAGCTATATTGTATATGCGGTTTAGAAGATAAACCAAAGCCCAATTGATCGGGCGCAATAACAGTATAACCTGCCTCTGAAAGCTTTTGCATCAGAGCGATCCATGTCGTGCTATCGCCAAGCCCACCATGTAAAAGCAATATTGTTTGGTGATTACTGCTATTGGGTTTAACCATACGATACGCCATCTTGACAGATTGCTCCTGCACCGTTAATGGTATAAAAAAAGACGTTATTTCTGCTGTCTGCGCCAGGCTGGGCGTAGCTAGTATAAATAACCATAACGTTATTAGTTTTTTAAACGGTTTTATCATTGCGTTTACTCATTAAAAATCGAAAGAAAATTTTAGCCTCTTCATGAAAGCACTTGCAAGATTATACTATGAAAAGACCACGACCATAGCCTTTATTAAGCGCGTCCAAGATACCACATTAAAGGGGCAGATCCATCGCGCGTAATGAAGGCAGTGATTACTTATGAGGATTGGGTAAATGGGCTGA
>CAZULF010000147.1:0-3768 GCA_964621215.1 uncultured Legionellales bacterium | reverse complement strand
GAGGGATGTCTTACCAAATACTATGCTTTACTTAAGCTATCTAATAAAACCCCTAAGGAATTATATGAAAATAGTGTAAACTTGTTTAAACAAAAATCTTATCTATTAGGCATATATCAATTACAATTTTTGATAGACAATGATCCTGGTGATGATGAAGAACAAACTGCTACCTATCATTCAACTATCGCATCATGTTACCGAGAGGTTGGAAATTTAACTGAGGCGAAAATACATATTGAAAAAGCTATTTTGTTACGAGAACAGAAGTTAGGCAGCGAAGATCCCCTTACACAAAATGCGCGAAATAAATTAGATGGTATCGAAAAGAAGCTGCGAGAAAATACTATCTCCACAACTTCTTTGTCTCATGCCTAAGTCAACTTTTCCGTTGTAAATCAGGTATATTTCGCCTTATCGTTCTAAAAACTGACTTATTTGGTTGTTTATTTCAAACGCTGTCAGTAACCGTTTCTGAACAGCTTCACGTAGGTTAGCGTCGACTTTTTCAGGAGAGCCGGCGTCGAACGGTGGTTCGGGGTGGTATTCTATGCCGAGTTGGATGGCTTCGGCAGTGCGTTGACCTGCGATATGGGCTACTAGGGTGAGGGCCATATCACATCTAGTGCGGTCATTGTGTCGTAAAATAAAAAGATAATATTCATTCGCTTTGTAACTCCACTGAGAACTATTTTAAAATAGCTAATAAATTGCGTCTCAAATTTTTTCCTGGTGCTCTTCGTTCTTCCAATACCAGATTAATATTTTCAATCAAGATGGCATCGTCCAACAGACTTTTTTCTTTAATAATATTATTTTTTATAGACCAAGCAACAACTTCGTGCCAACGCCACAAAGGATAAGGATCTGAGAGCTTCATTACTGCATGAGGAAATGGTGAATTCTTTCTGCGTAATCCATTGATCCAAAGCGACACCGCTTGTTTTTTCAAATTTAATCGTCTTGCGATATCTGAAGCTGAAACAAGATCATCAGGTGCTACACTAATAACTGTTACTTCTAATGACATGCTTTCGATCTGTTGAATAGCTGATAAGATCGCTTCACGTAAAGATGCTGCGGCACGATTAAAGTCTAAATAAACCGTTCCATTTCTAAAGTTAATCAGCGTGTCATTACAACCCGCTTCATATAAGCTGTCTTCTAATGTAGGGGTTTGATCATTTACTCCATCAAGAACCAAGGTAAATTCATAAGTTTTCATGTTAAAAGTTCCTCTTACAGGCAATGTTCGCAAGCATCAACCCGTTGTATGATTTGCCAAGCATGTATAGTTTCATCACGCGGTGTTGACCAGATAGACATACTACAACCTTTCCTGTCTTGATACGGGCACAGTAAGCGTCCCCAGGCATGCGCTGAATGACCCGTTTGCTTATAACGCCAACCTTTTGCTTCAGCATACCTAATAGCAACTTCAATTTCCTTGCTTGGATGCTTTTTCCTGTGTAGGGTTTGCATTAGCTTTCCTTCTTTATGTAATAGTACACTTATTGTTGACCTGTGTCAACATTGTGTCGCCCGCTAAAAATACGTACGCGCATAATATAATAATCACTATAATTTATCAAATACGAAAACAACTTAAGAAAAAATCCGCGCATAGCCTAAACCCCTAGCATTTTCCGCTATTTCAGGTATAATCCGCGGTCTACTGGCTGTACCGGTCGCAGTACTGGCTGGAGTTTATTACCTTATTAGGAGTTATGACATGTCAAATCCATACGAATTACCCGCCGACGTCCGGGGTGATGTGGGGAAAGGTGCGAGCCGCCGCCTACGTCGCTTGGAAGACAAGGTTCCTGCCATTTTATATGGTGGTGGTGAAGAGTCACAACCTTTGTTACTCGAACACCGCATAGTGAGAAAAGCCTTGCAACAACCTGGCTTCTCTGCACATATTTTAACGTTGAAAATCAATGGTAAAGCACAAAAAGCCGTCCTAAAAGACGTTCAACGCCACCCCTACAAACCCATCATTATGCATATGGACTTTTTACGTATTACCGGAAAAGAAAAACTGCATATGAACGTGCCTTTACACTTCTTAAATGAAGATAAAGCACCTGGTTTAGCTAATGGCGGCGTGGTTTTCCACAACATGCATCATATTGAAATCGTATGTTCGCCAGCTGATTTACCTGAAGCTATCGAAGTCGATGTGGCAAACATGGAATTGAATGATGTCATTCACTTGTCAGAGATTAAACTACCTAAAGGCGTTGAATCTGTTGCTTTGCAGCATGAGAATGATGCTCCTGTTGTTTCTGTCCATATTCCTCGTGTCATCGTTGAAGAAGAACCGGTAGTGGAAGAAGCAGCAGCTGAAGGTGAAGCAGTAGAAGGTGCCGAAGGCGCTGAAGAAGCTCCTGCCGCTGAAGCTAAACCTGCTGAAGAGTAATCTCGGTGCAGACACCTATTCGTCTGATTGTGGGCTTGGGCAATCCCGGCCCACAATATAGTAATACCCGCCATAATGCGGGAGCATGGTTCGTGCAATCGCTGACGGAACAGCAACACACATCATTACGTCGCGAAACCAAGTTCAGTGGCGATTATCAAAAAATTTCACTTCATGGGCATGATTGTCATTTATTGATTCCTACTACGTTTATGAACCTAAGCGGCACCGCTGTCGCAGCAGTAGCCCACTTTTTTAAAATACCGGTCAATGCCATTCTAGTCGCTCATGATGAGTTAGACTTACCTGCGGGTATTGCCAAATTAAAACATGGTGGCGGACATGCGGGACACAATGGTCTGCGCGATATGATCGCTAAACTGGGTTCAGCTGACTTTTACCGCTTACGTTTGGGTATTGGCCATCCTGGTAGCCCAGAAAAAGTCACCTCTTATGTATTAAATGCCCCAGGAAAACTAGAACGACAAGCTATCGATGACGCTATCGCAAAAAGCTTGTTAACTTTACCTGACTTATTAACGGGGCATTTCGCGAAGGCGATGAAAGAACTACACACAACAGGATAATATTATGGGATTCAATTGTGGTATCGTCGGCTTACCTAATGTCGGCAAATCTACTCTATTTAACGCATTGACTAAAGCGGGCATCGAGGCAGCTAATTATCCTTTCTGTACCATCGAACCAAATGTCGGTATCGTTCCTATTCCTGATCCCCGTTTACAAAAATTGGCTGAAATAGTAAAACCACAAAAAATATTACCGACAACGATGGAGTTTGTTGATATTGCTGGTTTAGTGGCTGGCGCTGCTGAAGGTCAAGGCTTAGGTAATAAATTCCTGAGTCACATTCGCGAAACTGATGCATTGGCGCAAGTGGTACGCTGTTTTGAAGATGATAACGTGGTGCATGTCTCTGGCCGCGTGAGCCCATTAGACGATATTGAAGTGATCAATACCGAACTCATGTTGGCGGATATGGACACAGTCGATAAAGCCTTGTTACGCGTGGCGAAAAATAGCAAAAGCGGTGATAAAACCGCAATTGCAGAAAAAGAATTATTAGAAAGAATTAAAGCCCAATTAGATAACGCCAAATTAGTGCATTACATGACGTTTACTGACGAAGAAAAAAAATTGATGCGCTCATGGTGTTTATTAACCGCTAAACCAATGTTGTATATTGCCAATGTGAGCGAAGATGGCTTTACCAATAATACTTTATTAGATACGGTGAATGAATATGCGAAACAACATGGAAATACCGTGGTGCCAATCTGTGCATCGATTGAATCTGAAATCGCCGAGTTAGATGAAGCCGATAA
>CAZULF010000146.1:0-3778 GCA_964621215.1 uncultured Legionellales bacterium | reverse complement strand
CGTTCTGTTGTTGGTCGCCTTGTTGTTGATTTTGATCGCCCTGTCGCTGTTGATCATTTTGCTGCTGGTCTTTGTCGTTCTGTTGTTGGTCGTCTTGTTGTTGATCTTTATTTTGTTGTTTATTTTGCTGTTGCTCATCCTGCTGCAATAATTTTTCCAATAAATCTTTGTTGTACTTTGCATCGGTTAATTCAATTTGCTTTTTTAATGCTTGATCATAGGCATTAATCGCTTCTTTATATTTGCCCATATGCGCTAAGGCATTACCGCGATTATAAAAACCTTGAGCAGAGTTATCTTGCGAAAAAAGCTTATACGCGTTTTGATATTGACCTGCGCGATAATTGGCAACAGCTTGCCATTCAGGTGAACTAAATAATTCTGCTGCCTGCGCGGGCTTTCCTGCTTGCAGCGCCGCCTCGCCTTGTTGATCCGGGCGTTGCCATAAATCTTGCCAAGTAAATCCAAAGGCAACACTGCTAAACAGTAAAAAGCCACAACAGGTTATGACCCTTGTAGCCTGGATGCAGCGCAGCGGAATCCGGGGTTTTCTATTAGAGGATCCTGGATTTCGCTGCGCTGCATCCAGGCTACGGTGCGTTTTTTTATCCATATATCAACGTCCTCCAAACCAGCCGCGTCGAAAAGCAACGGCCGCCAAAGGCAATAACAACCAAATAAACCAATGCCCTTCATCTTTCCAGGAGTCCGTGGTCGCTTTATCCTTGGTGGCTTCTAGCCCGGACATACTTGATGATTCTATTTGTAACACTTGCTTGATATCACTATCATTATTGGAAAATGCTGCATATTTACCCCCTCCTGCTTGGGCTAGATCTTGCAAATTCGCCATATCGAGTCGATTAAAAACGATAGCGCCTTTTTTATCAGTGACGAACTGTCCATTAGATAATGTCATCGGCGCATTACCTCCGGTTCCAACACCTAATACTGACGTAGTGATACCTTGCTCGGCTAATTTTTTTGCCTCGGCAATGGCTTCTTCAGAGGCGGAGCTAGCAGCTAATACGATAATCTGGCCTTTATTAAAACCAGATTGTTGTAATAACCTGGCAGCCATCTTCAATGCTGCCGCCAAATCATTCCCCTGAAATGGCATAATCGAGGGAGAGAGATTCGGCACCATTCCAGCAATGGTATTCGCATCATCGGTTAAGGGTGAAACCAGATAGGGTTCGCCACTGTATACCACTAAACCGGTTTGCCCCTCTTTGCTGGCCCGAAGAATATCCATTAATTTGAAGCGTGCACGCACCAAGCGCGAAGGCTGCAGATCGGCTGCACGCACATTATCGGATAAATCCATCACGATGACGCGACCATCATTTTGTGCATACATCGCTTGCGGAAGCTGTTGCCATGTTGGCCCTGCTAGCGCCAAGACGGCGAAAAACCAACTCACCCCTAATAGAATGCTCATTTGCTTCAAAGATGAACCTGGACTTTGCTCTAGCAAATGCGGTAATAAATGCGGATCACATACTTGTGCCCACTGATGCGCGCCGCTAAAACGCCGGCGCAATAAAACCAGCAGCAATACCAGCGGGATCAACGCCAGCAGCCACCAAGGCCGTAAAAAATGAAAATTTGTTATGACCGAAGACAACATGCTCAAACCTTTTGGATTGCATTCTTTGAATGTTTCATTGTACTGGATAAAACGAAAAGGGTCTATTTGCGGAATTGTTAATTATTTCAGCACGTTATTCTCTACATCTTATCCAATCTGCAAAAGCTTCATCTTCGAATTGGTAAATACCATACTCCATCTTTGTTATGACGTTCTTATCCTTTAATCGGCGCAAAGCATTATGCACAGCGCTGGTAGTCACGTCGTTACTTAGACCAAGCACCGCACCTAAACGCTGACGAGTTGATTTACTATGCAAGTATTAAAACCGCTAATAACTTTCACGCTGGGTTTAAACCCTATAGCTAAAATTAATTCACCTATCACTCATCTATATTTGAAACCGACACCCTAGCAGTTTTTCATTTAACATATTGTTTTATATGTTAAATTCCGTATCAAAATAACGATTGGACGGTATTATAATATCAATTAGACGCTATTTCATTCACGATTGGACGGTGTTATAATATCAATTAGACGCTATTTCATTCACGATTGGACGATCATCATGCAACACCATTATCCCCGATATGCGATAAAAAATGTTGAAGAAGCTTTAATGGACACTCCGGTGGTCTTTGTTGCTGGTCCTCGCCAGTGCGGTAAAACAACCTTAGTGAAAAATGTTATTGATCATCGGTGGCAATACATTACTTTAGATGATCAAACACAATATACTATCGCAAAAGCTGATCCTGTTGGTTTTATCACAAATCTTAAAGCATCTAAAATAGCACTAGATGAAATTCAGCGTGTTCCGGACTTATTATTAACCATTAAACAAATCGTCGATGAATCTCGCTCTGAGTTCGGTCATTTTTTGCTAACTGGTTCATCTAACGTATTAGTATTGCCGCAAGTGTTAGATTCTCTTGCCGGTAGAATCGAAACAATAATGCTAAATACACTATCTGAATGTGAAATTAATAACACGCAACCCTCTTTTCTATCAACATTACTGGCAGGTCAATCGCCCCAAAACAAAACAAAAAGAATTCGAGATTATCTCATCAATCGAATTGTAACTGGTTGTTATCCCGAACCATTAACAAGAACCCAACCACGTCGTGTTCAGGCATGGTATAAGCAGTATGTTAAATCGCTTATTCAAAAAGATGTAAAAGACATTGATCATATTGCGCATCCTAAAAAGATGCAAAAACTTTTACAATTAACAGCTTACTATTCTGCAAAGCTCATTAATTTTTCTGAAATCGGTAGTATGTTAGAATTAGATCGCATTACTACAAAAAAATACCTCAGTTTGCTTGAACACCTTTTCCTAATTAACGAATTACCTGCGTGGCATACCAATGAATATAAACGGTTAATAAAAACCCCAAAATTACACATTGTTGATACGGGGTTAGCTTGTGCTATCAGAAATATTACAAAAGAAACCCTACAGCAAAGTCCCATCGAACTAGGCTTTCTGCTCGAAACATTTGTTTATAATGAATTGCGTAAACAAGCTGAATGGATTGACGATACTTTAACTTTTTATCATTATCGCGATAAAGATCAAGTAGAAGTAGATTTTATTATTGAAAATGCAGGTGGTGATTGCTATGCGATTGAAGTAAAAGCGTCTGCAACCTTAAATGAACGTGATTTTTCTGGACTACATCGATTTAAAAACATTGCAGGTAATCGATTTAAATGCGGTATATTACTGTACGATGGAGATCATACGGCAGGATTTGGAGAGAATATTTTTGCTGTGCCTTTTAGTGCACTGTGGGAACGATGACAGAACGGCGTGACTTTTGAACGCTGTAACGCGTCATAATCATCGAGCCAACTTCGCTAAAGCGTAGGACCAACAGAATAGAAAGCAATAAAACCAAACCCAAAGGCCAAGGATACAATTCTTTAGTAGGGCGAAAAAACTTCTGATCGGCTGTAATGGGTTGCAGTTGATTAATCCATTGATAAATTTGTTGCAACGAAGCCCCATCTTTAGCGCGAAAATATTGCCCTCCGGTTATCGCTGCAATCTGCCGTAAAGTATGCTCATCCAAATCAGCAGACGGATTGACCATTTGTGGGCCGAAAAAAGTTTGCATGACCGCTTTGTCTGAACCAATGCCAATAGTATAAATTTTAATATTTTGTTTTTCTGCC
>CAZULF010000145.1:0-3831 GCA_964621215.1 uncultured Legionellales bacterium | reverse complement strand
AGCCGCTGATACAGAAAGTGAAACCTCTGCAGCAGATTCCATTGCAAGCATCGAGCAAGCATTGAGTGATTTGTTGAATTCAGCTGAAGGGGAATAATTTCACGCTCTTTCCCTTCCCCTGTTTGCGAGAAAGGGGCTGGCTATTCTCTCACCCCTCTACCGCTTGCGGGAGAGGGGTAGGAGAGAAGGTGCGCTATAACAACAACGAGCCTATAACATGAAAATGATACAACACTTTGTCTCAATGATTTTTATAACACTACTTTGTAGCCTGGATGTAGCGCTAGCAGAATCAGTGGATGCTACGAACAATCTACAAATTCGTATCCAAACCGGCAAATATGGCGTTTCATTCGTTAATAAAATTAATTCCACCACCGAATTTAGTTCTACAGACATTCAATCTGTTTGTCGCGATCCTAAGGATGATGTCGTACATCTTACTCTCTCGCCACAAAGGACAGAACAACTCCATACAGCATTAGAAGAAAACAAATCAGATAATCTTTATCAAATATGGATTAACAAAATCAGTTATGACTTTGGCAGCATTCGCCAACGCCCTGATCAACAATTCATTCTTCTTCCATCTTATAATGATAATAATGCTGGTGAAGCATTCATTAATCAGTTAAGGTCGATGGGTATTGAATGCCGATAGGGCCGCAAGCTTCACTTGAATTAAATGCCATAGTGCCTTTCGTCAGAATTGGGATGCGGTAAGCACAGAAAAAACTTTGCTGACGGGTAAATTTCAAGAAGGGGTTGAAGAAGGGATAGTTCAAGGAAAAACTGCCATTATTCGAGCTATGTTAAACAAAAGTCTCACTGATGAAGATATTATTCAACTCTCTGGATTAAGCCGTACTGAATTACGGCAGCTTAAACAAGAGAAAGACTAAGGACTGTTGACAATCGAGTCTATAATTCTATAGACTAAATTTAAACATCAAATACGGAGCTCCTTTCACTCGTGACTTCTGTTAGCATTACAGCACTTAAGAAAAATTTACGTTATGTTGATGGCATTCAATTAGCTAATAGGGCTGTCGCGAAAATGGCCTATGTTTTATTGGGCGATTTAACAAAACCTTGTTTGGTGATGTGTCAGGGTGCAAGTATGAATTTTTTTGCATGGGATGCAATTTTTCTAAAAAGCTTATTATCGCATTTTTCATTGTTTATATTTGACTATCCGGGATTAACGGGATCATCCACGCTGGAAAACAGCGATGATCATTCCGCATTAGCGCAAGCACATATTTTACATGCCGCATTAGTAAAATGCGGAATTAAGCCACATGCCATACTGGGTTATTCCATGGGTGCATGGATCGCTTTAAGCTATGCCTCGCATTATCCTATTGAGCGTTTAATATTAATTGCATCGGATGCAGGTGGATTAGTTGATCGTCCTTCTGAAGATTATTTCAAACTGTGGGATATGATGGATAATGCGCAAACATTCAAACAACATATGCATATATTTAGGATGGTATTTCCTAATATGGGTTTATTACGAACTCTGTTACTGCTTTATCGTTTTGCGCGTTCGGTCAAAATAGGATGCCCCGTTAATTCGGACGTCATTGCTCGACAAAATATTTTATATGAAAAACGATATGTCGATAAACTTGATACAATACATATTGGGGTAAAAACGTTAGCTATTTTACCTGGTGAAGATAAAGTAGTGCCACAATACCATCCCGACACATTACTCACCCATTTACCTGGCGCATCATTTTATCATTTTCCCGATGCAGCGCATGGACTACCTCATCAACATCCGGCAGAGACAGCTCAAGTCATTATCGATTATGTTTTTGATGATACTCAAGGTGTGGCTAGCAAGCGAATTATCGATATTTTCCGAAAGAATTTCGGCATAGAAAATGGTGTAAACATAGAGATTCCGCGTCAAAAATGAGGGGATTTCTAAGGGGTAACACATTGATATTTATAGCAAAACCGGAGTTCTTTCTAGTCGGAGAGTTTACGGAGAAATAACGTCATACATTGTTACGATCATTTCCGCTACGGAGTATTACGTTACGTAAAAAAAGGTGATAATGCGATTTAAGGAGAACCCTCATGTTTGCTGTGATTTATCAATTCAAATTATATCCGCATCCTCAGTGATAATGGCGCTAGTCAAAAAAGTGGCTGCGTTAATAAATGCGGTGGCATATCCCTCCTTCTTGAAAAGCGAAGCTTTCCGTGTTTTTGCAAGATGGATTAGTTGATCTAATTTCTCTACTTGGTTATCAAAAAATGAAGCTAACGCAATAACTGCTCCATCAGTGGCGATTTCTGATGATGTTGGGTTGTCAGAGCTACTACTGGAACTAGAACTAGAATGTTCTGACAAAAAGGTTTCACATTCACCAACAAGCAAGGAGAGATAATTACGTATATTTTGGTTAAAGTCAGGCTCTTGATCATCTTCACTGGCCCAATACAAAGAACTATCATGTAAGCATAGAGCAAAGGATAGGCCATCGGAACGTGCTTGCAATACAGAAAGAGGACGTAAATAGTCTTGAATGATTAGCGGCGTCAATGGTTTTGATAAGTGCTCTTTGATTACTTCCTGGCGTGCATTGATGATAATACGCCAAGGAAGCCATGCAATATAGTGTGTTGATGTTCCAACTGTATTCATCGCTAAACGAAACGTATCTTTTTTGGCAAAAGAGTCCGTTTTTTCAAAGCGTAAACACGACTCAGCGTACTCGAAATCCTTGGGTTCTAGTCTTTGTCTGAGTAAAGAGAGTAACTTTTCTGGATTTAGGGAAACCGGATCCGTAGAAAGAGCACGAGCAAGAGTATATCGAAAGGCCTCGTGGAGATCCTTGTCGCCCTGATCAAATTTTTTCAGTGCTTTTATTATTCGCTTAGCACCCTCCAGTGAATCTACAGGGAGCTTAATCTTAACTATATATTGTTCTTTAGTAGTAGAGCTGGTTGAGCTATACATGTTTTTTCTCCTTTTTATCTATGCCTATACGATAAAGTAAGAGCTATTATCAATATTGACTATTGTACACCCCTTGGCTTTTTCAAAACAGAATAAAAATTTTTCTTCTACGATTACTTTTTCATATCCCAATAGTCCTCGTTAGCGAATCTCCGCGATACATCACAAAACCTGTTGTCGACTGGCATGAAATACTTGCTTGCCGTCAAAGGCCAGACCCACACAGAGAATAGTTTTGACCGATGGATGTTGTTTGAGTTTGGCGTTATAAACTTGACATTCAATTTGTGCTAAAGCCGGTTGCGCTACTGTCGATGCTTTTTGTCCTTTCGCTACCGGTTTAAATTCAAGAATCACCGCTTGGATTTTGCTAGAGTCTTTAGGAATAAATAATAAATCTGGGCGACCGTAGCCACTTTCCGGATTGGACTCAACAAGATAGTCATCAATCAAACCCGCTGTCAGTGCTAGCATGAAACCGTGATAAAACGCTTCCGGTTGTTTTGCATAATCGTGAAAGCTGGCCGCTTTTAATAAAAATTCGCTGACCAGGCTCACAAAGCGCTCGACCTGGCCTTCAACTAAATATTCAAGCAGTGATTTTAATTGCATCCGGCGTGACGGCTGTTTTAACCATTCGATAAAAGTGGATTTATACAGTGCCAGTACTTCTTGATTTGGGATCGCAAGTTGGCATAAATAATCTGTATCCAATAATTCCGACGCCACTACTTTAAGATACCCGGTATAAGGATTATAAAGCGTCAAACCACCGATTTGATAACCGTTATACCAACTTTTCACTTTATCTTCATCTTTGCTCAAGCCCTGTGTGGCGAGTAACACATCTA
>CAZULF010000144.1:0-3839 GCA_964621215.1 uncultured Legionellales bacterium | reverse complement strand
AAATGTTTGAGCGCGGAGTAACATGCGAATAAAGGCATCTGAATCACGTTGGTGTGATAATTTTTTCAGAGATAACAAATAGTCTTCTCGAAAAACAGTAGGAATGATAATTCGGCATTGATCGACAGTAGCTAATTCGGCGTTCATCATGATACGTGCTAATCGACCATTACCGTCTAAAAAAGGATGGACTTCAGCCACTAAAAACATCATAAAAATAGCACGGGCAATACCTGAATGAAGCGTTAAATACATTTTAAAGCCTTCAATCAACGTCCCTCTAACTAATTCTGGCGCAACAAACAATGTATTGCCAGCTTGGTTATTCATTTCTTTAAAAACGCCAGGAGTTTTATCTGGACGACCCTCCATAATGTTCGCATGACGTTTTTGTAGCAAATAAAATAGCTCCTCAGGTGTTTTGGGAACCGTTTGCATTTCTACCTGACTGGCGACTATATGATAAGTCCCTAAAATATCGTGACTATCATCTTGACGATGGGCAATTATCTTATGCTCAAAAAGAATTTGAACGGCTTCTTCAATTAGAAATTTGGTTCCTTCTATATAATTAGAAAAATAAGCTTCAAAAAATGCGAGATTTGTTAATGTGGTTTTATCTAAGGGAGCAGTTGGTTTTATAGGCAATTCTCGGCTTTTTAATGCCAGTAAAAGATCAGCGAATAATTCTATACGCGCATTGTCGTAGGGCAGTCCTTTTGCACGGGTAATAGCAGTGGGAGCAGTCAATAGAGCTTTGCGAGTGCCTAAGATAGTTCCTATGATCTTATCTAGTTTATTAAAAGCACTTCCCATGTGTAATGATGTAGACAGATGACGAGCTTGTTCACGTAAGCGATTAAATGCATCAACACCGTGTAGTGAGCAATATCGCTCAAGTCGAGTTTCGATTTCATGAGGTGCTAACGTTTTATTTATAGTTTCTCTTTGACGCCCCGCATTCATATTTTCTAAAAAGGCACGGGCAGGGGAGGCATAAAAAAGCTGTTCCATAAAAAGGGTATCGCCAAGTTGAGGACCTTCTCCTTGTAAAAGGCGTATGGTCAATCCAGGTAACTCAACTTTTCGAGTATAGCGGTAAGTCAGAAAAATAGTATTATTAACAAAACCGCCTTCAAGGGCTGAGCGGTAACTTATTACCGCGCTGGGAAATAAGTGAGCGAGAATATGATAACGGTGACGTTGAATAATAATCTCTTTCGAGTCTGTTAGATTGCTTGTATATATTCGTGGAGCAAGTTTCCGTAGGTTACCTTCTCTTAGCGCAGTGTTAATTTTGCGCGAAAATTGGCTATCGGCTGATCCAAATACAATTTCGGGAAAGTGAGCTTGGTAATTTTTTTCCATTAAAAACTCAATTTTTGCTAAACATGTTAAATATTTTCTATTAAAAACGAATTTTTGTCAAATTTTTTCCATTAAAAAGACGGATTTAGTCAAAACTGTCAAATATTTTCCATTAATAAAAAATTTTGAGCCAAAAGACTAAGGTTTGCATTTTAGTATTTGTTCAAAAATAAACCCATTTTATCATCCCCTGGATTCCGCTAGCGCTCCATCCAGGCTACATGCTAAAATTGCCCCCTTTTCAATCGATACAATACAGGCATTTCCATGGAAAAAACCTATAATCCGCAACAAATTGAACAGCAATGTTACGCTAACTGGGAGCAGCAGGGCTATTTTGCGCCTTCCGGCCAAGATACAACCGCTTACTGCATTATGCTGCCTCCGCCCAACGTGACCGGCACTTTGCACATGGGGCATGGTTTTCAGCAGTCATTAATGGATGCTTTAATCCGTTATCATCGAATGAAAGGCGACAACACTTTGTGGCAAGTTGGTACCGATCACGCGGGTATTGCCACCCAAATGGTGGTGGAACGGCAATTGTTAGCCAAAGGCCAAAGTCGGCACGATTTGGGGCGCGATGCATTTTTGGAAAAAGTATGGGAATGGAAGCAACAATCGGGCGATACCATTTTGCAACAAATGCGCCGGTTAGGGGCATCGGCTGATTGGAGTCGTACACGCTTTACCATGGAGCCGGATTTATCAAATGCCGTGCAAGAAGCTTTTATCCGTTTATACAATGAAGAATTGATTTACCGAGGCCAACGTTTAGTAAATTGGGATCCAGTGTTACACACTGCCATTTCTGATTTAGAAGTGATTTCTACTGAAGAGCAAGGCAATTTATGGCATATCCGATATCCTCTGGTAAGTGGTCAGGGTTATTTAGTGGTTGCGACTACCCGACCCGAAACTATGCTGGGCGATACGGCTGTGGCAGTGCATCCCGAAGATGAGCGTTATCAACATTTAATCGGACAATTGATTCGTTTGCCTTTAACTGATCGCACCATTCCGATTATTGCCGATGAGTATGTCGATAGAGAATTTGGAACGGGTTGTGTGAAAATCACACCAGCCCATGATTTCAATGATTATGCCATGGGTCAACGGCATCAACTTCCATTAATCAATATTTTTAATGACAATGCACAATTAAATGCAGAAGTACCAAAAAAATACCGTGGTTTAGATCGTTTTGTCGCACGCGAACAAGTTATCCAAGATTTACAACAATTAGAACTCTTAGAATCTGTGCAACCACACACATTAAAAATTCCCCGCGGAGATCGTTCGCATGCGGTGATTGAACCTTATCTCACTTATCAGTGGTTTGTAAAAACCAAATCACTCGCTGAGCCTGCAATTAAAGCAGTAGAATCCGGCGAAATTCGTTTTGTACCAGAAAACTGGAGCAAAACCTATTTTCAATGGATGTATAATATTGAAGATTGGTGTATTAGCCGTCAACTATGGTGGGGGCATCGTATTCCTGCTTGGTACGATGAAACCGGACAATTTTATGTCGGCGAAAGTGAAGCAGCAATCAGAGAAAAATATCAGTTAGCTGCTGATGTAAAACTCACACAAGATAATGATGTGTTAGACACGTGGTTTTCATCTGCATTGTGGCCATTTTCAACCTTGGGTTGGCCACAACAAACTCCCGAACTTACCACCTTTTATCCTACAAATGTGTTAGTAACAGGGTTTGATATTATCTTTTTCTGGGTTGCACGCATGATCATGTTTGGCTTGAAATTCATGGGTAAAGTGCCATTTCGTGATGTGTATATCACTGGGCTTATCCGCGATCATCTCGGTCAAAAAATGTCGAAATCAAAAGGCAATGTTTTAGATCCCATCGATTTAATTGACGGAATTGATTTAGAGTCGCTGGTAACAAAACGTATAACGGGATTAATGCAACCGCAGATGGCGGCGAGTATTGAAACAAATACGCGGGAACAATTTCCCGACGGCATCGATTCTTACGGTACCGATGCATTACGTTTTACTTTTTATAGCATTAGCAGTCCAAGTCGTGATATTCGTTTTGAAATGAACCGAGTAGAAAGTAGCCGTAATTTCTGCAACAAATTATGGAACGCAGCGCGCTATGTGTTGATGAATACCGAAGGCAAAGATTGTGGTCAAAACAATCATGCGATGGAGTTTAGTCTGGCCGATCGCTGGATTAATGCCATGTTGCAAAAAACCATCGAAGAAGTCACGCACCACATGGAAACCTACCGTTTTGATTTAGCCGCACAAGCTTTATATGAATTTACTTGGAACGCATATTGCGATTGGTATGTGGAATTAGCCAAAGCCATTTTAACGACAAACCAAAACGAGGCTGCACAACGTGCAACGCGTTATACTTTAGTTAATGTATTAGAAACGTTACTGCGATTAATGCATCCATTTATGCCGTTTATTACCGAAACCATTTGGCAACAGGT
>CAZULF010000143.1:0-3895 GCA_964621215.1 uncultured Legionellales bacterium | reverse complement strand
TAGGTGTTACCAATCACATCTTCAGATACTCGACTGGGGCGCATATCGAGCTCAGGCTTATTAAAGTCTTCAAGTAGTGTTTTTAAACGACGATTTCTGTCCTTTGTTTTACCTAAATTCGCCTCGCTATTAAAATCAATATTGCGAAATACGCCTTCTAGCTTCGCTTTGTTTGCTGTTTCCACAGAATCTAATACGATATTGATTAATTCACCGATATTCGCTTCTGAGCGTCTATTATAAAGATCATAAAAACTACTGCCTTCGGGTAAAACAAAACGTTCGCGTTCGAGTTTGCGGCGTATTCGTACATCATCATCACCGTATTGTTTGCGGTATTCTTCATAGTGATCACTCCAGGCATCTGAAATGTATTTCAGGAAGAGCATCACCAAAATATAATCTTTATATTGTGCTGGATCAACAACGCCTCGGAAGGTGTCGCATGCAGCCCAAGCAGCATTGTTAATGTCTTTTTGTTGAATTTGATTTGTCATGTTGCAATCCTTAAATATGAATAATCAGTGAGAGTTTGCTGCCAGCGCTATTAAGCACTCACTCATCAAACGTTGTTTTTTACTCGATAATACTTTCATTAAATGCTGTTCTTGATCCGATAATTGTGCCAATGCAATAATATGCTCCTGTACTTCCAATGGCGGTATTAAAACGACTAATTCATCCAATGCAGCTTTGCCTATCGTTCTCATAGCGGTGCCTGTTGCTTGGCTATGTAAAAAAGTTTGCGCAACAGGTTGATTGATAAACCAGCACAGATAGGCTGGGAGTATCGTCTTTTTCTCAACTCTCACTCTGAGTAAGGGCGCTGCAATAACCGCAGTAGGGCAATCTGTATCTAGCAATGCGGCAGTATTTGTCTGCCCGCGAGAACGGAAGACAATATCATATTCCTTAACTCGGTGCTGTTCTTTAAAGTCATTCATTTTCACGATGGCCAGTCCTTGCGTGTCAATTCGGTGATTTTCCGTCAGATCTTTCATTTGAATCACGGCCACATCTCCCTGAGGATCGGGCTCTAATCGTACACGAAAGGAGTACCCCATTTGTACGGAAGCTATGTACTTTAAGGTTGTTTCCATTTTTCACTTATAATACGGTAATGATGTTACTACAAATTTAGTAAGTTTATAGGGAGATTAAAGGCTTGTCAATATGAGAATGTAAAAATCACATTACTACGAAATTAAATAAGGAGATAACCCTGTTGGGGAATGGTATTTCTTGGGTGTTGCACTACTCTTTCGTTAGGAAATGAAGATTGTCGAATGGTTAAGATGGTGAGATCTTAACCTAAGAAAAATGTCACCGATAGCGGTGAGAGATCTTGCGTTCGGTGTGGTAGAACGTAGGCCGCTTAACTGATTTCCGTGGCCGTACTGGCTATGAAAATAAACCCTATCCCCAAGCTATCAATTCCATATTAGTGACGAATAATGTGAAAGAATTTTCTCGTGTACCTAAATTAAAAATTGAAAATTGGGTTTAGAAATACAAAGTTCAAAAGAATAGCATAGTATATAATTTGCACTACTCTTCCGAATAGAGTATAATCTTCGTCCTATAGGTGGCCTATAGTCCAGTAGTTTACCTAAGTGTCGTGTCGCGATAATTCGGTAACAGAATGATATATTTAACAAAAATTGCGAGGAATCTTAACGATGGCTAATCCGGAAGCTAAGAATACTAATACAAGGTGGATGCTCATGGAGCTTACAAAAGACAGCGTTGATTTCGGGCTGATACAGCGGTTTTTATATTTTTCAAAGTCAAGTTTTGCCGGGGCAGTGGAATATCCACAACCAGATAATTTACTCCAATTCGACATCGTGTTACAAAATCCAACATCAAACCATCCTCCAGAAAAGGCTCGGTTGTTAGAGTTTGCTATTTATTTATACTCGAGATTAGATGACAAAGCTATTTTTGCTGTAACCAAAGAGTTATTTCTGCCAGTGTTAATAGACATGATCGAGCATGTACGAGTTCTTTATAACGATAGACCGCAAGAAAAAAAGCAGATTCTCGATTCTGCATTGCCTGTTGCTGTCACACTGGCGCAAGCCCCCTCTATTTTATCGCGTTCTAATCCATGTCCTTACTTACCCATTGTAACTAAAATCATTTCATGCTTGTCTTCAAATAGTCCAGAATTAACTTATGTCTCCGAGAATACTTGCCAAATGAGATTAAGCCACGAAGAGCAGGCATCCGCGAGGGAGAGTCATAATCACCGTGATGGACATACAGAATGGAATGTAAAGTCTACAATTGAATATACCATAACAAAGACTCATATTATAAACACACCATTATATGCGGCATTGGCGAATCAAAATGAGAGGCATCTTAATGTGTTGTTGTTTAATCATATGCTCGCTGTTAAGGGCAATTTTGAATATAAAACCAGCCGAGGATATTGCCATACTCACGATATTAAAGATATGGCTAACTTGTTTTCTACGACTGTCAATGCGGGTATAGGTAAAGATTTCGGATCAAGAGCATGCACAAAAAAACAAGTGATACTAGATTTAATTGCGGCACAAACAGCGTATAACAACGATTCTATTCCTGAATATGTTGAACATGTGACTAAAGCTTTTCAAAAAGCGCCTCGTTTTGTTCTTCAATATATAACTTATCATGTTAATCCATTTATTGAAGCCGCACAGCGATGCGTTGATAATAAGTCTCCAATCGAATATTTGCCTGTGACAGCACCTTTTTTGAAAACATTGCTTCGAGATTGTGCGTTAAATAGTTTGTATGTGCCTAATCTTTCAATGTTTGATGAAGAAACATCGCAAGAATTAAATCAAAAAATTATTGAAAATATTTTACCCTTGCTGCAACAAGCTACAGTATACAATGAGCATTCGCTTTTTATTAATGAGAGAGAGCATAATAATTTCTTAGAGCAACCTACACACTTAAAACTAATGTCATTAATGCCGGCCACGGAATCAGAAGCCTCATCTTCTATATCGAGTAGCCCAATCAAGCCCTCAATATTTTCATTGGAAGATAATTTGCAAAATTTATCGGCCAATCGCGCTCCAGCATTGACAAGTTCAAGCAGCAGTACTGCTGCAGCTGTAATAGTGCAGGATGGTGAATTGGTAAAAGAGTTGGAACAGGGGGTTACGACAGATAATAGCTTTGCTATTATCAATATAATTGATAAAGCAACAGGGTTGCAGCGCGAAGGTCGAGCTACAAAGGAAAATGGGATTTTTTTTACGGTGTGGGATGGTAGTCAGTATAACCCATTGCTTCAGAAAATATTTACTAACCCATGCTTAAGTTTAGATGCTATACAAAAAATAATAAATTTTATTGGTGAGTTTGAGCCCAATCCACAACGTATATTACAGCAAGCCTTGTTCTGGGTTATTCTGGCACGATTTCAAGAAGAAAATGAAAAAAATAGGTTGAATTTGTTTATAATTGCAGAAAGATTAATGTCACATATTTCTATTTTTTCTAACGAAGTTTTTCCAGAGATGAACGATCCGAACTTTGAGCTCGATGTATTTCAGCAATTTGATAAGAGACTGCAGCAAGCATACAACATATTATTTTTTACAACGCAATCACTCATTTGGACTACATTGTTCTCGAATAAATCATGTCTCTACTTGGCAGTGTTGTGTAGCATGACTGATGTAGCAAAGCTTTTGCTTATCAATGGTGCTGATCCAAAAAGTTTGGGTGGTTTGAAAGATAAGAGCACGTTAATTTCAAAAAAACACTATGAGTTAGAGCGCATATCGACGGCAAAAACCGCACTGCAATCTAAGGACATAGCTACATTTAAACGGGAAGTGACTACATTGTTAATCGCTGCACCATACATGATGTTACTGTATCTTAC
>CAZULF010000142.1:0-3937 GCA_964621215.1 uncultured Legionellales bacterium | reverse complement strand
TGGCGTGGTTTCTATTCAGGATGCGTTAATACAAGCGCAAGAAGCCGAATTAGATTTGGTAGAGATATCACCTGGCGCAGAACCTCCTGTCTGTCGCATTATGGATCATGGTAAGTTTATCTATCAACAAAAGAAAAAAGCAGCGACGGCCAAAAAGAAGCAAAAACAGGTCGAAGTGAAGCAAGTGATTCTACGTCCGGTAACGGACGAAGGGGATTATCAGGTAAAACTACGCAACCTGATACGTTTCCTTGAGCAAGGTGATAAAGCAAAAATCACCATGCGCTTTAGAGGGCGGGAAATGTCCCACCAGGAAATTGGTTTGGCCTTACTTCAGCGTCTTGCAAAAGACCTGGAGGAATACGGTTCCTTGGAGCAAGCTCCGAGGATGGAAGGTCGCCAAATGCACATGGTGGTAGGACCCAAAAAGAAGAAATAATCTCTGTTTTGTCATGCCAGCGTAGGCTGGCATCCAGTTCAAGAAATGGATATCAGCCTGCGCTGGTATGACAAGTAATGAGAAACGACTTCTTTTCTTACTTTTATAAGAAAGTAGGATATTTATTTTAAACACACTCAATGCGGAGTTTATTATGCCAAAGTTAAAAAGTCATCGTGGCGCGGCTAAGCGTTTTCGATTACGAGCAAACGGAGTGAAATTCCGTAAGGCTTTTCGTAACCACATCTTAACCAAGAAGTCGACTAAACATAAGCGACAAATGCGCGCAACCGGCAATATGCCTGCGTGTGATGTGCCAGCAGCAAAACGTTTGTTGCACGGTAGTTAAGCTAACAGGAGAATTTCACTATGCCAAGAGTAAAACGTGGCGTCACGGCTCGTGCCCGCCATAAAAAAATATTAGTTCAAGCGAAAGGTTACAAAGGCGCTCGCAGTCGTACGTATCGTTCAGCTAAACAAGCCGTCATTAAAGCCGGCCAGTATGCTTATCGTGATCGTCGTCAACGTAAACGTCAATTCCGCGCTTTATGGATTGTTCGTATTAATGCCGGCGCGCGTAGCCTGGGTATTACTTACAGCCAATTCATGAACGGCTTGAAGAAAGCAAACATCGAAGTCGATCGTAAGGTCTTATCTGATTTGGCCGTACATGACAAAGCGACTTTCGCTGCTATCGTCGAAAAAGCCAAATCACATCTGCAAAAAGCCGCTTAGGTTATTTTTGTTCTCGGACATTGTCATCCCTCGGTTCGCTCCGAGGGATCCCGGATTCCGCTAGCGCTCCATCCAGGCTACATGTATACTATGCCCCGTTCTTATACTCAAAGCGATTCATATTATGCAACAACTTGATATTTTAGTGGCGGAAGCCCAGCAAAAAATTGAACATATTAACACCCTACCGCAATTGGATGAATTGCGTGTTTACTACTTAGGCAAAAAAGGGGCTGTCACTGAATTTATGAAAAGCCTCGCCAATGTCAGTCCGGAGGAACGGCCGGCGATTGGGCAAAAGGTGAATGTAGCAAAAGAGGCTATCCAGAAAGCTCTGCAACACCGATTAGAACATTTAAAAGCAGCGGAGTTGCACGCGAAACTCACTCAAGAAACCATCGATGTGACTCAACCAGGTCGGGGTATGCAACAAGGGCATATTCACCCGGTGACGCGCGCATTATCGCGCATTGAAGATTATTTTACCCAATTGGGTTTCGATATTATTTCCGGCCAAGAAGTGGAAGACGAATATTACAATTTCGATGCGCTGAATATTCCAGTATATCATCCCGCTCGCGCAATGCACGATACGTTTTATTTTCCCGACGGACATTTATTAAGAACCCACACCTCAGCCGGGCAAATCCGTTACATGCAAACTCATAAACCGCCATTACGTATGATTGCTACTGGCCGAGTTTATCGTTGTGAATCGGATGTCACACATACGCCGATGTTTCATCAAGTTGAAGGCTTGTTGATTGATAAACATACGACTTTTGCCGATTTGAAAGGTATCCTGCAAGACTTTATGCAATATCTATTTGAAGAAGATTTAGCGGTGCGTTTTAGACCTTCGTATTTTCCATTTACGGAACCTTCTGCTGAAGTCGATATTCAATGCGTCATGTGTATGGGTAAAGGCTGCCGTATTTGTAAAAATACCGGTTGGTTGGAAGTATTGGGCTGTGGCATGGTGCACCCGGCGGTGTTAGCCGAAGTGGGTATTGATAGCGAAGAATATAATGGCTTCGCTTTTGGTTTAGGTATCGATCGTATCGCCATGTTGCGTTACCGCATTAACGATTTACGTTTGTTGTTTGAAAATGATATTAGGTTTCTGCAGCAGTTTTAAAAGAGTATAGGAACATGAAAGTAAGCGAACAATGGTTACGGCAATGGGTCAATCCAGTCTTAACCAGCAATGAATTAATTAACACCTTAACTATGTCGGGGTTAGAAGTTGAAACTGCTACAGCTGTTGCGGGTAGTTTTTCTAAAGTTGTTGTAGCAGAAGTATTGGATGTGCAGCCACATCCTGATGCTGATCGTTTACGTGTATGCAAAGTGAATGTAGGTAAAGAAGAATTACAAATCGTTTGTGGCGCGAGTAATGTTGCTAAAGGTTTAAAAGTACCTGCCGCGTTGATCGGTGCTGAAGTCGGAAGTGACTTAGTCATTAAACCTTCTAAATTGCGTGGAGTAGAGTCATTGGGAATGTTATGTTCCGCCGTTGAATTAGGCTTAGCAGAAAGCAGTGATGGCTTGTTGATCTTACCTGCGGATGCCCCGGTTGGTATGGACATTCGTGACTATTTAAAATTAAATGATACAGCAATTGAAGTTAGTTTAACGCCTAATCGTGGTGATTGTTTGAGTATTATGGGGTTAGCGCGAGAAATCGCCGCATTAACCAATGCAACCTATCAACCCGAAACTTGTCCTGCAGTGCCAGCAACATTAACTGATATCATCACCGTATCGTTAGATGCACCTGCTGCGTGTCCACGTTATGTGGGACGAGTTATTCGTGACATCAATGGCTCGGCCACAACACCGCTGTGGATGCAAGAAAAATTACGTCGTTCTGGTATTCGTTCAATTCATCCTGTGGTTGATGTGACAAATTATGTTATGCAAGAATTAGGGCAGCCTTTGCATGCTTTTGATTTAGCAAAAATCGAAAAAAATATTCATGTGCGTTATGCACAGGCCGGCGAGAAATTAACTTTGTTAGATGGTAAAACGGTTGATCTCAATCAGCAGACATTAGTGATTGCCGACGCTTCGCAGGTATTGGCCCTTGCTGGAATCATGGGTGGTTTAGCTTCAGCTGTAACAACGACCACCACCGATATCTTCCTCGAAAGTGCCTTTTTTAACCCAATTGATATATCCGGCAAAGCACGACAATATGGATTACATACAGATTCATCACATCGATTTGAGCGAGGTGTTGATTATCAACTACCGATGAAAGCGATAGAACGCGCCACGGCATTATTGCTGGACATCGTAGGTGGCGCAGCGGGGCCTGTGACCGAGGTGATCAAAGATCTTGGTTTACCGACACCGCCATCCATTCGTTTGCGTTATGATCGCGTTGAACGGCTATTAGGTGAAAAAATAAAAGCGGAATGGATTGAAGCCATATTACCGCATTTAGGTTTGCAATTAACGCGTTGTCAAAATACCGATGAAATGGTATGGGATGTTAGCGTGCCAAGTTACCGTTTTGATTTGGCGATTGAAGCTGACATCATCGAAGAAATTGCACGTTTATACGGTTACAACCGCATTCCAGCGCGCTTGCCCATCGTTAACTTGGCAGCACAACGTCGTAGCGAATCACGTTTGCCTTTGCGGCAGGTGCGTCAAGTGTTAGCCGCGCGTGATTTTAGCGAAGTCATCACCTATAGCTTTGTCGATCCCAAAATACAAGAACTATTGGACCCGGAAACCCAGCCTTATGCCTTGGCC
>CAZULF010000141.1:0-3987 GCA_964621215.1 uncultured Legionellales bacterium | reverse complement strand
AAAAGTTAGTCTTATATAGTGCAGCAATAACTTGTGGCGTATCATCTGTATCAAAACTTTCACCCACTTGCACTGGCAAATAATTCAATACCGTACCTTGAGATACTCGTTGCAATCCATTAATTTGAATTTTATTCACTACAAAAGTATCTGCAAATGCCTGTCCCATTAATATCGTTGCTAGCGCAATCGCCAATGAAACTCGTTTGAAAGGTAACGTCATTATTAAGTTTCCATTTTATAATTACTGAAGGCGGATAATATCGTTATATAAAGCCAAAGTCATCACCCCGAGCATAAAAATAATGCCTATCTGCATCCCGATTATTTGAACGCGCTCAGGGATAGGTCGACGAATGATACTCTCTATCCAGCAAAAAACCAATTGCCCACCATCTAAAATTGGAATGGGCATTAAATTAACAACGCCTAAACTGACGCTGACCATCGCTAAAAAGAAAAGAAAAGCGACTATGCCTAGGCTTGCAGATGATCCTGCGGCTTGAGCAATCCCAATGGGGCCACTTAAACCATGCCAAGAAAGATTACCGGTAACGAGTTTCCCCAATAGTTTGAGTGTTAGCATAATACTGTCGTTCGTTTTTTGCGCAGCAGGAATAATGGCATCTATGACTGAATAACGCACTTGATGTAACATGCCGGGAGGCCAATCGATAGGTTGAGAAGACACACCTAAGTAGCCTATGTCTTTTCCATCTTGCCGATGTGAATCGAGGGTTACTGACATAGATTTATTTTTACCCGCACGTTCTACAGTCATGACCACTGTCTTGTTGGGATTGGCTTGAATGGTATCTAAGGCCATTCGCCAATTTGATATCGCATGATGATTAATAGCAATAATTTTATCTTCCGCTAATAAACCGGCTCGTTCAGCTGGGCTATCTGACTCAACAGAGTCGACAACCGGTGGGATGTTGGGGAAATAAGGTTCAATGCCTAGTGATCCGAGGGGATCAGGATGAATATCATCAAGCACCCACTGATTCAAGTTCAATGCCAGCGTACGAGTATGATGATTTTTATCACTGACTTTTAGAGTAATAGGTTCTTTGGCTCCATTGTTTTCAACCAGAGCCATTTCGACATCATTCCATGAGTGTGTCGCTTCACTGCCGATTTGGAGAATTTGCTCACCTGTTTTCAATCCGGTTGCGGCTGCGATTGAACCAGGAGAAATAGTTCCAATTCGAGGTACGACCTGTGGATAACCGATAACCGCTACGCTCCAATAAATAACAAAAGCGAATACTAAGTTAAATACTGGACCGGCTAAAAGAATGATCGTTCGTTTCCACACGGGCTGCCGATTAAATGCATTGTGTTGCTGTGCTTCAGGTAAAGGCCCCGCACGTTCATCCAGCATTTTTACATACCCGCCCAAAGGTATCATACCGATACGGTATTCAACGCCGCTTTTTGCATGTCGACGCCATAGCGCTGGACCAAAGCCCAAAGAAAATTGCAGCACTTGGACTTTGCATAGTCGAGCTAATAGAAAGTGTCCATACTCATGCACACCGACCAAGAGTGTGATCGCTATTATGAAGACGAGAAAAGAATACATTTATTCTTCTTTCTTCTTCGGAATATACAAATCAGTAATCGTGCCTTCAAATACTTCTGTTGCCATGGCTACAGTTTCAGATAAGGTCGGGTGAGCGTGAATGGTAAGAGAGATATCCTCTGCATCACAACCCATTTCAATAGCAAGCCCTACTTCTGCCACTAATTCACCGGCATTCGGTCCTACAACACCGGCGCCAATGACACGATGAGTGTCTTTATCGAAGATCATTTTGGTGAGACCTTCATCACGGCCAATACTCAAAGCGCGGCCGCTAGCAGCCCATGGGAACACACCCACACCGTAATTTAAACCTTGTTCTTTTGCTTGCGTTTCAGTAATACCCGTCCAAGCTACTTCTGGATCGGTGTAAGCAACAGAAGGGATGCAACGTGGTTCGAAGAAATGTTTCATGCCTGCAATCACTTCAGCTGCCAAGCGACCTTCAGGAATGGCTTTATGAGCTAACATCGGTTGGCCACAAATGTCGCCGATAGCATAAATGTGTGAGACGTTGGTGCGTTGTTGATTATCGACAGGAATAAAGTGACGTTCATTCACTTTTACACCAGCCTTTTCTGCGTCGATAGAATCACCATTAGGACGCCGCCCTACTGCGGATAACACTAAATCAAAACGCTGTGGTTCAGTCGGTGCATTTTTACCTTCAAACGTTACCCATATACCGTCTTTCTTCGCTTCAACTTTGGTAACCTTGGATTCTAACCAAATATTCTCATATTTTTTCGACACATATTTTTGGAAAGGTTTGACAATATCTTTATCTGCACCGGGCATTAAGCTATCGGCTAATTCAACTATGCTAATTTGGCTGCCGAGAGCATGATAAACCGTTGCCATTTCTAAACCGATAATGCCGCCACCAATCACCAACATTTTGCCGTTGGTTTTAGGTAATTGTAATGCACCAGTAGAATCGATAATACGAGGATCTTCTGGCAAGAATGGTAATTTGACGGGGCGTGAGCCTGCAGCAATGATGGCATTATCAAAAGTAATGGTTTGTTTACCATTCGCTGTTTCAACTTCGATAGATTTGTCCGATGTGAAGCGGCCATAACCTTGTACGATATCCACCTTACGTTGTTTCGCCAACATTTTTAAACCGCCGGTTAAACGCGTTACGACTTTATTTTTCCATTCAACAATTTTGGCAATATCTAATTTAGGCTTGCCAAATTCCACTCCACTTGCACCAAGGTGTGCAGCTTCATCGATGACTTTAGCAATGTGTAATAATGCTTTGGAAGGAATACATCCTACGTTCAAACATACACCGCCGATATTTTCGTAGCGCTCAATAAGTATCACTTTCTTACCTAAATCTGCAGCTCGGAAAGCGGCACTATATCCTCCTGGGCCACTACCTAAAACGACCACCTCTGCGTGTAATGTATTTTTATCTGACATGTTATAACTCCTGAATTTGTAAAAATTTTCTTGTCATGCCAGCGTAGGCTGGCATCCAAAGAAACGCAATCCCAGACCTTGTGCCGCGCAAGTCTCTCGTGAAGACGCTGTAAATATGTCCCTGTACGCTCAGGTTCGGCATCCCTGCCTCACATACTTCACTCAAGACTTCGATGGAACAAGGCCAAAATATTCCAGATTTTACAGCCTGGATGCTGTCATGCCAGCGAAGGCGGGTATTTCGCGGGCATGACAACTTACAATAAAATTCTTCGAATATCGCTCAACACATCCGCTAAAAAGCGGCTGAAACGTGCACCCTCCGCTCCATCAATTACGCGGTGATCGTATGATAACGACAATGGCAACATCAATCGTGGAACAAATTGCCCATCTTGATAAACCGGTTTTATCGATGAACGTGATACACCTAAAATAGCGACATCGGGCAAATTCACAATCGGTGTAAACGCTGTACCGCCTATACCTCCCAAACTGGAAATGCTAAAGCTGCTGCCTTGCATATCATTAGGTGTTAAAAGTTTTTTGCGAGCTTTATCACTTACCTCAGTTAACTCTCGTGATAAATCATATATTCCTTTTTTATCAACATCACGAATAACTGGCACGACCAATCCATTAGGCGTGTCGACTGCAACGCCAATGTGAAAATATTTTTTAAGCACTAAATTTTCGCCGCTGGCATCTAATGACGAATTAAAACTCGGGAAGGCTTTTAATGCCGCCACCACAGCTTTCATGATGAAAACTAATGGCGTGATTTTGACACCTTGTTTTTGTGCTTCATTATTGGCTGATTTTCGAAATTCTTCTAAATCAGTAATGTCTGCTTCATCAAACTGCGTTACGTGTGGTGCTAAAATCCAGTTACGTTGCAAATTACTACCGGAAATTTTCTTAATGCGAGATAAAGGTTGCGTTTCAATTTCACCAAATTTAGCAAAATC
>CAZULF010000140.1:0-4160 GCA_964621215.1 uncultured Legionellales bacterium | reverse complement strand
TTTTCTTAATGCGAGATAAAGGTTGCGTTTCAATTTCACCAAATTTAGCAAAATCGACAACGGGTGGTTGTGGCAAACTAAATCCACCGCCAGCTCCCATGCCACTTTGAACCTGCGTCATGGTTGTTTTCACGTATTTTTGTACATCTTCTTGTAGTATACGTGCTTTGCGGCCAGAACCTTTTACTTTCGCTAAATCCACGCCTAATTCTCGAGCAAAACGTCGTACAGCTGGACCAGCAAATATTTCTGTTGCTACGGTTGAGGAGGGTTCGACGCTGGAGGTTTCCTTGACAGTTTCTTTAGGTGCCTCAACTTTTTCTGCAGTTGTTTTTTCAGATTGTGATTTTGCAGCAGCTTGTGTTGGAGCCGCTTTTGTTTCTGATTTAGCTTCAGGTTTTGTTTCAACTTTGGCTTCAGCTTTAGGCTCTGCTTTGGACTCTGCTTTGGACTCTGCAGCATCGGTATCTAACATCATAATCACCGCGCCAGGGACCACTTGTTGCCCTACTTTAACTTTCAATTCTTTCACTGTACCCGCAAATGGTGCGGGCACTTCCATGCTGGCTTTATCCGATTCTAATGTTAATAGCGGTGTTTCAGCTACAACCTTATCTCCCGGCTTAACCAAAATCTCAATCACATCCACGCTGTTATTACTTCCCAAATCGGGAATGACGACTTCTTTTAACATTGTCTATTTCAACTCCATGTTATACCGTTACCGGATTAGGTTTTTCTGGATTAATACCGAGTTTTTTCATTGCTGCTGCTACTTTGTCTTTAGGCAAACTACCTTGCTCAGCTAATGTGGCTAAGGTTGAGAAAACAATATGTTTACTGTCTACTTCAAAGAAATGACGTAGTTGTTCACGATTATCACTGCGTCCAAAACCGTCTGTGCCTAACACAGTGTAGGTTTTACCCGGTAAATACGCGCGAATTTGTTCCGCATACGCGCGAATATAATCCGTGGCAGCAATAATAGGTCCTGTTTGCTTTTCTAAACATTGCGAGACATACGCTACCTTAGATTTTTTCTCTGGATGGAATCGATTCCAGCGTTCGATATCCGCCGCTTCACGAGTAATTTCATTAAAACTAGTAACGCTCCAAATATCTGCCGTCACGCCATATTCTTTTTCCAAAATTAATGCGGCAGCGATCACTTCACGTAAAATTGTGCCTGAACCTAATAATTGCACGTGCAATTTAGCAGGCTTAGGCGCTTCATGTAATAAATACATTCCTTTAATAATGCCCTGTTCCGCTCCTTTGGGCATCGCTGGATGAGTGTAGTTTTCATTCATTAAAGTAATGTAGTAATACACATCTTCCTGCTTTTCATACATCCGTTTTAAACCGTCATGAATAATCACCGCTAATTCATACATAAAAGTAGGATCGTAACTTTTACAATTTGGCACAACGTTAGCTAATACTAAACTATGACCGTCTTGATGTTGTAAGCCTTCACCGGCCAATGTTGTGCGGCCCGCTGTGCCGCCTAATAAAAAGCCGCGCGCGCGAATATCGCCTGCTGCCCAAGCTAAATCACCAATACGTTGGTGACCAAACATCGAGTAATAAATATAAAATGGAATCATTGGGAAATTATTATTACTGTAGGATGTCGCTGCGGCTAACCATGAACAGAAACCGCCAGCCTCAGTAATACCTTCTTCCAATAACTGGCCTTTTTTATCTTCACGATAATACATTAACTGTTTTGAATCGACCGGTGTATATAACTGACCTACATGTGAGTAAATACCCAGTTGACGGAACATGCCTTCCATACCAAAAGTACGACATTCATCTGGAATAATTGGCACAATACGATCTTTGATTTTTTCATCTTTCAATAAATGCTGCAAAATACGCACAAACGCCATAGTGGTAGAAAGCTCATGTTCACCCGATGCTTCGAGATAACGCGCAAAATCGCTCAGTGGTGCTATTTTTAAAGTTTCATCTGACTTTTGTCTTCGTTGCGGGAAGCTACCACCTAATTTCTCACGACATTGTTTAAGATATTTTAATTCGGGACTGTTTTCGGGAAAACGACAATACGGTGCCTTGGCGACAGTTTCATCACTCACGGGAATGTTAAATCGGTCACGAAATTCGCGAATGTCGTCTTCACTTAATTTTTTCTGTTGGTGCGTTGTATTTTGCGCTTGACCCACGGCACCCATACCATAACCTTTTACGGTTTTAGCTAAAATAACTGTCGGTCGACCATTAGTATTATTTACTGCTGCATGATAGGCTGCATGCACTTTACGGGTATCGTGTCCTCCAAAATGCACACCCGCTAAATCTTCATCAGAAAAATTTTCTACCATTTTTAATAATTCAGGTGATTGACCAAATAAATGTTCGCGTGAATAAGCGCCATCTTTGGCTTTTAGATTTTGAAATTCACCATCTACCATTTCCATTAAACGCTTCTTTAATAAATTATCGTGATCTTTAGCGAACAAAATATCCCATTGATGATCCCACAATACTTTATAAGCATTCCAACCAGCGCCACGGAAAATACCTTCAAGATCCTGCACAATTTTACCATTGCCTCGTACCGGACCATCTAAGCGTTGTAAGTTACAGTTAATAACAAAAATCAGATTATCTAAACCTTCCTTCACTGCGATGTTCAATGCACCTAGTGATTCCGGCTCATCCATTTCACCATCGCCACAAAAGACCCAAACTTTACGGCCTTCGGTATTTAATAAGCCTCGGTGTTGTAAATATTTAAGAAAGCGCGCTTGATAGATACCTTGTAATGGCCCTAAACCCATAGAAACGGTCGGGAATTGCCAAAAATCGGGCATTAACCAAGGATGGGGGTAAGATGATAAACCATCAACTTCAATTTCTTGGCGGAAATGGTCAAGTTTTTCTGCGCTGATGCGCCCTTCAAGATAGGCTTGCGCATAAAGCCCTGGCGATGAATGCCCTTGAGTGAAGACTAAATCACCTCCATGATTAGGACTTTCGGTATGGAAAAAATGATTCAAACCCACTTCATATAAGCAAGCTGAAGAAGCGAAACTAGCAATATGGCCGCCTAAATCGGCCGATCGCTTGCCCCCGCGTACCACCATCGCCATCGCATTCCAGCGCAAAAAAGAATCAATGCGTTCTTCTAAGGTTCTGTCACCCGGATACGCTGGCTCAGCTTCGGCAGGAATCGTATTAATATAGGCTGTGGTGGCTTTATAAGGTAAATTAACCCCCGCCTGCTTAGCGCATTCCAGCAGCTCTTCCACCAGGAAATGCGCGCGTTCTGGGCCTTCGTGCTGGATCACCGCCTTTAACGCCGCCAGCCATTCACGGGTTTCAATAGGGTCAATGTCAGTTTGTACTACGGTCTTGTCGACATTCTCGGACATGAGTTGTTTCCTTCGCTAAATCGAAAAAGTGTCCGTATTATATATGTAGCCAGGATGAAGCGCTAGCGGAATCCGGGGGGCAACTCCATTCAGTGCCAATTCACAATATACTTTATACACACGTTTATGATTCCATGTATAACCCTGTCGTCGTAACCATCTAAACATTAAACCAAACCCCCATCGTTTATGAGTATCCGCTAAACGTATCAATAACTCCGTAATTTCCTGTTTCGCATCAGACGCCATTGCTTTACGGCGAACCGTAGAACGGGGCACGCCATACAAATGGCAAATACGTCTTTGTGAACACGACCAGCTTTCCATAGCCCACGCCACTAACGGCTTTACTTGCGCAGGCTTTAGAGCTTTTTTAGCGTCTCCTTCAGGATTTCATTATCCATGGCTGCATTAGCATACATGCGCTTTAAATGGGTATTCTCATCCTCAAGT
This sequence comes from uncultured Legionellales bacterium, assembly GCA_964621215.1. Classification (GTDB taxonomy): domain Bacteria; phylum Pseudomonadota; class Gammaproteobacteria; order UBA1113; family UBA1113; genus CAZULF01. The sequence goes on along the minus strand of CAZULF010000140.1, from coordinate 306 downwards.
TCGCGTAAACGCTTCATCATTGATGTGTCCATACCGTTATATTTAGCTTTCCATTTGTAAAATGTGGCAGCACTTATCCCATAGTCGCGACATAGGTCAGCGCAGGCTACTCCAGCCTCAGCTTGCTTCAGCATTTCAAATATCTGTGATTCAGTAAACTTAGATTTTTTCATCGTAGAGCTCCTTTTGCAATATTTTGCCACAAAACTCTACTTCTAACTGGAGTTAGTTTAAGGGAGGATTACCCTTTTTTACATTTTCGCAGTAGGTTCACGTAGGAACGCTAATACTGCTGCTGACACTTTT
>CAZULF010000139.1:0-4233 GCA_964621215.1 uncultured Legionellales bacterium | reverse complement strand
ATTATAAGTACAGAGTCTTCTCATTCTCCAACTCAAGGCGATATACATCATGTTAACAAATTATTGAAAAAAAGTTGTTTTGTAGGTATGGATTCTTGCAGGTCGATTGACTTGAATAATGAAACATTTTTGATTGAATATTTAGGAAAAAATTACAAACCATTACTGCGAGAAGCAGTAGTAGAGTATTTACATAGCCTACCTGCTGAAAGAAAAGCGAGTGTGTATGAAAAATTGCTGAGAGAAAACTCTATTACACGGCGTATACTCAATGTTGAGCGTGATGTGATTACCCGATACAGTGTCGCAGCATTGCAATATTGTGGCTTTATGCAGAATAGGAAAACAACCACTCTGCAAAACTTAGAAGCTCAAGAAAATTCTATCAATTCTACTGGAAGCTATTATCCGTGATTTACTAAAAGACCCTATAAATTCGGCTGGGAGCGTATTCGCGCTCCCATAAGTAAACACCAGGAACTGATTCCTATACCTTGATATTTTTATAACGTTCAAGTTTTAGGGCTTCCTCTTCCAACCATTTCTGTCCGGACGCACGCATCCGTTTGATACTGCTAGAAAGCGTATCTGGCACATCCCACCATAAATCCAAGTCTGTTTGAGTTAATATTTTAACTATAGCTTCCTCTGTAAACTTTGATGAAAAAGCAGCTATCAAGCAATGGCGGAAGTGCTTTAGTGCTAGGCATTTTCATCATCCATGATATCGAGTGCATTCAATTCTGCTTCTATTTCTTCAATAGAAGGAAGGGCGGTTTTGAGATCTTTTGGCAGTGCCTTTGATAACGTATATTCGGACACGCCTATTGGCGCGTCAATATTTTGAAGCGCGTATTCTGCAACAACTTTATTTTTTTCCTTACATAACAATAAACCAATAGTGCGATTATCATCAGGATGTCTGAGCTGATCATCGACTACGGCAAGATAGAAACCAAGTTGGCCGGTGTGTTCTGGTTTGAATTTAGTGGCTTTAAGTTCGCACACGATAAATGCACGTAATTTCAAATGATAAAAAAGCATATCAATAAAATATTCTGTATCATCAAAAGTCACGGGTACTTGAGTACCTACAAATGAAAATCCTTCGCCAAGCTCTAATAGAAAATTACGTATGTGATGTGTTAGACCAGTTTCAATATCGCGCTCGCTTGCTTTTCCCTGAATGGTTAAGAAATCGAATTTATAGGGGTCTTTTAACATCTCATTGGCAAGATCAGACTGTGCTGCTGGAAGGTGCTTACTAAAATTGTTAGTTTTTTGTCGCTAATTTTGCTTGCCTTGCATATAAATCATTATCAATTTGCATGCCCAAGATAGAACGAGACCAACCATTTTCGATGGCTTTAGCTGCGTACCAATCACGTTTAGCATCATCGCTAACTGCTTGAATTAAGCGAATAATATGCCCCCAAGGCAATTGCGAAACAGGTTGTTTCGCAAAGTCTAAATCTGGGTAAGTTAGCGCAAAACGGCGCATAAATTCCAAGTTTCGCTTTGAAAAACCCTGCATGCCAGGAAAAGCATTTCGCATATCTTGTGATAGTTGATCTAGGAAATGAGAGCCCCAGTGCTTAGTTTCTTGCTGCTTTATGATATCGACACCTAACTCCCAGTAAAATCGGATTTGCTCGGCATTTGCGGCTAATGCTGCCTTTACTTGAGCACGTTGTAGTTTCATTTTTACTTGAGTTAGAAAGTTTAGATAATCTGTATCTAAACGCAGTTTTTTACTTTTATCTGATTTCGAAAGTGATGTTGACTTTTTATCGGCTGGCATGATCCTTGTCCATTAATAATGAATTTTAACCATATTACTTTACTTAAAACATATTGTCTAATAGTATCCGCTAATAGATTTAATGACTCAAATGCAACGCTAATCTATTTTCAAATAAGGAATTTTATTCCATAGCACAAGACTGACTGAAAATATTAACCAAAACCAAAATACTTTTAGCAATGCATAGGGTTAGATGAATTTATTCATGGGTAAAGTCATGATTCCAACATCTAGTGGATGTACTAACAAGAATAATTCTTTTTTACCTTTTTTATATCGCTGCAAGTTGGGCAGCATAGCAGAATTGTAAACAGCTCCTATATTATCATAATTCTCTCTCTTGCAATATGGTCCGTTTTCCTGCACCATCAACACATTCGTTGAACTAATGAGTTAATAACATGCAGCCGCTTTATCAAAACTTACCCTATCTTGACGCAGAAACAGTGTTTGCTAATTTTGCTGATGAGCCTGGTGCGGTGTGGTTAGATAGCAGTAGCCAACAACATCGTGAGTGGAGTCGATATAGCTACATAGGCATACGGCCGTTTGCTATTTTTTCAGCGACAAAAAATGCCGTCTCCTTTGCTGAGCAATTATTCGATGGTAATCCGTTTGATTTTCTGCAACACACGTTACAAAATTATTCCTTAACGCCACATAACAACTTGCCGCCCTTTCAAGGCGGTGTGATAGGATATTTCGGATATGAACTTAATCAACATGTAGAAAATGTTCCTCTTGCCAAAATAGATGATCAGCAATTCCCTGATATGATGTTAGGTTTTTATGATGTCATCATTGCGTTTGATCATACTGAAAAACAATGTTGGTTAATTAGTTCTGGTTTACCGGAAATAGACCGTGCATTACGTGAAAAACGCGCGCAACAGCGATTAAACGAGATCGCGCATTTTTTAAAAACATCCACACCAAATAATTTTATCACCTGGCAACCGATTGAAAGAACGGCTGTAAAAAGTAATTTCTCTTCGCAACAGGCTTATGAAAATTCTGTTGCGAGTGTGATTGAGTACATTTATGCCGGCGATATTTTCCAAGCCAATTTGACACAACGGTTTATGGCGCAGGCGCCAGAAAATGCTAATTTTTTTGCTTTATATCAGCGTTTACGTGCAATCAATCCTGCGCCGTTTGCCGGCTATTTAAATTTTGGCGACATAAAATTGGCCTCCGCTTCTCCCGAGCGTTTTTTACAATTGCACAACCATCAGATTGAAACCTGCCCCATCAAAGGCACTCGCAAACGTGGCAATAATCCAGACGAGGATATTCTATTACAAAATGCGTTGTTGAGCTCAGACAAAGACCGTGCAGAAAACACCATGATAGTCGATCTACTACGCAACGATCTTTCACGAGTAGCCAAATTACACTCTGTCAACGTCAAAGAGTTATGTGCGTTATACAGCTTTGCTACCGTTCACCACTTGGTTTCCACGGTGACTGCTGAGCTTAAAATCGATCTCGATGCCATTGATGTATTACGCGTTACCTTTCCTGGTGGCTCGATTACGGGCGCACCCAAAATTCGAGCGATGGAAATTATTGCTGAATTAGAACCCACCACGCGCGGTCCTTATTGTGGATGCTTTGGTTATATTGGGTTTGATGGTTCTATGGATACCGCTATCACAATACGCACTTATTGCATTAAAGAAAACACCATCAGCTTTCAAGTAGGCGGTGGCATCGTTGCGGATTCAATTCCTGCTGATGAATATGCAGAAACACTCACAAAAGCAAAGGCATTATTTGAGGCATTATCATGATTCTTGTGATTGATAATTACGATTCATTTGTGTTTAACCTTACACGGTATGTGGAAGAGTTGGGATCTGTCTGTCACGTGGTGCGTAATGATAAGATTAGCTTAACTGAGATCTCTGACATGCAACCCTCCCATATTATTTTGTCACCGGGACCTAAAGCACCCGCTGATGCAGGAATATGTGTGCCACTCATTCAACACTTCTCTCCAACGATTCCTATTCTGGGCGTTTGTTTAGGACATCAAGCGATCGGCCAAGCATTTGGTGGAGAAGTTAAACGTGCAGAACGTCCGGTACATGGTAAGTCGAGTAAAATTACCCACGATGGTAAAGGGATATTTAAAAATTTACCGCAGCCACTTAAAGTGGGTCGCTATCATTCATTAATCGTTGACGAAACAACCTTACCTGATTGCTTAAAAATCACTGCGACGGCCGAAAATGGCGAAATCATGGCGTTGCAACATGTCTCCTATCCTATTTATGGTGTACAATTCCACCCAGAATCAGTATTAACCGAAAAAGGTTATGACATGTTAGCGAATTTTATCAGCGTCTAAGGAGAATACCATGAACACAAAAATTGATACGGTAAAACACTATCTTCTCTCGCTACAAGAACGCATTTGTGCCGGG
>CAZULF010000138.1:0-4405 GCA_964621215.1 uncultured Legionellales bacterium | reverse complement strand
ATGATGGGTAAGTATAAATAGGTTTACTCAGGTTTGCAAGAGCTGTTAGCAGCCCCCACGAGTATAATGGGTTATTTTGACAAACCCGGTGCTCGATACATTAACCTCCTTATGGCAATTACATAAAATAAACATTAATATGAAGCTATATGCTATATTTCTATATAACCAAGGATTGGCGAGAGGGATATACGGATATGCAATTAACCCATTTTATATTGGCCTTCGTTGAAGGGTTTGGACTCATACTTTCTCCCTGTATCTTACCCATTTTACCTATTGTCTTATCTGGCGGTATGACCGGTGGCAAACAGCGACCACTGGGCATCGTGATTGGATTTGCCTTATTTTTTGCTGTGTTTTCTTTGTCTTCTAGCGCGCTCATTCGATATGCTGGGCTCAATATTGAAATCATACAAAAGCTTTCATATGCTTTATTAATTTTATTCGGTGTTATTTTAATTTCCGATCGACTATCTGATCTATTTAGCTCACTCACACAAAATATTGCTGAAAAAGGTCATGAATATATTGATCATGCTCCTTCTTCAGGTTTCGGGGGCGGTATAGTTTTTGGTGCATTGGTCAGCCTCATCTGGGTACCCTGCGGTGGCCCCATTTTGGCAGCCGCTATCATTAGCATGGCTGTTGAAAAAACTTTCATAAATAGTTTTTTCTTATTTTTATTTTTTGCCTTAGGCGCAATGATACCCATGATATTCATTGCACTACTTGGAAAAAGCTTAATTACTCATCTTCAAGTTCTTAAACGCCATTTACGCGGTATTCGAAAATTACTAGGCGCTATCATCATAGTATTTGCTATTTTAACGGGATTTTTAAATGTTCGCGCCCCTTGGTCAGGTATGACCACGGCCGCAGCTATACAGCCTGACACTGCCTACCAAAAAACACAACTCATCAATCCTACGATGCCATATCCCGCTCCCGCATTAAACGACAACGCACCATGGCTCAACTCACCTCCATTAAATATACAAGAATTAAAAGGAAAAGTTGTACTCATTGATTTCTGGACTTATTCTTGCATCAATTGCATACGCACATTACCCTATTTACGCGATTGGTATAGTAAATACCACGATAAAGGCTTAGTGATCATCGGCGTGCATGCGCCTGAATTTGCCTTTGAAAAAAATATTAATAATGTTAAAGCGGCCATAAAACAATACGATATTCGTTACCCTGTGGTATTAGATAATGATTATGTTATTTGGCAGAATTACAATAATAGTTATTGGCCGGCACATTATTTAATAGCTAAAGATGGTGATGTTGTTTATCAACATTTTGGTGAGGGTGATTACGCCATTACCGAGCATAATATACGTCTTTTATTAGGTTTATCCGCTACCTCACCTAAACCCGCTTTACCGTTCAGTATGGCTGGTTTAACACAAACGCCTGAAACCTATTTAGGGTCTGAACGTGCCAGTGGATATGCCGGCAATCCAGAGCTCTCAGCACAAAATACGCAATATGATTTCCCTTCGACACTATCAACTAATCAATGGGCCTTAAAAGGTAGCTGGAATATTAATCCACACTACGTTCAATCGACCAGTGCTAACGCTACAATTAAGTTACATTTTAACGCACGAAATGTATATATGGTGATGGGCAGCATTGATAATCAACCCATTAAGATGAGCATATTACTCAATGGCAAGCCGGTACAAGATAAACAGAATCCAAATAACATTGAAGTCATTGCGCACAAGTTATATCCCGTTTTATCATTGCCAGCATCCACTGATGGTGAACTCGAAGTGCAATTCGATAAACCTGGCGTACAAGTGTACACATTTACTTTTGGATAAATTTAAACAAAGCTGCATCCACCATGAACTCGGTGACAAGAAGCCAACTACCCGATGCACCCAATTTCCCATTGCTACCTGAGGTACCAAACTCTCCACTACCGACATCTACAATATCCCAACCATCCACAAGCTCATTATCTAATCCGATTAGATAAAATATGCTTGCATATGTAGGAAACTGTGGTATTATATATGTGTATAAATTAACTCCTCTTAGTTGCGCTTCGCAAAAGGAAAGGTTGGGATATCATGGCTAGAGATGATGCAAACTCTGTTTCTGTGACCGCTGTTCCAGCGGCAGAACCTTATTCTGATATCTCACGTTTTCTTCCCAAAGGTGCGATAATTCTCAAAAAAAATAATGAATTTGTAGTCACTATTGATGTCGCTCGCCTGGACGTTGCAGCAATAAAAAATGAGCGTTTAAAGCAACTCGCTGACAATGGCTTCTATTATATTAATGCCAATCCAAATGAACTCAACACCCCAAAGGAAAAACGCGAAAATTTCCACACTGATGTATTCCGATTGCTCAAAGTGGAAAATTTTAAGCCAGCGGATAATATTAACGAAGCGAATTTCTATAAAGAATTAGCCAGACAACGCCCAGATCTTACCGAAGATTTCATTGAAAATCATTATAGTCAAGGTCTTCTCTCTCTTATTGGAGATTTTTTAAACTGCTCAAGAACAGAGGAACTAAATAACGAGCCCATTTATTTGTATAGCGCTACAGATGAAGGACGAAAAGCCACTCTCCACGCTCCTACCGAAGCAGGCACGCTCCTTAGCCTTACTTATCCTGTGGATGGGGTAAGAAAAGTCGCCGTTACTGGTATGGGTCCTGTCATAGACATAACGACTAAAGGTACAGTCATAGAGCTACAAGATAAATTAGATTTGCAACGCGGCGCGCAGTTACAAACTATCACGATAAGATCGCCAGAGCTAAGATCCGCGTTATATGCTGCTGATTTAGTGGTAGGTAATGCCGCTATAGATAAAGCTACTTACGTTTATGCTGAAAAAAATAAAACTAACTTAGCCGATGCACGTTTACCCACGCTAACATTGCAACGAAACAAACAACAAGCTGAAACACAAACTAAAGTCGCAAAAAGCTTGGCCTTGACTAGTCTTGGTGGTTTTGCATTGATTGTTGGTGCTGCTATTGTGGGAACAGTTTTGTTCATCGCTGCAGCTCCTGCCTTGACTATAGGCGCTATAGCAGCCCTACCTGTCGCTGCAACAGTTGCTGTCGGTATAGGCGTGGCGGTCGCGGCAGTGAGTGCAGTAGCGTTCTTGGGTGGCGTTATTGCTGCTGTTGCATATGGAGTTAAATATTATTTAGACTCTAAAGAGGTCTCTCAGCCTAAAGACGGCGATGTTCCGGTGGTAGCTGCACAATCTACAGAACCATTACCCGTAAGTGCTGTATTACATGCTAAACTTACCGAACAACCACATCCCCAGCAAGAGGCTGCCGAATTGTCAATAACGACAGCGGCCCCAGAACAAAATCCAGAAGAATCGCCTGTAAGACCTGAATCTCCAAGAAAACCCGACAGACCTGAAGTCTCTTCACCGTTTAATAAACCTGAAAACACGGTACCTTTTGTACACCAACAGCAGCGAGCAGCTTCGACAGGACAGGTTGTTGATTCCAAATTTCAATTTTCTTTTTCTGACCCACAATCTCTCGAACTATTGTCAGCTGAGGAAGACCCGTTGGTGGTTGAGCACGCATATTCTCCCAACCAATAACAGGAAAATATAACGATGGCTAAAGATAAAATCGGACCTTTAGTAAGCAATGAAGCGATAATAAATGATGCGATTGATGCCTGTATTGCTATTTTTGCCGCAAAAATAACTCATGAGTTCCAAGAACAAGAAGTTAGACAATCAGTAATAAAAAAAGACATAGAAGAAATTAACCAACATATTCAAAACTTAAAAACTGCTATCAAGACAAATGAAGAACGTATTACTCGGGATACAGAAGATGTTGAGAGAATAGAGTCCCGTATTCAAGAAAATCAAGAAATTTTGGATAAAAATGAGAGTTTGTTGCGTTACATATTACCTACTTCTTGGACTGATAATCCTGAAGTTAAAAAAGCCCGTTCGGCTCTTCTAGAACTAAACAGCAAAAAAGAAAGACGTACTTTAGCTATACAAAACCACTTACAAGCTAATGTGAAAAACGACTACAACTTACAAAGATATAGACGTAAGTTAGAGAATCATGAGAGTGCATTACGAACACTAGAATGGACTCAAAATCGTCAACTCTTTGAACAGATAACAACCTGCACTACGGCCACTTTCCTTGCTCCACCTCGAATCATGCAGGTTGTGGCGCCGCCTCTCCCCTATGATATAGATACTAAACCAAAAGCATAGCATCCATTGATTAATACTCTTCTAGAACAGCTATCCTAGCCATATTGTTTATATTTTTGTCTGCTCTTGTAACCGATCAACTTCTATGGACAACGCTATTTGATCTTGCCCCGAAAAATCGGACATTTTGTTAAGCAGCTATTTTTGCCTCAAAA
>CAZULF010000137.1:0-4406 GCA_964621215.1 uncultured Legionellales bacterium | reverse complement strand
AATATTACGTTTAGGTTGCAACATGCTTATATCACCTTAGCTTATCTAATCTGAGGGATTTACGCCTCGTTTGCAGCTTCTTGTTGTTGCTGCGTTTTTTTACCGATGCGTTCGCCCTTGAATATCCATACTTTCACACCAATGATACCGAAAGTAGTATGTGCTTCCGCCACACCATAATCGATATCTGCACGGAATGTATGTAATGGCACACGACCTTCACGATACCATTCAGTACGTGCAATTTCCGCGCCACCAACACGACCGCTCACACAAATTTTCACCCCTAATGCACCTGTACGCAGCGCAGAGGAAACTGCTCGCTTCATCGCACGACGAAACATAACCCGTTGTTCCAACTGCTGAGCAACACTTTGTGCAACTAAACGTGCATTGCCTTCAGGTTTCTTCACTTCTTCAATAGTGACATGCACTAAATTAAGAGGTAAGGCCATGATTTTAGCAACTTCTGTACGCAATGACTCAACGCCTTTGCCTTTCTGTCCGATGACGACACCAGGACGAGCACAGAAAATAACAACTTTCGCGCTCTTCGCGGGACGCGAGATCTGAATTTTCGCAACGCCAGCGTCTGCTAATTTGCGATCTAAGTATTCACGCACTTTAACATCCGCATATAAATTGTCTGCGTAACTACCTTCAGCATACCAGGTTGAAGCCCAATCTTGCGTGATACCGAGGCGGATGCCTATTGGATTAACTTTTTGACCCATTGGAACTAACTCCTGCTGCTATCAGAAACGATCACGGTAATGTGACTCGTACGCTTTAAAATACGATTTGCACGGCCTTTTGCACGTGGCATAGTACGCTTTAACATAGGGCCTTCGTCAACTGTAATCTTGGCTACACACAATTCATCAATGTCAGCACCGTTATTGTGCTCAGCATTCGCAATTGCGGAATTCAACACTTTTTTAATAATGTCGCCAGATTTCTTGAGGCTAAACTCGAGTACATTAAGCGCTCTTTCGACAGGTAGCCCACGAACTTGGTCAGCAACCAATCTGGCTTTCTGTGGAGATACGCGAGCGTGTCGCAGAATTGCTGCTACTTCCATCATCCTACCTCTCTAATTATGATTTTCTATCGCCAGAGTGCTGTTTGAAAGTACGCGTTAACGCAAATTCACCCAATTTATGGCCCACCATATTTTCTGTCACATAGACAGGAATAAAAATTTTGCCATTATGCACTGCAAACGTTAATCCAACAAAGTCTGGAAGAATAACTGAAGCACGCGACCAAGTTTTAATTGGGCGCTTATCGCTTTTTTCTTTAACTTCCATTACTTTCTTTAATAATCTTGGGTCTATATAAGGACCCTTTTTCACTGAACGTGGCACTTTCTCATCCTCGCTTACGATTTAGCTTTGTGTCGGCTACGTACAATAAACTTATTAGTACGCTTATTCTTACGTGTTTTGTATCCTTTCGTGAGCACACCCCAAGGGCTGCAAGGATGACGACCACCAGAAGTTCGACCTTCACCACCACCCATCGGGTGATCAACGGGGTTCATCGCCACACCACGTACGGTTGGACGAACACCACGCCATCTGGCTGCACCTGCTTTACCAAGTGAAATCAAATTATGTTCTTCATTGCCAACTTCACCAATAGTTGCGATACAGTCAGCGTTGACTTTCCGCATTTCACCGGAGCGCAATCGAAGTGTTGCATATCCACCTTCACGAGCTAACAGCTGTACTGATGCGCCAGCACTACGTGCCAATTGCGCACCTTTCCCCAAATTCAGTTCTACACAATGAATAACGCTACCCAAAGGAATATTTCGCATGGGCAAGCTATTACCTGGTTTGATCGGTGCTTCGTGACCGGATACGATCTGATCCCCAGCTTGCAAACCTTTTGGCGCAATAATATAACGGCGTTCGCCATCACGATACAATAGCAACGCTATATTTGCACTGCGGTTAGGATCATACTCAATACGCTCAACAGTTGCTGGCACACCAGCTTTATCACGTTTGAAATCGATAATACGATAACGTTGCTTGTGTCCACCACCTTGATGACGCGTAGTAATGCGGCCATTATTGTTACGGCCACCCGTGCGATTCTTGGCAGCGGTCAGCGGTGCATGAGGGCGGCCTTTATGCACTTTGCGTATCACTTTAACTACATGCCTACGTGCTGGCGAAGTAGGTTTTAATTTTACGATTGCCATTCCTTAATACCTTCTCAATTCAATATTATTCCGCAGTTGCAAACTGGACATCGCTACCTTCTTTAAGGGTAACATATGCTTTTTTCCAGCCTTTTCTCGTACCAACAAAGCGACCAAACCGTTTGGTTTTTGCTTTTACGTTAGTAACTTGTACACCCGTAACTTCAACATTAAACAAAACTTCAACAGCCTTTTTAATTTCGTGCTTGTTGGCATCGTTAATGACTTGAAAGACAACTTGTCTATTCTTTTCACCTACACGCGTACTTTTTTCAGAGACGTGAGGCGACAATAGAATTTTTAATAAACGCTCTTGGCTCATCCTAACATCTCCTCAATTTTTCTCAGCGCAGGCACAGTAAATATCACTTTATTAAAGCCAACCAAGCTGACTGGATCAATCTGATGCGATTCAACCAAACCTACATGATATAGGTTGCTTGCGGCCATAGCTAAACAATCATCTACAGCATCAGTGACGATAAGAACATCCGTTAACTGCATGCCTTTTAACTTTTCAGCGAGCTGTTTAGTTTTAGGCGCATCGAGAACGAGCGATTCTACAACGACTACACGGTTTTGTCTAATAAGTTCTGATAATATTGAACACATTGCACCGTGATACATCTTGCGATTAACTTTTTGTTCATAATTCTGGTCTGGTGTAGCAGGAAATACCTTACCACCACCTACCCAAATCGGGCTACGGCTAGAACCGGCACGAGCACGACCCGTACCTTTCTGATTCCATGGTTTTTTACCACCGCCACGCACTTCCGCACGTGTTTTTTGCTGGTGCGAACCTTGTCGTGCACCCGCTTGAAATGCAACAACAACTTGATGGACGAGTGGCTCATTGAACTCACGCGCAAAGACTGTATCTAGCACAGTAACTTTTCCGGCTTCTTTTGTGCCGCCGGCTGCAGTAAGTGTTAATTCCACTGTTAATTCTCCTCTTTGGCTTTAACAGCTGGCAAAACGACAACGCTTGCACCAGGGGCTCCAGGAATTGCACCCTTCACCAAAATTAAATTACGTTCAGCATCAATCTTAACGATACGTAGATTTTGTATAGTGCGCTGAACATTACCCATGTGACCACACATTTTTTTGCCTTTAAATACGCGGCCTGGCGATTGGTTTTGACCAATAGAACCTGGGACGCGGTGAGCGCGTGAGTTACCGTGGGTAGCATCCTGTGTTCTGAAATGATGGCGTTTAACGGTTCCAGCAAAGCCTTTACCGCGAGTATCACCACTCACATCAACCAATTGACCTTCTTTAAATATGTCTAACGCAATGGTTGCACCTACTTCATAATTACCGATTTCTTTTTCGTTAACTCGAAATTCATGCAAATTAGCACGTGCTTCTACATTCGCTTTAGCAAAATGTCCTGCCATAGGTTTAGTAACGCGATGTGCTTTTTTTACTTTACCCGCAGCGACTTGCACAGCAGCATATCCCTCTTTTTCAAGAGTTTTAATTTGAGTAACACGATTAGGTTCTACTTCAATAACCGATACGGCAATAGCTTCACCTTGATCAGTAAATATTTGTGTCATGCCGCATTTACGGCCAACAACACCTTGTCCAACAACACTAATTGTCATTTTTAACCTCTAAGGATTCTATAAAACCAGTTCTATACTCAGTTCATGCGCTATTGCAGCGTACCTTTGGGGTAAAGGCACGCCGCCTGAGTACAATCTGGCGCTGTTATTACTCAGCGCTATCGATACTAATTTGTACGTCTACCCCTGCAGCAAGATCAAGCTTCATCAATGCATCCACTGTTTTATCAGTAGGATCAACGATATAAAGCAATCGCTTGTGCGTACGGATTTCGTACTGATCTCGCGCATCTTTATTCACATGCGGAGAAATTAGTATTGTAAACTTCTCAATCTTGGTTGGAAGTGGGATAGGACCCCTCAACTGAGCGCCTGTGCGCTTTGCTGTTTCAACGATTTCAATTGCGGAATCATCCAGCAATTTATGATCGAATGACTTCAACCGAATACGAATAACTTGTTTTTTTGTATCCATCTTTATTACTCGATAATCTTAGAAACGACACCCGCACCGACTGTACGGCCGCCTTCACGGATAGCGAAGCGTAAGCCATCATCCATCGCGATAGGTGCAATCAGTTGTACGGTAATCTTTATGTTGTCACCTGGCATACACATTT
>CAZULF010000136.1:0-4462 GCA_964621215.1 uncultured Legionellales bacterium | reverse complement strand
TCTATGCGTTATTCCAGCATCAAAGTAATTCCGATTTAATTGTCAATACTTCAACATCAACCAACTCTTTCTTGCCCGTTCCTACCGATGACAATGCCAGTAATATTGGGCCCGATGTTGGTTTACACTTAGGCTACGGTCATGTTTTTAATCGATTTTATTTAGGTGCAGAAATCAACGGTGATTTATTGAGTGCCAGTGTCGATTCCCATTCACTTCCTGATAGTGAATATGCTGATTTATATTCAACCTCTTTTTTCACTGGTCGCATATCAAACACTTATGGTATTGATCTTCGCCCGGGTTTTTTATTAACCCCAAACTCGATGCTATATCTGAAGGGTGGAGTACAGCGTAGCCATGTAAGTGGAAGCGCAACCACAGAGTTTGCGCAGTTACCCGATAAAATAATTTCTGCATTACCCGCTTTTATTGATCCCTCTAATTTTACAGGACCTCATACTACCAAACTGTCAGGCTCGAGCCATGTTTGGGGCTGGCAAACCGGTATTGGTTATGAAATACGCGCAGGGGAACATTTTAGTTTCCGAGTGGAAGATTTAATTTCGGGATATGACAGCGCTAGAGCTGACTTAGAAGTGCAAACTACCCCCACCTCCCGTATACTCCGACGCCGCGGTGTTAATTGGGAGCACGACGCGGATATGAAAATTAAACCGTATACAAATGTTTTTTTGATTGGCGTGGGATACTACTTTTAATTAATCATTATGGTGAATTCAAATATGTTAATCAGACTCATTCTAGCTCTGTGTTTAGTATCTGTCATGACTGCTACCGCACAAGCAACCGTATCCTGTGCGCTACCCGCCGCTAAAACCAGTACTAATACGGAAGTAAAGCCGCCGCTGCTGCCAACAGCAGAGACACCCGCTGCAAAAGAAGACTATAAAAATAGTTTTGATTGCTTGCCTCCGGAAGTGCATCCGGCTTATGTCGGAGTTTCTTTGGGCTATGGCAATACCAATTGGCAACAAATGATTAGCCAAGATGAAATTACTTCCACCTCTACCCCAGTAACTGGCAAAGGTAGTGGCGTTGCTGCTGGTATTGTTGCAGGTTATGAGCTGAGTAGCCACTTTGCTGTTGAAGCCAACTACGCCAGATTTCCTACATCCCATCTGACATTTGAGTTGCCTAATGTTTACAATATCGAATCATTAACCTCGCGAACCAATGCTTATAACATCGTGGCCAAATTTATGGTACCCGTTGGCAGCCCTAAATTTAAAGCCTTTTCTGAAATTGGTCCTGCTTATGTGCAGCGGGATGATGATATGACCAATAAGGGCCGTATTGGCGGCGTATTTGGAGTGGGTGTCGATTATAATATCAATCCTCGCTGGTTGATTGAGCTGGGGTTCCAATACTACACCGGCTATGGTGAATCTGAATTAAAGCCGGTTTATGACTATATTCCATTTTTATATACCCTAAATATGCGACTCGCCTATCGGTTCTCGGTGTTTTAATGTAACCTGGATGCCAGCCTTCGCTGGCATGACAAGCTTTTTTAAAGCAGAAAACGCTTGACGTTATCCGCTAAATATTTTACCTTCTGGCGTTTCACTCGTGTTTTAATAGGGCTGAATTGATGGCAGAAAATATTGTCTCTTTGCAGGGTATTTCTAAGTCTTTTAATGATCAAACCATCCTAAAACGGCTTGATTTGGACATTAAAAATGGTGAATTCCTCACATTACTAGGGCCTTCGGGTTGCGGCAAAACCACCTTATTACGGATGATTTCCGGTTTTGAAGAACCTGATAGCGGCACTATTTATATCGATGGCAAAGATGCCAAAGGCTTGCCACCACATGAACGACATGTTCATACCGTCTTCCAAAGCTACGCCCTATTCCCGCACATGTCGGTCTTCGATAATGTGGCATTTGGTCTGCGTTGTAAAAAAGTGCCTGAAGCAGAAATTAAAACCCGAGTACATGAAGCCTTACGCATGGTCAAGTTAGAAGAATTCAGTGATCGTAAACCGGCTCAACTCAGCGGTGGACAACAGCAGCGCGTCGCTATTGCCCGCGCAGTCGTGAATCGTCCATTAGTACTTTTATTAGATGAGCCCTTAAGCTCTCTCGATTATCGTTTACGCAAAACCATGCAACTTGAATTACGTCAATTACAACGCAAATTAGGCATCACGTTTATTTTTGTTACTCATGACCAGGAAGAAGCATTATCGATGTCTGATCGCGTCGTGGTGATGAGTGAAGGTGTGATTACTCAAGTGGGCACTCCACGTCAGGTTTATGAAGAACCCGCCAGCCTCAGCGTGGCGAAATTTATTGGTGAAGTGAATATCTTTGAAACTGTGGTAGAAAGCGTTGATGACGGTAAATTAACCGTCACACTTGAAGGTATGCAACGCACTTGTGTGAATCGTAAAGGTTTTGCTAAAGATGACAAAGTGCTGGTTTTAGTTCGCCCAGAAGATATTCGCATTTACGATAATAATGAAGTGCAAGATACTAGCAATATGTATCGCGGTACCGTAGAAGAAGTGATTTATAAAGGCACCACCGTGGATTTAATGGTGCGTTTTGAAAGTGGCACCTTACTCGCTGCAACTGAATTCTTTGATGAAGATGATGATAGCTTAGTGTATACCATCGGCGAAAAAGTATGGATGCATTGGGTCAATGGTTGGGAGGTTATACTACCTTATGAAGGGTGATAGCAACTTCCGTAATGTCTCTGTCAGTATTATTGCTTCTTGGCTAGGCGTATTCGCGCTGCTCGCATTTTTAATGGTGCTATTCTGCAGTTTCATGACGCCTGACGCAAACAAAATGTTTACCTTTCATTTTACTCTAGAGAATTACAAAGCGTTATATAGTGAAATATATGTATTGGTATTTTTGAAATCGTTTTATATTGCTGGCGTAACGACTCTCTTGTGCGTGATATTCGGCTATCCTTTCGCGTATATTCTGGCACGCAAAATAACCCACCATAAAGAATTATTATTGTTATTATTGATTATCCCCTTCTGGACCAGCTCTCTTATACGTAGTTATGCCATGGTGGCGATTCTAAAAGCCAAAGGCGTACTGAATAATTTACTCATGAGCATGGGTTTAATTCATGAACCTATGCAATTATTATTTACCAACTCGGCGGTAATGATTGGTTTGGTCTACAACTTACTGCCATTTATGATTTTGCCATTATACGCCAATCTAGAACGATTTGATAATCGCTTAATTGAAGCCGCATTTGATTTGGGTGCCAATAAATTCACGACATTCACTAAAGTCGTGTTGCCGTTATCTATGCCCGGCATCATCGCCGGTTCGATATTAGTCTTTTTACCGGCTATGACGTTATTTTACATTCCTGATTTATTAGGCGGCGCTAAATCTTTATTATTAGGTAACTTAATTGAAAATCAATTTTTATTTACCCACAATTGGCCGCTGGGTTCCGCCATCAGCGTAGCATTAACGTTGTTGATGGGATTGATGTTATTGGTCTATTGGGTTATTTCTAAAAATCGCCAAAGCGGGGATTTCATATGATAACAACCACTGTCGCTTCTTCCCGTTTTGCTGATCGACTATATCTTGCAATGGTGTATTTATTCTTTTACCTCCCTATTGGAGTATTAATCGTTTATTCATTTAATAATGCCAGCTACTCTTTAGTCTGGCATGGTTTTACTTCCAGTTGGTATACCGCGTTATTTCATGATGCTGACTTATGGGTCGCTGCCTTGCATTCGCTTATTATTGGCCTCACTGCTGCGTTTTTTGCTAGTGTTATTGGTACACTAGCGGCGGTTAGTTTGTATCGCTACCGTTTTATGGGTAAAGGTTTATTAAACGGTATGGTGTTCATCTTAATTGTCACGCCAGATATTGTGATGGGGATATCCTTATTATTATTGTTCAGCGTGTTCAAGATGCCCTTGGGATTTTGGAGTCTGTTACTGGCACACATCACTTTTTGCATTCCCTTTGTCGTGGTCACCATCTATAGCCGCATTACCAGCTTGGATAAAAATATTTTTGAAGCGGCGAAAGACTTAGGTGCGCGTGAGCTCACTATATTTCGCAAAATCACCGTGCCCTTATTGCTACCCGCCATTATTTCTGGTGCTTTGCTATGTTTCACGTTGTCGATTGATGATGTGATGATCAGCTATTTCGTTTCCGGCCCTGGCTTTGAAATTCTGCCATTGAAGATTTTTTCCATGGCGCGTTTGGGCGTGAAACCTGAATTAAACGCCTTATGTTCAGTCACTTTCATTATTACCCTATTCTTAGTTATTCTTTCGCAACGATTAACGAGGAAGAAATAATGAACAGTTTAATAAACTTACTGCGCCAGACAAAGGTAATTTACAAAAAACTGCGTGGTCCCGCGATCTCTCAGCCTCGTCGTCCCGCGACTTGTTCGCGGGATCCAGAACGCATCGACACGACCT
>CAZULF010000135.1:0-4469 GCA_964621215.1 uncultured Legionellales bacterium | reverse complement strand
TGGCTTTCATTAAAATCGGTGTTTCGACTTCAATAAAACCATGCTCAGCCAAATAATTACGAATTAACCCATTCAGGCGTGCACGAAATTGCAAACGCTCATACATCTCTGGCCGACGCATATGCAAATAACGGTATTTCAGCAATACTTCTTCTGAAACATTCATATCATCTAACGGAAATGGCGGGGCCTCTGAACTATTATGCATAATTAAGTGATTAACCAACACTTCAACTTGACCGGTTGGCATGTTGGCATTCACCATGCCTGCAGGACGTCGGCGGACCAAACCAGTGACTTCGATCACATATTCACTGCGCAAACGTTCTGCGTTTTTAAAAATGTCGGCAAATTCAGGCTCAAATACCACTTGCACCAAACCCATACGATCGCGCATATCGACAAAGATCACACCACCGTGATCACGACGACGAAATACCCAACCTTGTAACTTGACTTGTTGATCTAATAAAGCTTCTGTGACTTGGCCACAATACGTTCTTTTCATTCTGCATCCATCCGATTCATAAAATTCATTAAGTGTGTAAATTCAGACATAATACTGTAAGCTGGCGCTAATTTCGTATGCGCAATTTGTTTTAATGGCGCGTAAATAGCGATGTCGGCAGCAGTCAAATGCGAACCTACAAAATAGGATCGACCCGCTAATTTTTGATTGAGAGCATAACATAACTCACGAAAACGAGTATCTAACTCGCGCTCTGATAAATCATCCAAGCCCTGCGCTTTCAGTTTTTGTAATACTTTTTTACGGATCATGCGCGGAATCAATATACGGGCTACTAAACCCGCTTTACCAAAAGCTAATTCAGAAAACGCTTTGTAATTGTTGGGATTTTTCCAACGATAAGCTAGTAAATACCAAATTAGGGATTCATCAGCCCAATCTTCTAATAATATCACTTCTGCATGTAATGCTGCATCGGTGGGATATAAAGACGGTTTATCACTAGGAAGTGAGTCTAATGCTTTCAGGATATTAGTAGAATCCAATACTGGTTTATCATCAATCATCGCTGCCGGTAATTTTCCTGTGGTCACCCACGCCGGTGTGCGCATAATTACATGTTTTTCAAAATCTAATCCTTTAGCTTTTGCCGCTATTATGGGTTTTAAGCAAAAAGGCGAAATAGAAACTAAACCATGCATTCCAGGCCAAATATACAATGCGATTTTAGACATAGCTCTTCTCCTTAAGATTATTCACTTGCCGTAGTTGAACTTGCTGGCACTGAAACTGTTTCAGTTGCTACGGGTTTTGTTTCGCTAGCGCTGTTATTATCCACCACTGTCGTAGTTTTTTTACCGCTAAAATCGGTAACATACCACCCCGTCCCCTTCAAAGCGAAGGCTGAGGCAGAAATGACCCTTTGCAACTCGGGATGACTACAATTTGGACACTGCTGTAATGGCTCATCATTCATTTTCTGTATCGCCTGGTGGCGTTTCCCACAGGCCCGACAGTCATATTCATAAATAGGCATCTTATTTAATAACCTTTAATGCTATTGATAACAGGGCGATTATTATAACACCATTTTCTGGAGGCTTTCATTTTTTTGTTGGATTTTTATGATTATCACAGGGCAACCGTATCTAAAATAATTGTCCAACAATAACCCTGCGTACATCGTCATTAAGTGCGGCCATAAGTAATTTTCAGCTATTAGGTTTGTTTTAATAGTGGAATTTTTTGCATATGTTGACTTATTATGGTGACCGTCTCTTTGTTACAGGATTAACGTTAGCCTGTGTGGCAAGATAGGTTCGCAGATGACCTTCTGGCAGCAAATTGGAGAAAAATGGCGGTAATTTCGTTTGTGTTGGACGTGCTTGTTGCAAGGTATTTTTATCTTGACCGAGAAATGAAAGACTTAATGTGGGCCGATTGGATGATTGAATATAAGCCTCATCAAAAATAAATAGATTACTATCACCCGGCAATAAAGTAAGTGTGCCAACTTTCTTGTTATATAACAAGATATCAAGGGTATTGTTCATGATAACTCTTCATCCTCATCAGGACGCCATAGCGGTAGCTCTGGATCAATTGTTTCACCCCGTATCACTGCTTTGATGATAGCTACCATGGGCAGAGGTACCAGAACTGGCTCTAAACCTAGGCACCGAGCCATATCAATAAAATTGGATAACCGAGGCTCTGCCAAGCCACGTTCGAGCTTAGAGATATGGCTCTGAGGCAGTCCTAACATATCACCCAAGGCCGCTTGACTTAAGCCCTTGGCCTTACGTGCTGCGATCAATGCTTCGCGAAATGGTGTTGTATTCATATGCTAAACTATATAATTAAGGCTCATTTATATAGTATAGCATATAAAAATTAGATTTTACTACCGCTTAGGCGAAAAAAGTATGTAGACAGTATAAAGTTCCTCCCGCTGTCCAGACCACAAGACATCGCGCTAAGCAGCTATATACTTTAAACCATGATGATCTATCAAGTTCAAGACCTTCAATGAGATCCCACTTGGTTTTTTTAAACCTTGTTCCCACTGACGAATTGTAGATGGACTTGTATTGAGATAAGCAGCAAAAACAGCCTGGCTTACTTTGTCGCGCAACCGAATTTTTTTAATTTGATTAGGCGCATACTCTTTTACCGGCGGCAAACATTTTGCATCAAATTCACGCATGGTTTGCCCATCAATCGCACCGGCTTTATGCAGATCTGTTGCAATATCATGTGCAACTTCTAATAATGTTTTTTTCATTTTACTTCACCTCGCTCAAATCACCCATTTTTAACAGGAGATCTAGTGTTTTTTCATCTAAACTTAATAATGTTTTCGCTAATTCTTTGTAAACCACTCGTTCTTTCTCACTAATATTTGCTTTCGCATTTTTGGCATACCCGTATACAAAAAAAGCTCGTTCCTCTTGTTTAAAAGCCAATAACGTGCGACAGCTCCCTCGCTTACCTTGCCCTGGCATAGCGACCCGTTTTTTATACAAGCCTCCACCTAAATTACCATCATGCAAACCGCTTTCTATTTCTTCAACTGCTTTTTTCAGCTCTTCACTCTTTAGGTTTTCCGATTTTGCCCACTGTTGAAAGTGACGATGTTTAAATATTCTCATGCTAGTAGGTTATTCCTTGTTTCAAGTGTAACACTTAGTAATATAATGTCAAGTTTCAGAGTTTTCCAATGTCGTACTAAATCATATAATATTGACTATGTTGCCGAGTTCTCACAAAATTTCTGCAACAACTTGTTGCAGATTTGGATGGTCTTTCCACGAAATAGCTGTGCATAATGTAACAAAATATTTTAATAGTTGCAATTTGCATATAATATAAAGGTGTCAAGGCGAGTTCTAGATTTCTTTAACCTTATAGCATGATGTCTTCGTGAGACATGTGAGGCAGGGATACAGAACGTGAGCCTATAACCTGGATACAGCATTCGCTGCATCCAGGCTATGAGCGGGGTTGATCCGCAAGCTTAGCGCTGGATTATACACCTAGTTGCCGCAGGGACTGCGGGGTTTTCCTCAAAAGGAATTACTGGGAGAGCTATTGAAAACTACCATAAGAACCTTTTACCGATTGTAGATCATCCATAATGAGTGGTCTTTCTTCATCAGGCTCAACTGATGCGCTAATAGACGTGACGGTGGCAGCAGTTGGGGGGACTGACGACGTTGCTGGAACGGAGTTAAAATATCTGTGCTGTGCTCATAGGGATTATAAGAAAGATAGCTTTCGTTAAGTAAATTGAATATCTTTTCAAGTCCAAATTCATTCGTTGCATTCATAGCAAAAAATTGGTTGCAATTTCATATAGCGCAACTTCTTTAGATGTAGCTTCTTTTGATGCGGAGCTTGATGAGGAGGATGAGCGGGATGAGGATAAACTTTTTGTCTCAGCCTGACTGTCATCCACTAAGATAGCCATTGCCCCAGAACTTGCCTGTGTTAACCACTTTTTATCATTTGCATACAGAACAAGCCAAATAACTGCTTGAGTTTTTTGCTGTTGAATCGCTTTTGTGAGTAACTCAAAGAGATGCTCTTGTTTAGATTTTTTGCTGTTAGTCATTCCTTGAAATAATAGATAGAGTTCAATAACCTGAGTACTTCCAGGTATAGATTCAGCCGTTGAAATTGACTGGTCATCAGCTTGCGTTATGGTTTCCTGTAATCGCGCTAAGGTAGAATCAATTGCAGTTAAGTCATCTCTGTTATTCATCATCGGGAGAAACCTCCGGTCTACATTACTGTTATTGCACCCGACAAAACCTATTTTAATATCATTCAGGTTTTCGATCAGGTTGATTAAATCGCCGCGTTTGTCTTACAACGATGGGCATATAATACATCATCAACATTAAGCGAATATTAAAGTGTGTGTTTTTTATTCAACTCTGCTCTGCTGGAGGGGACATCTTTCAAAAACTCTCGTCGTCCCGCGATTTATTCGCGGGAT
>CAZULF010000134.1:0-4567 GCA_964621215.1 uncultured Legionellales bacterium | reverse complement strand
ACGATCGATAGTGTCAAGAGCTGCATTAGGTTGATCGGTCTCAAATTGTAATACAGACATAATAGTCAGCATCCGTAACTCATTTTGCTGCGCTGAGGGTAGTTGTATTATAGCCTGAAGCAAACTCACTTGAGCTGGCGCAGGCATTTGCTGTACTTCATTAATGACACCAGCAAAAATATCTTTATTTTTATTTTCCAACACGGCTTGTAAATAAATTAATGCTGTTTCTGGTTGGTTATTTTTCATTAACAAATCAAAGCTAATTAATTGGGCATCAATATCTTTAGGTGAAATGGAAGCCCACTGTTGAGCTGCTTGGATAGCAAGATCGGTTCGATTTTCAGATAAAGCCAAATATAAGGCTCGCTTAGCGACAAAAGGGTCTTTGCTCAACTTGGAGGCGGCTTGATAATATTGTCGAGCCAGATCAAGCTCATTCTGATCCGCGGCAATTTCGCCGAGCATGATGGCTTCTATGGCTTGTTGTCTGGAATCAGCTTTACTAGATATTCCAGGCAATGCCGTGTTCGCCAGGGTAGGTGATGATATCAATACCCCTATTATTCCGATAGTCAGAGCTTTATGTATGTATTTCATAAATATCCAGTTTGCCGCCATCTTTGCTGTAAACGCTAGAAACAATGTTCTTAATTATTACAAGCTATATTAACATTATAATACCTCTATTAGATGATGATAATGCATTTTTATGATTTTGTGCTCAACTTTTACTTATTTACGTAGTAAAATAGCGTTGAAGTTGTAATAGCGTATGTTTATTAACATATTATTAAAGGCAAACCCCGCATTTCGTAACTTTGGTCAGTGTATGATAGTTGATTTACATGTCAGTGGCATTAGCCATAAAACCAGCCCCGTCGCATTACGTGAACGGCTTGCTATCGCGCCAGAAAAGCAGGGTGAGTTTTTGCAAGCATTTATGACCGCAACAGGCGCAAAAGAAGCGGCGATATTAATGACATGTAATCGCTGTGAATGGTTTTGGTCGGGAGCCGATACTACGGTTGTTAGCGATTGGTTGCGTGATTATTTTCAACTATCGGCAACCCAATGGCATGAAGCCTACTACAACTATCATCAGCAGCATGCGCTTGGGCATTTAATGACCGTGGCTTCTGGGCTAGACTCAATGGTCATCGGCGAGCCTCAAATTTTAGGCCAAATGAAAGCGGCGATCCAAAAAGCCACAGAAGCTCAATGTAGTGGCAAAATTTTGCAACAAGTGTTTTCTGCTGTTTTTTCGGCAGCTAAAAAAGTGCGAACGCAAACCGGTATTGGCAGTAAACCTGCATCGGTGGCTTATGCGGCAGTGAGTTTAACTAAATGTATTTTCAATGATGTTACTTCGCTGACAGTTTTGTTGGTAGGTGCTGGCGACACTATTCATACGGTCATGAAGCACTTTCAAAAATTAGGGGTTAGTCGTTTTATTGTGGCTAACCGTACTCTAGAAAACGCGGTAGCATTAGCTCAGACTTGCCAGGGACTTGCGATAGACTTACAAGAGTTAACAACGTATTTACCGCAAGCCGATGTAGTTGTGACAGCAACAACCAGCCCGGAAATGATTATTTCCAAGCATGATATTAGTCATGCCATACGTTTACGTAAACGACCTATGCATTTAATTGATTTAGCGGTTCCACGAGATATTGACGCTGCAGTTGGATCAATCGATGGTGTATATCTGTATAATGTTGATGATTTGCAAAAAGTGGTGGAGCAGAATAAGCAAGATAGATTAGATTTTTTCGCTACCGCACAACATATTATCGAGGAAGAATTGGCGGCATTTTTAAAGCGTCAGCAAATGCGCCACATTGATCCGGTGATTTGCGCTTATCGTAGTAAAATGGAAAATATACGCGATATAGAATTAGAAAAAGCCAAACGATTATTGGAGAACGGCGTTAATTCAGAAGAGGTTTTACTGCGTCTTGCCAATGATTTAACCAACAAATTTATGCATGAACCGACAACAGCATTACGTTCCGTTACACAACATCAATCTCACGATGTAATGAGTTTTCTGCGCCGACTTTTTAATTTGGAAACTGTGTGATTATTCTGCCTCAAAGTTAGACCGTCGTCCCACGGACTAGCCGCGGGACGACGAGAATGGCGATTGATTGTTCATCCAGACTACCGATAATTCTCCCCACGAATATAATCAGCCAAGGTAGTCACTTCCGATTGTAAATGAGTAATAATCCACTTAGTCACATCACCGCTAGAAACTAATCCAACTAAACGGCCATTATCCATTACAGGTAAGTGTCGAAAACGTTGTTCGGTAAAAATTTCCATAGCTTCTTTCACTGTAGTAGTTAAGCTAGCGAAAATAAGCTTTCGCGTCATTAATTCACCGACAGTCACTGTTTCAGGATTGAGATGATTTTTGAAAAGTTTATTTACCACATCCCGTTCGGTAAAAATACCGACGACTTGTTGATTATCAATCACGAGTAATCCACCAATACCTAATTCGGCCATTTTTACAGCCGCACTTTGCACGGTTTCGGTAGAGGTAATGCTATGAACCATACTCGATGATTTTGATTTTAATATATCGGCCACTGTAAACGGCATAACACAACTCCTTATTGTTAAGTATAGTTCATTTCAACCCGTGTAGCCTGGATGTAGCGCAGCGGAATCCGGGGTTTCTCGAATAGAATCCCCGGATTCCGCTGCGCTACATCCAGGCTACAGAGATTGTGGCTTCATTTAGGCTTAATAAATAGGACACCACCGTTCCATTCATATTCAGACACACTTTGTGGTCTATGTTCAGGCGGATAATGTAACATCTTAATTTGGTAAGATTTAGGTAAGTCGAGCAATTCGTCAATGGGTGATGGATAATCAATGTATTTACGTTTGTAATTACGCGTTTCCCAAAATTTGCGTGGATGAGGTTGTCTATATTCAATGGTTCCCACCCAAAGTGGTAGAGAACTATCCGTCAATGTAAATTTAGAATGCCAGAGCTGCAACAATAAAACTTGTTTTAACTCTTTATTACGTTTTGTTGCAATGAGTACAGGTTTTTGTCCTAAATATAAGGGTTGTAAAATCGGAATACGTTTGGTTTTATCATGCGAAGATAAACTATTAATGATATTAATTAATTTGGCCTTAGGAATAATAGTCCATCCTTCGGCGACTAAATAACGGTTAATATTATCCAGCTCATCTAACCATTGCACATTCATAATTTGAACCGGACGTCCAATGCGGTTTAAACGATACAAAGGTTGAGATTTATTAGATTGCTCCCACCAAGCATTGGAGCTGACGTGATAACTAGGCCAAAAAGGCGTAAAATCTTCAGCAAAAGCGCGATAGTTTTGTAAAATTTGCAGGCTCCATGTCAGTGCAATCATCACAAAAAATACGGTACTGAATTTGCTGGCTGAAATAGGATAGATCGGATGGCGCCGAAATGACATACTAACAAGTAGCAATACCCAAACCCCACAAAAGATACCGCCTAAGATATCGGTTAACCAATGCATACCTAAATATAAACGTGAAAATATAATCAGACTACAAAGCAAAATGATACTGTAGTAAATGCACTGGCGTCGCAATGCAATGGTCATCGGTCGTGTGATAATAACAGCAAAAAAACCGTACACAACGATAGATAAGGCCGCTCGTGTGCTGGGGAAAGAATTTGATGTATAGAGTTGTGATAAACCACTGGGTCGTGGGTAGTAAATCAATGTATCATTTAACGCAATAATGCCGAGCACCATCAATGGACCAAGTAACCAATGCCAAGCAGTTTGCCATTGTTTTTTTAATAATAACCAGACAAAACCGACAAAAATAGCCGGAACTAAAACTTCATTACTACCCAGCAGCGTGATGGTTGCAAATATATGAGTGGTGATCGTTTCATGTAAGTTTAATAAAAATTGTTGTGTCGGTTTGTTGAGTAGGGTAATGACTCCTTGATGTAAAGTATCCCAACTACATCCAATGCCTAAAAGTCCCACTAAAATCACACTCAGAAATAAGGTAAGTTGGCTATGTTTTTCAGGTGCTGCAGGGTCCGCTAACCAATGACAAAATGCCTTGGAATAAGGCGCTTGCTGCAAATAAACCCAAAGTCTATGAAGATGACGACTGATAAAACGCAGTAATAGAACGATGACACCTTTAAACAACCAGGCAGTTAATCCCATTACTATCAATACAGTGACCACAGTAATTAAAAAGCGAGTCGCAGTAGCGGGTTCTAATTCTTGTGACGCGGCACCAATTAAAATACCCGGGAACATATATACCGGTGCCCATAAGGTGCTGGCAAAAATACTGGCGCAAATAAAGCGTATTGGTGGCATGCGCATCATGCCTGCTACGATAGGAGTAATCGGGCGCATAGGACCAACAAAACGACCTAAAAACACACTTTTACCGCCGTGACGATTAAAAAATTCTTGGGCTTTATGCAACCAGAGAGGATACCGTCGAAATGGCCATACATTTGGAATACGATCGTTGAAGGCATATCCAGCATAATAACTCATAACAT
>CAZULF010000133.1:0-4622 GCA_964621215.1 uncultured Legionellales bacterium | reverse complement strand
CATATCACCATCGCGCATAGGCATATTATTTTCAGTGTAATGCAAAATACAAGTATTCGCACCGGCACCAATAATTGGAGTGTAAGCGGGACTACGACAACCTTGTCGACAAAATTCGGCGAGTAACTCTGCTTCTAATTCATATTCATACATCCCAGGACGACAAATTTGCATGGCGCGCTTATGTGCATCGACAGAGATTTGCGCTGCTTTGCGCATAGTGGCAACTTCTGCCGGTGATTTGCGCAAACGTAATTCGTGTAGCAAGGGTTCAATATTGTTAAATTCTTCTGGCACACCCACACCAGAGCGTACTTTACTGCGTAAGGTATTGATCGATGCCATCAACAATTGATCGATATTCACATTTCGACCGATAGGATAATAAACGCGTTTTCGATCACGTAACAATTCAATTAAGCGATCACGAAATTCTTGGATGGGATAGGCCATATTAGCGCCATAATCCTTTTGAGCACCTTCTTGTCCTGCACGTCGGCCATTCCATAATTCCATTAAAGGATCACGTGAGCGGTTAAATAAAATAAATTCGCCTTCTGCATAACCTGGAGCGAGTACGAGTACAGCTTCGGGTTCATTAAAACCGGTTAAATAATAAAAATCGCTATACTGACGAAAGGGATAATGCGTGTCGCCAGAACGTTGTGATTCCATTGCTGCAGGAATAAAAGCGATGGCATCCGGTCCAATATGCTGTAAAACCTGTTGCCGACGAGCAGCATATTCGTTCATGTTTATCATATAACGTACCTCTAATGATATGTATGATCTGACTCACGATTATCGGTACTATTTGCACCTTGATCAGTGAGCTCTTGATAAATCGCAAACACAGACAGTCGTACAAATTCGGTAATTTCAAAAAAAGCGACTTCATCTTCTTCAGTAAATGTAACATTATGGTATTGAATCTTAGCGACTTCACCTAATTTATGTAAAATATCGGAAACTTCATTTTCATCACGGTAAGATAAGGGTGCCCCAGCCAAACCAATACCCGCTAAAAAGCCCTCGCACCATTTACCAAATTCTTGTGCTCGTTCACTCAGCGTAGTGTTTTCAGGATCAGGTAAAAGCAAAGTAAAATCTAATTCAAATTGTTGAATTTTATTTTGCGTGTTAGTAAAGAGTTCATTTAGAGTCATATTATGATTTGCGTCATTAGCATTTTCTGGCAGATGTAGCATAAGGCTTTCTTCTAAAGAAGCCGTATCTAGCTTTTTTAAGCCAGCACAAACCAGCCCACATAAAATGCCATGTAATTCAGCCGGAGTCACAAGGTTACTTGCCTGACCCAGTGCGTTTTTGATATCTTGATAGTTCGGTGTATTCATAAATATATTATCAGTTTTCAATTGCGAAAGTTAAACAAAATACTATAACATAGAGTTAATATCTTTACCTATTTAAGGAGCCTCTTATGTCTACGTTACTTGATCCGGAATTATTTGCCCGATTAGAAGCTGATGTTACTTCGGTAGTGCAGAAGTGTAAAGCCTTAGCGCAAGAAAATCATTTATTAAATGAGCGTTATGTCAAACTGCAGCAGGAATATCAGCAATTACACCAACGCAATCAAAATGCAGTGAATTATGCCAAAGCCTTGTTAGAACAATTATTATCATCTGAGGAAGCCGTGGCTTATGAGCACAAGCAATAATCAATTTACTATTCAGTTTTTAGGCAAAAATTTTACCGTTCGCTGTCCTGAAGGTAAACGAGCCGAACTGCAAGAAGCGGTTACCCATCTGACAAATCATGTGCATGATATACGCCTGGCGAGCAAAGTCACAGATTTAGAGCAACTGCTGGTTATTGCTGCGCTAAATGTGACCAATGAATTGTTAACAGTTAAGCGCGAGGCGCAATCGGAATCGACGGATATTGCTGAACGTATTAAGAATCTGCAAAAAACAGTGGAAGAAGCGTTAATGCTATGACTGATAAACCCCATTTGCGCCATCAATTATTACATGACCGCTCGCGTTTACCCGAAGGGGTGCGTTTAGCAGCGGAACAGCAGATTACTGCTCATGTGATAGCGATGCGTCAATGGCAACACGCTAAATCGATTGCCGGTTATTGGTCGGTGCGGGGAGAAGTCAACACCCAACTGTTGATGCACCAGGCTTGGCAAGAGCATAAGCAATATTATTTACCGGTGATAGTTGAAGAAGAATCGCATTTATTGTTCGCCCCTATGACCATGAAGTCGCAAATGGCACCTAACCGTTATCATATTCCTGAGCCTATTTGCGATGTTGCGGCGCAGGTGTCTCTGGATTTGCTGGATGTGGTGTTGGTACCGCTGGTAGGATTTACCAAACATTGTGCGCGTTTAGGCTTAGGCAAAGGGTTATATGATAAAACCTTGGCACCATTACTCAAATTGCCCCAACGACCCTTTTTTGTTGGTTTAGGTTTCGAATGCCAGAAACTATCTTCTTTTCCGTTGTCGCATTGGGATGTTTTTATGGATGCCATTGTGACGGAAGAACGGGTTTATCATTTTAAAAAGTAGATTTCTCTTTGGATTTGTCGTGCCAGCCTGCGCTGGCACGACAAATTGAAGAATTTAAGGAGCTCTCATGCGTTATTGGCTAATGAAATCTGAACCCGAAGCCTTTAGTATCGATGATCTTGCTGCTCGACCACGACAAACGGAGTTGTGGGATGGTGTGCGTAACTATCAAGCACGCAATATGATGCGTGATGAAATGCAAGTCGGTGACTTAGCCTTTTTCTACCATTCCAATGCCAAACCGTCAGGTATTGCCGGCGTTATGCGTATTGCTCGTACAGCCTGTCCTGATCCCACACAGTTCGAGATGGCGAGCAAATATTATGACCCTACCTCGAATCCAGAAGCTCCACGTTGGATGACCGTAGAGGTTACTTTTGTGAGTAAATGCCCACAGCTACTTGCCCTTGAACAGCTAAAGCAGGACCCCGCCTTGTCAGGTATGCAATTATTGCGCAAAGGCAACCGATTATCAGTCATGCCAGTGACAAAAGAGCATTGGCACCATATAATGCAACTTATTGAAAAATAACATGTTTAGCCTATAAAAGACATTTTACATTCCTTTTTTGACCCATTTAGTGTACAATACGCTCTTTCATGTGCAACAAGCAGGGATTTTGTTGGGCATCTCCATCAACTTTTTACTCAAGTGACAAAAGCAGGTTTGGTTAACTTACCGCAGGTCATGAGATACAGAGGAGTGAAGTATGCGAAAACAAACATTAAAGTGGATTAAACCTTTTGTTACTGCTTTTTTAATTGTTATTACGTCCGTTTCTACCCAGGCAGCTACTGATGACTGGTTAGGCTATAAAACGGTTAACCAAGCATCAATGAGTGGTTTGCCACAAAAGCACACGCAGTTTGTTCAGTCGGTGTTAAATAGCACTGATAAAATTAATAAAGCGATTTTGCAGGACCGTGAGCGCCTCACGAAGCTACACAGTCAATATCAGCAGAATAAAAGATTATCTAAGTCTGATGAGCGTTGGCTTTATGCTTTGGCTGAGGAATATAAAGTTGCTCGTCCCAATGTGAATAGTAAAACGACTTGGCAAGAATTAAATAAACGAGTAGATATCGTTCCGGTGTCGTTAGTTTTAGCGCAGGCGATTCAAGAGTCGGGTTGGGGTACTTCCAAACTGGCGAAAAAAGCCAATAATTATTTTGGCCAACAGTGTTATCATCGTGGTTGTGGGGTTCCTGCATCACATTCTCGCCGTAGCTATCATGAAATGGCAAGATACGATAGTATTCACGAAGCCATTAGTACTTATGTCCATAACTTGAATAGCAACCATGCTTATCGCAAAATGCGGGACATCCGTTTTAATCAACGGCAGAATAAGGAACAAATTAATAGTTTGGTTTTAGTGAATGGTTTGACTGCCTATTCGGAATTAGGTGGTCGGTATGTTGCAAAAATCAAGAGTGTAGTGAAAAGCTTGCATTTGCAACGATTTGATAAATTTGTATAAAGCGATAGCCTGGATGAAGCGAGGCGGAATCCAGGGGCTGTTGTGGGGGCAATTCACCAATTGCCCTTAACTAATCCAAAGGGAAGCGGAAAATAGTATGTTTAAGAAAGTTACTCCAGCAGCCGTGCCGGCAGCGACCAGAGAAAAAGCGGTGTCAATTCTTCAGCAATTGCCGCCGCATTATCCCGTGTTATCTGCAACTGAGTTATTGCAAGGTAAACAATTTCCTCAAATTCTTTCTCAAATACAAACCTTAGCATTCACACCTGATCATGTTTTTGATTCTCTCTACCTCAAATCTCTACATAATTATACTGAATTCGTGCAAGGCTTACCTGCAACCCATGTCGATCACTTCAACTACCATGGCGGTTTGCTCGAGCTAGGTATACGCCGAGCATTACAAACACTTGCATGGTATCGGCGCGAATATCCAATAAGACAGCATACACCAGAAAATTTACCTGTCCGCCAGGCTATTTGGAGCTATGCCTTATTTACAGCTGGTTTGCTCTATGGTGTGGGGCAAGTTGTAGCAACCTATTGGGTTATGTTATGTCATATGAATGGTCATCCAGATAAATTATGGAATCCTGTTG
>CAZULF010000132.1:0-4640 GCA_964621215.1 uncultured Legionellales bacterium | reverse complement strand
GGGAAGTGACTACATTGTTAATCGCTGCACCATACATGATGTTACTGTATCTTACTACACAATTAAAGAAAATAGCTTCAGCCGCAAGAGATCCTTATATGCGACAATATGATGTAGATTCTCAACTGGCTCCCTTTCTGCGGGTTTTAGTCATTGAGTTTTTCCGTTTTTGTTTATCTGAACATGCTTACTTTAATGACTCCAGTTCAGAAAGAGATACTGCTGTTCAAGCAGCTTTATTAGAGGCGGCTATTAATAATATTGTTTATCCTATTTTAGGGGAAATGCATGTAGGTAAAAAATCATTATTTGCGACAGAAGTAGAGAAAATGCAATTGCTTGGCAATGCCGATTTGCTACTTTTTTCAAAAGATAAAACTCTGGCTCGAACAGATTTTTTTGCTCCAAAGAAAAGGAAAGCTGTTTCTGTCAGTATAAGTAGCGCGGATTCTAGTGACCAATTTCGCCCAAGTTAGCATGCAACATGGCACCATTAATCACCGGATGAGTCGCACTAAACCAAATCACGTCGGCAATTTCATGCGGTTGAATCAGGCGTTGTTCAGACGTTAAAACGGAGAGTTTTTCAAATAATCCTGAAATTTCTTTAAATCGTTTTTGTAACATTTCTGTTTCAGTCACTCCGGGACAAATACAACACGTATGAATGTGTTGCCCTACTAAGTCTTGGCATGTTGCTTTCATCAATCCTGCTACAGCATGTTTACTTGTAATATAA
This sequence comes from uncultured Legionellales bacterium, assembly GCA_964621215.1. GTDB lineage: Bacteria > Pseudomonadota > Gammaproteobacteria > UBA1113 > UBA1113 > CAZULF01. The sequence goes on along the minus strand of CAZULF010000132.1, from coordinate 3,901 downwards.
GAGGCGCATCCAGGCACGGCTTTTTCTGCCAAGGTAGTACCGATATAAATAATCGATGAAGTGGGTTGCATCAGTGGTAACAATAATTGATTCAATAATACTGGAGCCACAACGTTGAGATTAAGGGTGTTGAGTAAGGTATCTATGCCAATAGTTGGAACTGTGTCGCTAGGACAAATCGCAGCATTGTGTACCAAACTAATCACCGCAGACGTAGGTAACACTGTTGAAAGCTGTTGCTTCACCGTGTCAATATGCGCCGGCAGCGTCGCTAAATCCACTTCAATGTTGTTAACCCCAGCAATAGGGCAGGGTGAACGCGACAGATTAATGGCCTGCCAACCGTTATCCATAAATAATTGCACTGTTGCTAAACCAATACCACGGCTTGCGCCGGTGATGACAAGGTAAGATGATGGTTTGGTCATAAATATATCCTTCAAAAATTTTCTTTAATATCGTTCGCTAAATCGATCAAATAACGATTTTGCCCGTTAAGATCATCAAAAGCAAAAATATTGAGAAACTGTCGGCCCCATAAAAAAGCTCGATCAGTTTCATTTAATGCTGCTTCATCACAAGTCTTTGACCAGTATCGCCCAATCAAACGTAATTGATGTTCGACAATCGCACGAGCATCATCTTGTGATAATAAAAAATGTTGTGCGGCATTAAGGCAGGTAGATATTTTACTACGTCGATCATTGCTAGAAATTAACATCGCTTGTGATGCCTCTTGACCAATACGGGCTTGTGGACAAATATCGTATGCCGGGGTAAGTGTAAGCATTTCTCCATCCCAAAATGCGGCATGATTGCGAGCGTGATCATCGGTGTTCCCTGTCAAAATATTAAAAATAATACGTGAAAATAATTCTTTAAGTGTTATGGTGGAATGTTGAAATTTATGACGAATAATTTCAGTCAGATCTTGATAACTGGCATAGCGGGCCATCATTTCATCCAACCCCAGTAATGTTAATACAGATAATATACTGCGGCGTTCCCATCCTTGCGCAGTATGGACTCTATCAAATCGCTCGATAAGTAAAATATCTTTCTTAGATGCGCGTGTCAACGAAACATCCGCCACGGTTAATCCAACAAGTTTAGCTAAGCGCATAGAAATAAATTCAGCTTTAACGATGGGATAGACATCAGATGACGATGAAAATTTAGCAATATATTTTTTATTGTTACTTTCGATTAATGCTTTTGGTCGTGCACCCCCAATAGATGTTCCATGTTCTAATGCAATATCTAATTCAGGAGATAAGGGTAAACCTTTTTCAACACGTTCAGCTGATTCTAATAGAGTATCCAATGTGGCATTAATAAATGCTCTAGGTTCATAATGTGTGGGTGAGCGTTGAAAATCCAATGCACCGATGCGATCTGAGCCTGATTCAAGCAAATAAGTTAATTCATTTAATTCTAACGTATCTGCATGTATTCCTTTAGTGCCCAGCAGCTTATTGATAATAACACGACGTCCCCAAGCATCAGGCGCACTATCTCTGATGCAACTAGGTATGTTTAGCCCAGCGAGTAAAGGTAGTAATCCATCTTGAAGCGGTAATTCTGCATCATAAATGGCTATAGCATTATCGCGTTCTAAATAACTTTTACCATAATTGAAAAGTAACTGACTACCTACAGTCGTGAATTTGCCGGCGACAACGGGTTGTGTTTGTTTAGGTAACCAGATCCATACGAAGGCTTCAGTGTAAGATGGACTATTAGAAATCATCATCCACCTCCTCTGGTTTATGATGAATACGTTTAGGAAGTAGTGTAATTTTATCCTGAGTCCGTTCAATCTGATCGATTAAGGCCGGGTATTCTACTTCATATAATTTGATACCTACCAACACAGCGACTTCAAATACAAGCCCTATGGCGCAACTCATATCGCCTTTCTCAATTTTTTGCAGCGTTGCGCGGGAAATACCAGCGCGGTCGGCAAGTTCGTGTTCGCTCCATCTACGTTGTTTACGTGCGAGCTGAATTTGCTTGGCCAATAGGGTACATGCTTCCAAGCTAAATCGAGAATAGGTTCTTGCAATTTTCATCTTATCACCATTTTGAAATGACTATTTTTATGGTCATAAACAGTCTTATGCCTTATATAATAGCCATTATAGTTATTGAATAAAAATTTGTCAACCTCCAGTCTTAACCAAAAACACTTCAAATCGATGCTGTTTAGTAGTAATCACAAAATCGGGTTTTAGCTCTGTTAATGATGGTGCGTAACTTGGGCGTTTTACCACTACCCGACGGGTGGCACAGGTCAATGCCAATTCAAATAATGCGACATCATCAGTCGGGGCGCCATGGGTTAATTGTTGCAATATTTGCATGTCTTTTTTAACTAAAGCGGTATTAGGGCGGGGTGGAAACATGGGGTCGAGGTATATCACTTCGGGTTGTTCAACCAGTTGTGATAATAATTGCAGTGCATTACCTGATCGTAATTCCATTGGTAATGATTGCACCGCCAATAAACGCTGTAACCCGTCTTGTAATAACGCGGCGACAATGGGATGTCGCTCCAGCAACGTCACTTTACAGCCTAAACTTGCTAGAATAAACGCATCACGGCCTAACCCGGCAGTGGCATCCACCACATACGGTCGATAAGCGCCTTTCATCCCCACCGCTCGCGCAATCGCTTCTTGCTTACCAGCGCGGCGTTGACGATAAGCTAATGCACCGTGTAAAAAATCCACGCTGAGAGAAATGGTAAAGGGCTGTTGTAACCACTGCACTGACAATAAACCATTAACGCGACAAATTAAAAAATCAATATCCGGGGTGGTTGCAGTGACTAAAGGTACGGTTAATTGATCGGCTAACACACCCGCCTCGGCATGGTCATCTAGCACGGCGATAACGGGTTGATGAGTTTGGTTATTCTGCGGCGACATAAGCAATCACAATATTGATAACTTCTTCAAGCCAGGCGGTATATTGTTCGGGATGAGCAGCAATGGCTTGTGGTAAGCTGCGTAGGGGTTCCCAGCGATAATCCATCACTTCAGCGGGATTAGGGTTGATGGTTTCATTAATGAGGTAGCCTACCAGCACATGATCCAACTCATGCTCGATCAGACCATTATCCAGCTTAGCCTGGTAAATGAAGCGACCAATAGGTTCTAGCTTCACTAATAGGCCCATTTCTTCAAATAAACGCCGTTCGGCCGCCTCCTGCAGGGTCTCGTTCAAGCGTGGATGACTACAGCAGGTATTAGTCCATAGGCCGCCGCTGTGGTACTTCCCCTGCGCTCGTTGCTGTAGCAGAATATGTAAAATACCTTCTTGCTTACGCAGCAAACAGACGGAAAAGGCCCGATGTAGCAGCCCTTGCTGGTGTGCCACCAGCTTGTCTTCAATGCCGATGGAGCTATCTTCAGGATCGACCAGGATAACATAATCATTATTTGCCAAGATTAAACGCCTTCAATAGATGATGTTCTGTTGGGAAGATGATATAATGTGGGCGGTTTTTTTACAATTAAAATCGTGAAGGTGAGTTATGAATAACTACGCAGCCGTGCCCATGCGGACTATCGGCCCAATCAAGATTATCGGCAATGAGGTCAATGACGAGATTCAAGTCCCATTAGCCACCTACGAAACGCCACTGTGGGCTACCACCAATCGGGGCGCTAAAGTGTCACGCCAAGCAGGCGGTATTCGCGCGACTATTATTGATGAACGTATGTCACGTTCCATCGTATTGCAAGCAGATAATGCAGAGACGTGTTTTCATCTCATTCAAGAATTAGACATTCGCAAAGATGAATTAAAAGACGTGGTAAAACAAACCAGTCGCTTTGCCCGTTTGCTGGATGTAAATTATCAAGTGGTGGGCAATTTATTCTTTTTGCGGTTTGAA
>CAZULF010000131.1:0-4653 GCA_964621215.1 uncultured Legionellales bacterium | reverse complement strand
GTTCGGCATTAAGGGTAAATATCCGGTTGGCAAAAAATCGGGTAATGTAAGCGATGGTTCTTGCTCTTTCCAAGCTAAGTTTTGGGGTCGCAGTGTGGCCCGTACTTCTAATTCCGTTAACCGATAGTCAATAATCGCTGCCATCCAACTACTAAAGACAGATTCAAGCCCCATTCTTTCAGCATGAGGATATAGTGCAGTTAATCCCCGTACAATAAAATCTTTCATTAATGACCGTTGTTGTTTAAGTTCGTCCGCTTGTGCTTTGCCTGTTGCAGTCTCTTGCTGATTTTGATTTGGATATTGTTCTTTATAGGCTGCTATATCCATTAAAGCCTTTGTTTGCCAATGTGTAACGATATCTAACCAAAATGACATGCCTCGGTAAAAATATATTCGTACAGCATATTGTTCGTATTGTTGTTTTAACCCTGCGAGCATCTCTTCTGTACCGGACGTCGCTTGTAAATTTTTCTCTAATTGATGATACTGGGCTTTAAGTTTTTCGTACCAGCCATAATATAATGAGGTAAATTTTTCTTGTCCTTTTCCAATTCCTTGTGCTTCCTGCAATGCTTTTTCTAAATCTTGTGCATAACTCTTAAGTTGAGTTTTTAGTGTCTGTATATTTTGATTTAGTTCTGCCACTAGCTCATGATCAACCATTTCAGCTGGGTTATCGCTTGAATCATATTGTCTTTGTGACGTTATTTCTTCCAGAAGAACAGGGTCCTGCAGCTTTTCATCCAGATTTAATCTTCTTAAATAGGTCTTCTTTTCCTGTTGTAGTTGCGATTGAAGTAGTTGTTGCTGGTGATTATAGAGCTTAAATAAACGATTAGCTCTTTCTAATCCTGCACCGTGCTTCAGTGCCATAGATTTACCTAGTGTCGTGAGATAATACTCACCTATCATTACGGCTTTATCATTTACTATACGTTCATACTCATCGAGTATTGTGGTCGATGATTTATTTGACATTTGTTTTGATAATGCTGAAAGCAATGGATTATTTTCCATCCTACTTAAGATTGCTATTTCAGCATCGTAGTAATTCCGTAATAACCGCATAGCGGTGATAAATTCTTCATATAAAGCAAAACAACCTTCATCAGATAATTGTTCCAGCTCTTTCGTTATAGTTTGTGTTTGATTACTCTGCCGTAGTTGCGCAACGTCTTGTTCGACCCTTGAAGAATATTGTTTTAGCAATGCCAGTAGTCGGTCTATGTTTTCTTGCGCTGTTGTTTGATCTGTAGGTTCGCTGTTAATATCTGCACTCGCATTTAATTTCTTTTGTTCCTTACTCAGAAAAACGTCAAGTATTACTATTTTTAATCTAAGGGTTTCTAACGTCGGAGACATAGAATTTGTTTTTTGCAAGACGACTTTAATTTTATAATTTAGATTATTGGTTTGAGGTATTTGCTTTGCTACTTCAGTATATAAGCGATAAACAACGTCCCAAGCTGCTTTTTGGCGAGCAACGTCAGCAGTTAGAAGCTGATCGCCTTGTTCACTTAGTAATTGACAAGTTTCAGTGATGCCTTTATTCAATGATACAGCATCTTCCTCAAATTGTTCCGATGCCATATTGTTGCATAAAGTTGCTGAGAATCTCTTTGTTAATGTGGCAACTGCAACATTTATTGTGGTTTGCAAAAGCTCAGTTGATGTTGGCTGTTTTGATTGCTTTGCTGTTATTGCTACATTAGATGTCATCGAACCTATTTTACGCATTTGATTATTGTCTCCCAAGCAACTTAGCGAGTTAAGTAAGCGGTCAGATAATTTATCTGTTAAATTCACGACCCTATGCTCACCCATTATGGGATTATCATCGTTGACTTTATTCATTTCTTGTTGTAACTGTGTAGCATCATAATAAACCAGTAATGCTAGTTGCTTCTCTCTCTCTTTTCTAAAACGTCCCTTAAACCATGTCTTAAAATTACTCCAACTACTCCATTTATTCTCACGTGCAGTGACATAACGTTGTAAAACGTCGCGCATAGGCCGGCGTTGAGGTTGGACTTGATTTACAGTTTCGCCTGTTGCATCAATCTTACGACCATCCAATAACCCTCTTCCTACATCTATTCCTGGTCTACGCCACCAAAGCGCCCCAAGGTAATTCTTATGCGAAGCCCAATCTTCTAGCAAGTGTTGTATTGCTTCGTATAAAAATACCTGCGTCTGCGAACAACCCCTAAGAACGATGTCTTGTCGATTTTTTTCTATATAAGTGGATAATTTCTCTTGTTGCTGAGCTAAGCTTGAGAGAAGGGCGCCTGCGTTTTGTAATGATTCCGGCCATGTGTAAAATTTGCTTTTTGTTAGCTGCGAGGTTAACCAATTTAAAACACGGTGCGATACGGCTTGTGGATTGAAAACGAGTTTATCCAACTCTTCTTGTGCCAGTGTTTCTACCGCTAATTGGCGATAATAATCTATCGGATGATCGGAGTAATCCCAAAATTTGCTCCACCATCCTGCTTGATCATATTCGTACAAAAAAGGCAATACAAACCATCTCACTACTTCAGCTGCTTCCTTTTGTTGTTTTTTTAATTTTCTAGTTTGTTGCTCTACTAATGTTGCCCGATGAGCTTGATCTTGTCTCTGTGGCAAAGCTGTTTCTGCAGGAGCATTAGCAGACATCTCCTGAATAGGGGAAGGGGGGGCTCTTTTTATAAGCTTGCCAGAGTCACGCAACATCAATAGGGCATTCGTACGTTCAGTTTGCACATCGGGATAAAGTAAATCTATCAATGTATCTGACACACTCTTTTGATAATCAGCTATGGTCCAATCACGAATTTTATTACCTGACATACTGCAATCCCAACTTCAATGTATATCTAAACAAGAGAAGTTCAACTTTGTACTGATAATGGATATTATAACATTTTTTAAACATAAATCATATGATCCGACTCTGAAGCAGATTTGGGCTGTTCTTGTCCCTGCTTCGGATCATTATTTATAGTAATCACCCCAAAATCACCCTCTGCGCTTTGTGCATAACTTAAGTTTGGGGTTCTTGCTTTGATTTTTATCATCGAGATGCCTTTATGTACCTCCCCCTGTGCATCTTGTCCTTCTGGTGAGTCAATAAATCCTTGCAGAGTTCCTAATAAGTCACAATCGGTTTGAAAACAATCCGCTTCAATAATTTTATCCAGAATAATTCTCATCACTTGCTGTCGTCTTCCATCCTCCGCACTCGTCCAAGCGGATCCGCTAAACATTTTTCCAATTGTTTCTTTTAATTGATTTATCCACGCTAATTTGGATTTAGGTATTGATTGCGCATAATTATCTAACACATTCAAAGCATCAGCACGCATAGGTGACCAGACAGGTTTCATATTGGGTCTTTGATTAATAGGTATGGGCATTGATAAAGACATTGGAAATGTAGAAGAACTTGATGACGATTGCGACGATGATGTCCCACTTACATTCTGTGGGCGTTGAAATATCGTAGATCGCATATCTGATAGTCTCCTGCCAAAAACCTCGCTTTCATTTGTAGTCGGCATAGCACGTTCTGCACGACGAGCTAAAGCTTCACTGACACATAACGCGTAATAAATTTGACGTTCTAAAGGCAACCCTTGTGATGTAATAGCAAACCAAACCGATGTGGGTGATAGGGTGTGCTTGTATTCTATGTTGTCATAAAATCGTCTTAACCTATCATGACTTAATGTTGATTGATTTAATATTTGTCTCGCTTCGGGATCTATATCCAAGTTCAGCTCTCCCGAAAGATAGTTGCGTTGTTTTGCTGTCAGGATACACACTTGCACCGCAGTTTTAGGATTCCAAATAATATGCCACAAGGATTGATCTTTACGTACACGTACATAGGCCTCTTCACAATCTCCTTCATAGTTGCGGAAGAAGTCACTCACATTAAATTCAGCCAAATAAAAATAATCTATCGGTTTCACTAAATCTTGTGTAATCGACACGCCTTTGGTTAATAACCATGAGACATCGACAGCCTCATCTTGCTTGATTAATCTATGCAAAAGCGATTGTCCCTCATGATCAACTTCATCCATAATAGGATAACCATCTTCTGGAGCGCTGACTTGATCAATGTCAAAATAATACTTCATTATATCAAGCAGTAATCTAAGTTTTCGCTCACCACCTCGTCCAGGTGTTGATATTGCTGCTTGATGTAAATAATGCAGTACGGTATGGCGTGTTCCTGTCGATAAGTTGAAAACTTTTCTACCGTTATTATCTTTCGTGTTAAAATTGAAAAATCGACTATATTCAAATAAAAGGTTAACCACCTCGCTTCGTGTTGCGTATGCTTCCATGTGACCCATTGCTAGGTGGAATATAGTTTCACCTAGTTCAGTTTGAGCATTTACATTAGCAACCCAGTTACTATAAATAGCTTGCTTTTCTTTATCGGTTAAATGGAGTCCTACAATATCAGGTAAGGTCCTATGATCAGCCATAATGATATCGATATCATCCTCTGTTTGTGATGATGGCTCTTCATTACTGTGCAATAAACCATTCACAAACTGTTCTCTATCGTCTGGTTGAGTTTTCAATTGATTTTGACATACTGCAAGTGCTGCTTTAGCAGAAGATAAATCTTCTTGTTTTTTTAGCAGTGTTTCT
>CAZULF010000130.1:0-4777 GCA_964621215.1 uncultured Legionellales bacterium | reverse complement strand
GATGGGCAATTAATTTTGTGTTACACCCAGATTTTGTTAAAACAACACCGTGATGACGAAGCGGAAGTGCTGATTCGCGATGCATTAAAAGCAGAATGGCAACCCGAATTAGTGAAATTATATGGCTTAGTTAAAGCAACGAATAAACAAAAACAATTAGAAGCCGCCGAGTCCTGGATTAAATCCTACGGCAACAATGGCGTTTTGCTGTTAACCCTGGGCCGTTTGTGTATGCGCAATGGTTTATGGGGCCAAGCACGGCGTTATCTTGAAGCAGCAGTAGAGGCTGAGCCAGATACAGAAGCCTATACCGAACTAGGACGCTTGTTCGAGCATATCGGTGAAATGCCAGAAGCATTAGAGCAGTATCGCAAAGGTTTGTTGACATCGACCAGCGTGGTGACGTTTTGAGTTAAACAAAGACTAAACTATTTGACAATGTTGAGTTTTTGTTTAAAATGTAGCCAACAAAATGCTTGTACGCTAACTATAGAAAAAAGAGATTATGCTCACTATAAAAGACAGATTATCACTATTGCCTGAATGGCAAATTTATCGGATCTACCTTGCGAAAATTGAGGCAAATCAAAACAGAAATCAAGATGATCTTAATGCTAGCTTAAGTGTAGACTTGACTGAAGTCTCTATTTCAAATGAACCATTGCTCATTAATGCCCTAGAAAAGATCGCTGCTATAATTATCGATTATATTAACGCTCAAAAGAGCAGTCACTCTACTGCTGCGCTTGTTCCACCCACTTCAGAACGACTTTTTTCCGATCTATATTTATACTCTTTTGATATTAATCATGAGACAAGAGTATTAGGATTGCTGCGAAAAACCCATTTGTTTATTAATGCATTATTGGGTAACACGCTACATATTCCCATTAATTTTACTGCAGAAGAAAAAGCGCTATTACAACAAGCCAATGTTTTTATCCAACAATATGAAGGTGAAAAATGCTCCGAAGCTATCATTGATTACCTACTATTTATATTAAAATATAATCTCAAAAATATTTTACAAAATGATTATGTAGAAATAAATGTGTCCACTTCCGGCCCCATCAATGCAGCTAATACTTCTATACACGATGAGATTAACAATCTTATTCAAAGCTTGGAAACCTTGTCTACCAATACCGAGGAACGAGAAAAGGCTGATAAAGACGCCGGCAATAAACTGATCACTTGTCCTTATTCGACGATTTCTGAACAACTCATGGCAATTTTCCTTAAAAAAATAAATCCTATTTCCGAAGGCATCACCCCATCAACCTATAAAATCACCCCTAAAAAAGCCATAACTATTAGTATTGCGACTATCGCCAGTCTCCTCTCTGCCGAAATTTTTGCTGACTCTTCTCGCGCAGGTTTAGTAGCGTTAATAGACTATGTTATTGGACAACCCTTACGAACAGAAAATTTAGGATACGATTTATTCATTACTATTCTTAATTATTTAACGACTATGCCAAGCAGTGTTATCGTCAATGCGGGGCTCGGCGTGATGGTTTTGCATGCGTTTTTCTTTGGTGGTTTGGCAGATGAATCCTGGTTTTGGTTTATATTCGATTTAGCGCTAGGTGAAGCTTCTATGTTTGGCATCGCCATGAATGACCTACTTGGTCAGGAGAAAAATATCACTGCCAAAGTATTTCTTTTAATCAGCTCTTTACTTACTGGATTTATACACGCCTATGGCATAACCGTCTTTCGCAAGTTTGTTGCTAATCTGTTTAGAAAATATAATGAAGAAGAGGCAAATTTTAATGCCCGCATTGATATATTAACACAAAAGTTTGCGTATTTTATATCGCAAAAAAATGTCGTTGCAAAAATTTTAAATCTAAAAGAAAAAAGAAATTTCAAAGAATTATATGAAGAAATTGTCAAATCACCTATGGCATATATTGATCCTAATAGTATTTCATTCGTGATTACACGCGGAGCTCTTTTCATCATCATTGCGCTGATGGCAAACGTGGGAATTTACCCCTATTTAGGCGTCGCTCGTTTAGGTTTGTTAAATGATTTAAATACGCCGGCTGCAGGTATAACTGCCGCAGTTTTAACCTCTCCGATCAATGTGCTCCTCACTAAAGGTGCATATACCGGCTCTAACCATTTAACACAAAGACTACTTGCAAGCCAATCCACAAAACACATCGCTCAAATGGCCGTTCCTCGTTTTGCTCGCGTTATCGATTTGTTTATGTTCATGGCCGCAATTTTTTCGATTGCTTCTCTTGCTGCTGCAGCTCAAACTACTTGGCGTCCTTTTCTACAGGATTCTTTGTTATGGCAAATTATGTTAATACTAGGTTTGCAATATTGTACTTCTCTTGCCTCAACAATTGTATTTAATTACATTTTACAACAAGATGAAATACAAAATGGAGTGGCATTTAGTGCAGCTCATCTTGGCTCGGCAGAAACAAGACAAACAATACAAACCGTCTGGGCTTTAGAAGAATTAAATGGGAATATTGCCCAACTTACACCCTTAGAAAGAATACAGGTATTCAATGATCCAAATCCTCATGGGCTCAATCCATTGTTGCAAAAAATGGAAAAAGAAGTAGAAACACAGAAACAGCGATCAGCATCAACTCCAGGATGCTGGAACACTTGCTTTAATCACTTTAGAACGGGCGAACAAAAACCACTACTCGCAGCAACAGAATCTGGTGTAGAAATGATGCCAGGGCTCCCTATAAATTAAACATTCGTGCCTGCACTGATATCTCTAGAGTGGCGCCCTAGCCTGCTCCCCGAAGGATTCTGGATTACATATCAATACTCAGAAATTCGATAATAAAAATTCATCCAATGTCACTCCTATCATTCGCTCGCTAGCGAATTGGTTTTTATTAATTACAATCAATTTTTCTTTATCAAAACTTTTCAAAAACCAAATAAAATTGGTGGGTTGATATTGGCCTGATTTGACCTCAAGATAAATATTCTGCTCAGGTAAAACAAAATCAATTTCATGTTCTTTCGATTGCCAAAAACTGAGATGATCCGGCAAATCATCACCGCCTTGAATGCATATCTTACGCCAAATTTCTTGCGCAACTACCCATTCAAAAACTACGCCTAAATCTGGTCCTAACATTTTCAGTTCGTCAATAGTTCTAGGTTTTTTAGGATGCCAACATAATGCTGCTAACACATTAATAAAATGGTATTTACATGGTTTACGAAATACTGATATTTTTTTATCGAAATCATAAGGATATGCCGGAATCACCGTCATGAGATCCGCCAATAATTCTATATACCCTTGTGCTATGGTGTTATTGGCTAAACCACTCTCTCGTGCTAATTTGGCTTGCCCCATCGGTGTTCCTGCCATCCGATATAGGCTTTGTAGCACGGCCAGTAAATGTGAACGGGAACGTCCGGTTGCTGCAAACTCACCGTAAATCCAATCAGTAATAATAGAAGAAACATATTCTGGAATACGTCCCGTCAATGCCAATTCGTTGGCACCCACGGGCGAACCACCCGATAAAATATAGGCAAAAAGCGCATTTTCCTTAAAGGTATCGGCACATTGCTTAAGAAATTCCCCATAAGAAATCGGCGTAAAAACATAGTTCGTCCGTGTGAGCCTGCCTTTCCTACCTGGAAGTCGCTCTATCCCTCGGCGTAAATCGTTGGCTTTGGAACCCGTAGTAATGAGCAAAATATCTTTTAAATCTCCCGCATCAACTAATCGTTTAATGGCTTTCTGCCAATCTTTAATTGCGGTAATTTCGTCGATGAATAAGCGTTTTACCTTTGTAGCTGATGAAAATAATTGAATGACGATTTTTATTTCTTCTATTAATCCGGAGTAATCAGCTATTTCTTCAGCATTTAAATACAACGCGCTGCCCGCACCAAAGGCTCTGATGGTTAAAGCTATTTGAGTTTCCAGCCAAGTGCTCTTACCATATTGCCGAGGACCACGGATGATAATAACACCCGGCTCGGTAGGTAATTCTGTAAGACCAAAATCTTGTTTAAACACAAATGGAACGGATTTAAGCGCATCGACATGCGGTAGTACACCATTCTTGTCTATTTCACCCAAAATAAGTGCTTGATTTATTTGATTATTATCCACCTCTGCCTCCTGATCTTTTGCTAACGTTCTAAACGTTAGTATAGCTAACGTTCTAAACGTTAGCAAATGGTTGGGGATTAAAATTTCCCGGATTCCGCTTCGCTGCATCCAGGCTATATTTGGTTGTTTTTTATGCAGATCATCGATATAATAGCTTTTTTGTAGTAATCTACCATTTTAACCCCTAACCCTGGGCTAGCACGTATGATAAACACCCCCACACGCCACACCATTGGTGCCTTTAGTATTGCCATGATGACTGTCATTTCCGTTGATAGTATTCGCAATTTACCGGCGATTGCCATGTTTGGCTCATCGCTGATTTTCTTTTTCGTCATTGCGGCTCTGTGCTTTTTAATCCCCAGTGCCATGGTCTCTGCGGAGCTTGCCACTGGCTGGCCTAAAATTGGTGGTGTGTATGTGTGGGTACGAGAAGCTTTTGGCAAAAAATATGGATTATTAGCCATTTGGTTCCAATGGATTGAAAATGTGATTTGGTATCCGGCTTTATTATCTTTTATTGCTGGCAGCATCGGGTATTTGATTTCGCCCGACTTAGCCAACAATAAATACTATTTAATGACGGTGATTATTACTACCTTCTGGGCCGTCAGTTTGTTGAATTTAAAAGGCATTCGTCTTTCCGCTCATTTCAGT
>CAZULF010000129.1:0-4780 GCA_964621215.1 uncultured Legionellales bacterium | reverse complement strand
GCTTGCAAGCGAAACTTTATTTTATTAAATATATCCATAGAGGGCCTAGTGTATACGTCGACACGGTTTTGTGACAACTTTGTTCCCACTTACATTTTGTAGTTGTCACTATGCCGTTATTTTTAGATTGCAATCTGCATCTGTGGCCATGTTGGTATTTAGTAGGTTGAAATTAATATCAGATCTTACCTGCGTATTTATGATTATGACTAATAACATTTCTAGTGATGCTGTAAATGTTGCATCTAATTGTAAAGAAGGTAATTTTTCTAAAAATTCTATTGCCGAATTTTTGTCGTGTAGTCTCCATAGCTCTAAAAAAACTTCCGGAGTGATTCCTAGTGCATTTCGCGCTGCAGGATCATGCGGAATAAGCGATGTCAAATTAAATCGAAGGTATTTGGGGAAGGTAAGCTCTGCTCCACTTTTTATGTAGTGGTACAAAGTAATATATGCGGCATTTACCATATGGAAATTTTGATCATTACATAACCTTGATTGAAGCAGAGTTTTATGTATAAGTATATTATTATAAATGTCTACACATCCAGCAGACTGATCTAGCGATGCTCTTTTTAATAAAGCAAGTATTATCTTATTAAATGCTATGTTCTCATGATGTGCCCAAGCATTGTCAAATAAACAAGGGCCTGTATAGGCGGTTAATTCTTCAGGCGAGCGATAAAACACGAACGAGGGAAAGGCTAAACTAGAAAGTGCACCAGTGATTTTGTGGTGTGCTTCCAGCAATGCTATTTGCGGGTGATATTCAATTATATCATCTGCTCTTAAAGTAGGCGCGCAAGCAGGAATTTGTTCTCCTATTCGCACATAAACAACTTCATCTTGCTCAGTTAAATGTCGATGCTCAATCGCCACCCCTTGAGGCCACAACACGCTGAAAATATAATTAGACGATTGGGCGGCCGTTTTACTCTGATAGCCCTCTGGTCTATAAAAAACAAACTTTCTACAATCTGCTCCGGCCCATGCGATCTGTTTTCGAATTACATCAGTATCATTTAATGATAAATCGCCATGGATCATGACATATCTCTGAAGATTTTGTGAGACCAGTACTATGATGCAACAAGAGCTAATATCATTAGCACATAAACCGCCAATTGATTCGTCTGCGGCGTTTGTATCAAAACGAGTATATTTACCGTCTAAAGTATGCATGAACTTCATTGTTTACATTTCTCACATCAGATTACTTATGATGGTGCTGTTATTAACGATATTTAACCATTGATCTAATTTTTCTTCACTTTTATTATCAACGTGCCAACACTGATTAGCATGAGCCCAGAGTGATGTCTTAAAGAACGTTTGGAATGCTTTATTTATTTGTATCATTAATTAACCTCTTCAATGTTTAGGCGTGTGGCTGGTTCAACTGCGAATTATCTATAAAAGGTATGTACTCTTTAATCTGCAAAGTATCCACACCCATTGCAGCTAAGCATTGAATAAAAAACGTAACGCTAAAATTTCCCCTTGAAAATTTATTACGCATACTCGGTAGACTCTCATCAACGCCTATAGATGCGAGTGCTGTATGTAGTTGAGGATATTTCATACCCCGCTTTTCAAGTTCCATCCGCAATATTTTCCTGCCTATTTTTTCCCAATCTTGTGAGTCTAGCATCACCTCGCCCCCTTGTGATATTTATAATAACACAATCGTTATTATAATAACAAATATAGTTGACGAATAAGAACGTTTATGTTATATTAATAACGTAAACGTTGCTAACCGGAGGAGTGGAATATGTTAAAGATTCAAATTAAATGGAGCGAAAATCTTTTTTTGCACAAACTTTCTATCGAGCATAAAGGTGAGCGTGCAAGAGTTTTCAATTCATTTTTTGATTTTGATTGTGCTATGCGCAGAGCCGCGGTCACTGCTCCAGCAACAGGGGGCTATGACAAAACGACCTTTATTGTTGAGGCGGTGATAGATGGAGTCACAGATGAATATATTGGTAGATTTGATTTGCATCATATATCACAACCACAAGAAACTAGCACGAGAAAAATTTCGTTAAAACAGCACATGATCGATCACTGTAAATATGTCTGTGAAAACAAAAAAGACACGATGCCAGAAGTATATCTCTTTGGAGCAAAACAATGGTTAGACTTTCTAGTTAATGAGCAAAGCGAGTAGACATAAATAGGATTTCAGTTTCACTGAACACAACAAGGCATTATGCAATGTCGAGCATAACGGGGTAAAGCACCCTGTTATGCTTAATTACAGTTTAAAGAGGACTTTAAGCATGAACATACGAACTCATTGTAAAAATTTTTCTACTAGTTCGCCATGGTGTATGGCACAAGTGTGTGATCTGAAAACACTGCTACAATTACAGAAAAGGCGGAGGCAACGAATAGCAAAACAAACTTTTATAGCGTACAGGAGAAGTAGATCTGAATTTAAGTATTCTTGTCGCAAGTAAGAATTGCTTTAATCCATTTGCTAGTCGACTCGACAGTCAAGGGCGACTCCCGTCGCCCTCGATTTCTGCACGGTCATTGCGTTCCCACGCTGCACCGTGAATTAAGGATACCACGCATAGGTTTAAAAACAATAGTACGCTATAATTCCCCTGTTTTTTCGCTAAACGCGATATCTCCCTTGATCATCCAGTCTATACGCAGAGAAGTCGCTTCTTCTCCTTGAAGCTTTTCTGCGGCGTCAAGAAGTAACCCCAGTAAAACGGCCGACTTCTCATTTGCCAGCCCAGCTTTTTTTACCAATCCCCCTAGTTGAATTTTTTGACGGGTGTCTTGTTTGCGCTCAAGCGTTTTACATCTCGCCAATTGTCTATCAAGATATAATCTACGTGCCTGGATTTTTTTAAGCTCTTCAGGTGTTGTTAGACGCACGATGCGTTTTCTCCTTCCCCGACCTGCCTTGCAGATACTCTGCACCGAGCGCCTCCCACGTTTTTAGCTTATCTAGCTTTTCATCGAGGGCTTGTTTTAAATCACAAAAAATACCGGCAACGATATCCTCGGGCGCGGCCAATAAGCCAAGCTTTTCTGCGAGACTGCCAATTTCTTGTTTCCGATTACCAATGAGCTTTTCTTCTTTAGAGGCGAGTAATTGCTTTTTCTTAGTGATAGCGGCAAGCTGAGCCGCAAAATCTGATGACATAGGGATTCTCCTGGAAAATGAAAAACACTCTCCTGAAATTGCTCCCTATCAATTCGAGGTTCAATGCAATTTTATCACTGTCATAAGGACAAAGGAACACACTAAACAAAAATTTCTGCCCTAAATATCCTGGGGTCTGGGGCGAAGCACCAGCCAGATCAAAAAGTGAGCGAAGCGAACTACAACCGTCTGAGTAAACAGCGCACTTATACATTGCTTCGCAATGTTGTGCTTTTTTGGTAATATAGGAATCCTTAAAAACAAGGATTCCTTATTTTGGCAATCTACCATTTAACAACCAAGATTATTCAAAGAAGCAAAGGCCGCAATGCTGTTGCAGCAGCAGCCTATCGGCATGCTACAGTTATGTTTTGTGAAACAGAGCAACTGTATTTCGACTATCGAAGTAAGCCAAATGTAGTTCATACAGAAATTACAATCCCTTCACTTGCTCCTTTGTGGATTAATGAACTATTAAAAACATCATCTGACGAAGATCGTCACACCCCTTCAGAAATTTTATGGAACAAGGTGCAGCAAGCTGAAAAACGAAAAGACGCTCAACTTGCACGTGAAGTTGAAGTCGCCCTACCTATCGAATTAACGCTAGAGCAAAATATTTTACTTACGCGAGAATTTATTCAAGACCAATTAGCCATGCGTGGCATGATTGCTGATTGGAGTGTGCATTGGGATGAAGGTAATCCGCATGTGCATATTCTACTTTCCATGAGAGAAATCACAAATGAAGGCTTTGGGCAAAAAGTAAGGACGTGGAACAGTAAGGTGATCTTAGAAGAAATTCGCGAGCAATGGGCCGCTTATATTAACTTTTACCTCCAAAAATATGGTCATGATACGAGAGTGGATCATCGCTCCTACAGCGAGCAAGGGATAGCACTTATTCCGACGATTCATGAAGGTAAAGCCGTCAGAGAAATGCGACAGAGAGGGATAGAAACAGACATAATGAGGGAGGTTAGCCAAATTAAGCAGGCTAATATCGAGCTTATTAAAGAAAGCCCAGATGTGCTTTTGAAAAAAATAGCCAAAGAAAAATCGATTTTTAATCTGGGCAATGTAGTAAGCGAATTAAATCGTTATATCGAAGAAAAGCTTTACAATGATGGCGATCAAGATTCCCTTCAGCAAGGCGCGCTTCCGATAGTCACAGAGAAAGAGATTTCTACACTGCTGAGTGACATTTCAAAAAATGATACTGTGTTTAGTGAAAGAACTTTAGCAACTCACGTTTCTCGCCACATTCATAATCCAGAGCTATTCATGAGCGCCCTACTTGCCGTTAAGAACAGCCCCGAATTAATTGCACTGGGCGCTGGCGATGATGGTCGAGATCGCTACACTACTAAGAGTAGTTTCGCCTTAGAATCTCGTCTAATTGAACGAACTGACAATTTACGAAAAAATAAAGGTTTGGCTATCAGTAAACTACATTTACACGCTGGTCTGCATGAGTATGCGAGTCAAACTGGCAAAAAATTATCGCCAGAACAAAAGCTAGTGATCAAACACATTTTAAAAACACCGCTAGTCTCTTGTGTCGTTGGACGCGCTGGTACTGGGAAATCATTTACACTCGGTGCTGCAGCTAGT
>CAZULF010000128.1:0-4816 GCA_964621215.1 uncultured Legionellales bacterium | reverse complement strand
ATGGCATTGCGTACCATTTCGGCTACATACGCTGCATGATTATCAATCGTTAGATCGTGATACGTTGTGGCAATAGGTACCTTAATGGATTCTTCGTATTGTTGACGAGTAATATAACCATGCTCCATCATGCGCTCTAAAACATGATTACGGCGGTCTTTAGCGGCCACTGGATTAACAATGGGATTTAACATTGATGGGGCTTTTGGCAAACCTGCAATCATTGCAATCTCAGGTAAAGTAATTTGTTTAAGGGTCTTACCGTAATAAACTTCAGCTGCCGCCGCCACACCATAAGCACGGCTACCAAAATAAATTTTATTCAAATACAAATCTACAATCTGTTCTTTGCTTAGCTCTTTTTCAATTTTCATTGCTAGCAAAATTTCTTTTAATTTACGGGTGTAGGTTTTCTGCGGTGTTAAGAAAAAGTTCCGCGCCACTTGCATGGTAATAGTACTACCGCCTTGCGATTTAGTACCGGTCAAAATCAGCTGCACAGCCGCTCTACCCAACCCCAAAAAATCCACACCTTGATGTTCAAAAAAACGTTGATCTTCTGTCGCCAAAACCGCATTAATCAATTGAGGAGGGATTTGTTCGTAAGGAACAGGGATACGACGTTTTTCACCGTATTCGCCGATAAGTTTGCCATCGGCCGTATAAATACGTAACGGGACCTGCATTTGTACATCTTTCAAGCCCGATACATCAGGTAAGTCGCTTTCCAGATAAACTAATACCAACGCAAAGGCAATGGCACAAACGACCAAAAGGTCAATAACACACCAAACTATGAGTCTTAGAATACGGCGCAAATGATTCATATGACAAAAAACACTCTTAATGAAGAATAATCCACTGAACGGTGTATCATATCAGATCCTAAGCCCGAATAAAGCATTTGCATCATCTCTTCATCGTCCCACAGCGTGCCGTTGTCATGCCCGCGCAGGCTGGCATCCATAAATCTCTAAATTAATTTTTTATTAATGCCTATGGTGCAATGCTTTTCTATAGCCTAAAATGGTAATTGCTTAACGTCATGCTTCTGGCATAATCAATTAACATGATACAAAGGGAACAATCTTGTGTGGCCATTCTTAGGAAAGTTATTAGGTAAAAAATCTGATACGGTGCTAGGTATCGACATCAGCTCCAATGCGGTTAAAGTGTTGGAATTAAGTCGGCATAACGATCTCTATCGGGTCGAAAGCTATGCCGTCGCTTCCTTGGCTCCTAACGCCATTGTAGAGAATGACATTAAAGATGTTCCTGCCGTCGCTTCTGCCATTGAACTAGCACTGGCGCGCTCCGGCTCCAAAATTACCTCTGCTGCAACCGCTATCCCTAGCTCTACGGTTATTACTAAAGTACTACAGCTAGATGCCACTATGGAAGATGCGGAAATGGTTGAACATGTTCAATTAGAAGCTGCACGTTATGTCCCTTATCCGCTGGAAGAAGTTGCTCTTGATTTTAGTGTCTTAGGATTAGCCGAGAAAGAGCCTGGAAAGGTTAATGTTTTGGTTGTTGCCGCACGTAATGAGCAGACCGAATCTCGTGCTGAAGCGTTACGAGAAGCGGGTTTACAGCCCAAAATTATCGATGTTGAATCCTATGCTATCGAACGAGCTGCTCAATTATGTGTTGAAGAACTTCCCGAGGGGGGTAAAAATAAAGTTATTGCTGTCGTAGATATCGGTGCCGTATTTACCACCATCACGGTCTTACATAATTTAAAAACGATTTACAATTGTGAAGAAGTCTTTGGCGGTAAACAACTCACTGAAGCAATACAACACCGTTATGGCCTTACCTATGAACAAGCTGGAACGTTAAAAAAGCAAGGCCATATTGCCGACGATTATATCCAGGAAGTGCTATTACCTTATTGTGAATCCATCGTTCCCCTCATTCGTCGATCACTACAACTCTTTTTTGCCGCCAGTCGT
Organism: uncultured Legionellales bacterium; assembly: GCA_964621215.1. Taxonomy (GTDB): domain Bacteria; phylum Pseudomonadota; class Gammaproteobacteria; order UBA1113; family UBA1113; genus CAZULF01. The sequence goes on along the minus strand of CAZULF010000128.1, from coordinate 2,861 downwards.
TTTACCGAAGTGCATGCTATTTTGCTTGCCGGGGGCGGTGCGAATATTTCAGGCTTATGTGATTTGATTAAAGAGCGATTAGCGACACCTTGCTTTATTGCCAACCCATTCAGCAACATGGCGGTCAATTCTCACGTTGATGCCGCTGCGTTAAATGCCGATAGTACATCGTTAATGGTTTGCTGTGGATTGGCATTAAGGAGTTTTTCTGAATGACCTCGATTAACCTTTTACCTTGGCGAGAGCAATTACAAAAAGAACAACAAAAAGAATTTTTCTTACTGATAGCCTTTGTTGTCGGCGTCATTTTATTTTTCTGTTTACTCATTCATATGTTTTTTTCGCATAAGTTGACAGATCAACTTAAGGTCAATACTTATTTAAGTCAGCAAACTAGCCTGGTTGACCAACAAATCATCATCGTAAATGGCATTAAAAAGCGTAAAAACAACTTAATTCATCGCTTGTTTATTATACAACGATTACAGTCTGATCGAATTCGGGTAGTTAAGATGTTTTATGATTTTGTTGAAATATTGCCACCGGGTATTTATATTACCGAAATCAAAAAAGTGGGCTCGGATATTGTGGTAACTGGTAGAGCTCAATCTAATCAACAAATTTCATTATTTATGGAAAATATTGATACTTCATCCTCATTCAAAAATGCTATTTTAACTGAAATTAAAGAAGGGAATGACCCCAATCTCAACCCTTCCAGTGTGATAAACCAAATTTACGGGTTAAGTTTTGAGTTGCATATGCAGGAACAAGATATGAAGACGTCTACTCAATCTAATGTCGCTCCTACCACTACCATCACACCGCCAATTCAGGAGCCTGTAACATGAATCTGAATGAACTTACATTAGAGAATATAGGTTCATGGCCATTCGCTGCACGTGCGGGATTATTAAGTTTGATCGCCATTGTTATTTTAGGCCTTTTTTTTGCATTTGATATAAAACCCACACGAACTAAACTCGCACAAGCTCTTGTCGATGAAGCCACTTTACGCACCACTTATCAAGTCAAATATAGCCAAATTGTGAACCAAGCCGCTTATCAACAACAAACCAGCCAATTAGAAGGTTACATTCAAAGCATTATTGCTCAACTCCCCGAAGAGCTGGATATTCCAGGATTAATTGCTGATATCTCAAAAGCGGGTTCACTAGTTGGTTTAGAATTTAATCATATTAAACCATTAAAGCCCATCGAACATGTTTATTATACTGAACTCCCTATCGATATTTCAGTGAGTGGTAATTATATGCAATTAGCTGACTTTATTACCCGATTGGCCGGCATGCAAAGAATTGTGACTCTGGATGACTTTGATATTACCCGAGAACAACCCGCTACCGGCACAAATAATATGCCCAGCTCTCTCTCACCTGCAAAATCAGTCTTGGTCATGCAACTCACCATTAAAACCTATAAACAAGGTGGAAGCGAAAAAGCGCCGATAAAAGGAGCTCCGCCTCATGTTTAAATATTTATTAATCATTTCTAGTTGCAGTTTATTATTGACTGGTTGCGGCGGCAGTAACGAGATGAAAAGTGCGGAAAATTTTGTTGCTAGTGTTCAGAAAACGCCCGCCCCACCAGTAGAACCACTTCCCAATTTTACGACGCCCCAACTGAATGCAGTTCCTCCCTCTTTTCAACGTAACCCTTTTTCGCCGCCAACCGAAATCAACTCTGCTTCAAGGCCTGATGCAAATCGACCTAAAGAGCCATTGGAAAATTTTCCACTGGATGGACTACACTATGTAGGAGAGATCTCTGAAAAAGATAAAATCTGGGCATTGATCAGCGCACCCGATGGCATGATTTACAAGATCTCCGTTGGCAGTCACATGGGGCAAAATTACGGTAAAGTTGCTTCTATTTTGCCCACAAAGATAATACTGCTCGAAACCATTCCTGATGGTTTGGGCGGTTGGACACAACGAAGTACGGAACTCTTGTTGACGACGACCACACAGGAAAGTGGACCATGAAATATCATTGGAAAATCGCCTTACTCATCCTCAGTTTTTTGAGTGGATGGCTACCTATGCAATCAGCGTATGCCGTCACGTTAAACAGCATTGATTACAACGTTGTTTCTAGTCAAAACGTACAAGTCGTACTCCAATTTTCTGGTCCGATTAAAACACCTAAAAATTTTGATACCAAACAACCTCCTCGCATTATCTTAGACTTTTTTGATGTTGATAAATCAAAATTACCTGCTAGCCAAAATGTTAATCGAGAATTTTTAACCAGCGTAAATTCCATCAGTGCGGATGGCCGTACACGTATTATTATGAATTTGACACAAGGTGCTAATTACAGTGTTAGCACACTAGGAAGTCAGGCCACAATTACTTTATTTACCAATCCTGTCGCTAACGTTGAAGCTAAACTGGCCGTTAATATGCCGTCAGCGACTATTGAGAAACCAGCACGTAATGCTGCATATTCGGTAAAAAATATTGATTTTCGTCGGAATGATTCCAACGGGGGCGATGTCATTATTAATTTATCTAGCGCTGATGTTGTGACTAACGTTAACCAGGAAAATAACACTGTCGATATCACCTTGATGAATACTTCCGCGCCTAGTAGCGTGCAAAATCGTTTGGATGTAGCTGACTTCGCCACACCCGTACAACTCATTTCTACACGTGTTGAAGGCAGTGATACACATATACAAATCCAAGCAAAAGGTGGCTTTGAGCAAATGGCTTATCAAGTGAATAAGCAATTTGTAGTGAGTGTCAATCCTATTTCTGCAGAAAAACTCGCACAAAAGCAGGCACAACCAGTTTATACTGGCAAACCTATTTCACTTAATTTTCAGGATATTCCTA
>CAZULF010000127.1:0-4852 GCA_964621215.1 uncultured Legionellales bacterium | reverse complement strand
ACGTCAGCATCTGTCATGATAATGATGCGATGATAGCGAGTTTTATCGGGATTATATTCATCACGGCCAATACCGCAACCTAATGCAGTAATTAAGGTTCCCACTTCTTGCGACGCTAACATTTTATCGAAGCGCGCTTTTTCCACGTTAAGAATCTTACCTTTTAACGGTAAAATCGCTTGTGTACGACGATCCCGACCTTGTTTAGCTGAACCTCCCGCAGAATCACCCTCAACTAAAAACAATTCAGATAACGCCGGATCTTTTTCCTGACAATCCGCTAATTTTCCGGGTAATCCAGCAATATCTAACGCGCCTTTACGACGTGTCATTTCACGTGCTTTACGAGCCGCTTCACGTGCACGAGCAGCATCGATAATTTTTCCGATAATGGCTTTAGCTTGCTGAGGATTTTCTTGTAAGAAATCTTGCAGTTTTTCAGCTACTACCGATTCAACTATTGGCTTCACTTCAGAAGACACTAACTTATCTTTCGTTTGTGAGGAAAACTTTGGGTCAGGCACTTTTACTGATAAAACCACAGTTAAACCTTCACGCACATCATCACCGGTGGTATCGATTTTATGCTTCTTTGTTAAACCTTCTTGCTCCATGTAATTATTCAACGTACGTGTTAATGCAGCACGTAACCCTGCTAAGTGTGTTCCACCATCGCGCTGCGGAATATTATTGGTAAAGCAAAATAAAGTCTCTTGGAAGGAATCATTCCATTGCATCGCGGCTTCAACGCAAATGCCATCGCGATCAGTTTTAACATAAAATACCGAAGGATGAACGGGATTTTTCATTCGATTTAAATGTTCGACGAAAGCACGAATACCGCCTTGATATTCAAATACATCGTGTTTTCCAGTGCGTTCATCGAGTAACTCAATTTTCACTCCAGAATTTAAGAACGATAATTCACGTAATCGTTTTGCTAAAACATCGTAATGAAATTCAATATTGTGAAAAATGGTATCACTAGGCTTAAATTTCACTTCGGTACCGGTTTGATCGGTTTTGCCAACCGCTTTCAATGCTGCTTGTGGCTCGCCCAATCGATAGGTTTGTTCATGTACTTGCCCATCACGCCAAATCGTCAATTGCAGCTCTTCCGACAGTGCATTCACCACCGAAACACCCACACCATGCAAACCACCAGACACTTTATAGGAGTTTTGGTCAAATTTACCGCCCGCATGCAACACGGTCATAATGACTTCCGCTGCCGAACGACCTTCTTCGGCGTGGATATCAACCGGGATACCACGACCATTATCCCGCACAGAAACCCAATCGCCATTATGAATAACCACTTTAATATGATTACAATGACCCGCCAATGATTCGTCAATGGCATTATCAACGACTTCAAACACCATATGGTGCAAACCGGAACCATCGTCCGTATCGCCAATATACATTCCAGGCCGTTTACGAACGGCATCTAGGCCTTTTAAAACGGTAATACTTGATGAATCATATGTGGTCTCTGACATGCTTTTCTCCGCTGCCGGCATGCCTTTGGCATACCCTAAAAATAGATAACACATTATACCAAAAAACGTTGAATAATGCTTGTTTTTCTGAGGTTAAATTTCTCAGTATTGGCCCTGCTTTAAAGTTTTTGTCGCCCAGCACAATTCGCTCAAATTCCAATAAAATTCGGATAAAACGCCAAAAGTCGTGGAAAGGGTATAGCCATCTACTATTTTACAAATACAATGCTAATTTTTTTGTTTTATCTAAAAATAAAGACTCACTCCATAGATCTAAATTTTTTTGATAGGTTGGGCTTAAAAAACGCTTCACCTCTAATTTGGCTTTGTCCCAATCTATGACTTTTATTTTATGTTGTAACTGTTCGATCAGCCAATCTTTAGATACATTAATACCTTGTCCTTGCCAAGGTCCATTTTGATCAATAGCTGCCGTTAAAAAATCAAAATTAATGTTCGTTTTGTTGTTAACATACCATCCAAAATCAAACCAATCTCGACCTTTAACATATTCTCGACAAAGTAATGCATGACATTTTCCCGCAAAACTACTAGGAAGATCTTGGGCGGTAATACTACAATCCAACGGAAAATCAAGAAACTTAATTTCTTCATTGGACCCCGATGGAGGGTTTGTATCAATTTCAAGCTTAATCATTAATTCCTTTTTAGAGTAATGATTAAATTTTAAGTTTAAAATTTTACCGATAGAGTTATCCTTTATAAAGAGTTTTTGGATCGTATTATCTGCTTTGCTGCGATCGATAATTTCAGGTTCTACGCCAAAAATTTTCATTGCCTCGGCTATTTGAGCAATATAAATATCCCACTTAAAATTTAAATCAACCTCTTTCAATATAAAATCTAAATCTTCGGAAAATCTAGGTAATTGATACAAAATACGCAAGGCTGTGCCACCTTGAAATAAAGCTTTGCTAAAAAAATGGGTACTTGCTAATGCATACAAAGCTACTTCTTGCAGTATTTCTTTTAATGCATTTTCCTCATCTTCCAAAGTGATCAAATTATATTGCTGCAATCTATCATTAATTAATTTATTTTCCACGCTCTAATTCTCTCTTAATATTTTTCAAAAAAACACGAATGCGTTTAGCACGATAAATCAGCATTAATTCTTCAATCTCTTTTATCTGCAACGTCTGAATATTTTCTATATCAATTCGCAAGCTATTCATTAAGAAGCTAATATCTGCATTATCTACTTTGTGCCAATAAACATAATCCATTAAGGCACGTAAAGGAGAGGCCATCCACACTCTTTTATCGTGTATCCTCTGTAAGCTTACACCTTTTAAAATACTTATTTTCGGGATAGGTGGAACCAAATAAACAAACTCTCCTACTGATGTTTTAAATGCTTTATTGCGTCCAAAAATACTAATGCTGGTAACTTGTGTTATTTTCTCGGGTATCCAACCATGAAAACTTAGAGCAGATTCAGCGGAAACAAAACTAAATGGTACCAGTTGATTAGCGATATAATATTGACTAAATATTGTTTGATTGTATTTTGGTGCAAGCAGATAGAGTCCGCGCGCGATTCGAATCAAATTTTTTGCTTTAAGACTCTTATTAATCAACGCATAACGACTAGCAGCGCTACCCTTAAAAACGGACATTAAATCGACATCTCGGATAAGATGACTTTCTAACCCACTATTAATAATTCGCTCTGTACTTTTTAGCATAGTTTCTATTGCTCCCGTTTAATTTTAGCAGAAAACTTCCTGTTTTAGCAAGTTTCTTGCATTTTTTATAAAAATCACAGGACATGCACTTTGAGTTCGTTTGCTTTACACCAAGATCCGTTGCTAGGCCACGTCTCCACGCAAATCTTCAACGGTTTGCTGCAATTTAGCTAACGTCACTTGTTCAGGTGGAATAGGAGCACTTGCGCTCAAGGTGATACGCGAGCGTATTCGGCGTGGGAAGCGGCTCATAGCTTTACCCCAACGTCGGCTAAAGAAACTACCCCATAGGCCGCTAAGGGCCATAGGAATGACGGGAACGGGGGTATCTGCAATAATCTGCATGACGCCTGGTTTGAAGGCTTGTATTTTGCCGTCATGAGTAATGCCGCCTTCAGGAAATACACAGACCAAATCGCCATCTTTTAAAGCCTTAGCAATATCTTCAAACGCTTGTTTTTTGAGAGCAGGGTTTTCTTTTTCCGGAGCTATGGGAATAGCTTTTGCCGTACGAAAAATAAAGCTCAAAACCGGGATTTTAAAAATTTTGTGATACATCACAAAGCGAATAGGGCGCCGCACTGTCGCTGATATAATCAATGCATCGACAAAACTTACATGGTTGCACACCAATACGGCAGGGCCTTCGTCTGGAATGTTTTTTACAATATCAACCGCCTTAACTCGATATAAAATACTCACCCAAATCCAGGTAATAAATCGCATTAAAAACTCGGGCATTAAGGTGTAAATATAGATGGCCACTAACGCATTTAAAATCGCGGTGGTTAAAAATAACTGTGGAATAGTCATGCCAAAAGACAATAAAGCGATGGCATAAAAACTCGCAATCACCATAAAAAAGGCATTTAAAATATTACTGGCAGCGATAATGCGCGACCGATGAGAGGGCTCGCTGCGCTGCTGAATTACTGCATATAATGGCACGATATAAAATCCGCCAAAGATACCCAACATTAATAAATCGAATAAAATGCGCCAATTTCCCGCGTCAGATAAAAAGGCATAAACGCCGAGATTTTGGAAATGGCTAAGGCCTGGATGAGCAAAATAGACATCTATACCAAACAAGGTTAACCCAATTGAGCCAAAAGGAATTAAGCCTAACTCCACTTTATGGCCGGATAAACGTTCGCAAAATAAGGAACCCACGCCCACACCCACTGAAAACATGACTAACAATAATGTCACGATATGTTCGTTTCCGCCTAAATTAAACTTGGCATAATTGGTGACTTGAGCAAAGAACACCGCGCCAAAAAACCAAAACCAAGAGTTGCCTAAAATCGAGAGAAACACCGCGCGATTTTTACGAGCTACCTCAATATTACGCCAGGTTTGGCGCACAATATTCCAATCAATTTTTACGGCTGGATCGACGGCATTGGCGATGGGGATATAACGGCTAATAAACCAACCTAAGACCGCCAAGCCGATGGTGGCTATGGCGATGACCGTTGATCCATAATGCGGAATTGCGATAAAAATCCCCCCGAAAAGGGTTCCCACTAAAATGGCGATAAAAGTTCCCATCTCAACCAAGCCATTACCTCCTACTAATTCGGAGTCATATAATTGTTGCGGCAGAATGGCATATTTGACGGGACCAAAGAAAGCAGC
>CAZULF010000126.1:0-4913 GCA_964621215.1 uncultured Legionellales bacterium | reverse complement strand
TCCATGGATTTTTAATGAAATTTTTGGTATAATAGACAATGTAAGTTATGGAGAGAGTCACATATGTCAACTGCTAGAAAACTGCAACATACATCGCCATCTGCTAGGCTCACTGGTCCTATGCAACAAGCATTAGCCAGCTTGCATTTAGAAGACGTTGTCTTGCCTGAAACATATCTGCATGATCTAGCAGAATATGATGCCGGCCATATCACAAAAGAAGAATGTCTAAAGAGGATATTGGCGCATGGAAAGCCAGCCAAAAAGTGATCCTTACGTTTATCCCGGTACTACCGTCTTAATCAATCATTTCAATATCCGCGATCAAGAAGAACTCGCCTATAAAGAAGGCGCTATCTTTGTTATGCAAAGTCGTGAGGCTCTACCATCGGGGAACTTGGATTACGCTCACCTAAAGGCCATACACCACCATTTCTTTCATTTAATCTATGCATGGGCTGGGCAAGAACGAACTGTTGATATTGCTAAAGGAGAGAGCTATTTCGCTAATAAGCAGTTTATTACGTCAGAAATAACGAAACTTTTTGATAAGTTAAAGCAAGATCATTTTCTTGCGGGATTAAATCAATCTAATTTCTGCACTAAACTTTCCTATTATTTTAATGAATTGAATGCGATACATCCTTTTCGCGAGGGCAATGGTCGCACACAACGCGCATATTGTGATTTAGTAGCTAAAAAAGCTGGATTTATATTAGACTGGACAAAAATTGAAACTACGCATTATATAGATGCCAGCATAAAAGGCTTCAATGGCAATTACGAAGCTATGAATATTTTACTTCAAAAAATGGTTTCACCTCTTAAAGAGGTTATAACCATCCAACCTAACAATTTCTTAACGAATACCACTCAATTAGAATTAATACGCAGCAGCGCTCTATCTCTTACAGCGTCGAACAGCAAAACGTTCAAACAACTAGGAACTCTGCTTAATGACTTTGCCACCGATCAAAGTGACAATCGTCAAAAAGCAGGATATTTAGCTAGTAGGCTTTTAGAAAGTATTGTCAAAAATCCTTCCCAGGCACAACAGCTACAGGCTATCGTGCCTGAGTTAACCGAGCAAGCAAAACAACATTTTATAAAGCTCTCTCTTAGCAACAAAAAACGATGATTAATGCTATTCGCTTTATTATTTTGCTCTCAATATAATCTCCACCCGTCGATTCTTAGATCGTCCAGCCGCAGTACTATTACTTGCAATAGGATTTAATTCACCCATCCCTTTAGTAAATATTTTATTGATGGATATACCATGACTTCCTAAATAAGAAGCGACGCTATCTGCCCGACGCGCGGATAACTGCTGATTGTAGGTAGCCGAACCCGAATTATCCGTATATCCTGTAATTAACACATTTTGATTACTATATTTTTTTAGCACCTTGGCAACAGAGTTCAATGTTGGATAAAATGCTGAATTGATATCCGCGCTATTAACTGCAAAACTAATATCAGAACTCATCACCAGCTCTATTTGAGAACCGTTTTTCCTTACCTGCACGCCACTGCCTACTAACTCCTGCCGTAATTCTCCATTTTCCTTATCTAACCAATAACCCACGCCTGCGCCGGCTACAGCACCAACACCTGTACCAATGAGCGCGCCCTTTCCTCCTCCAGCTAATGCTCCTATAGCCGCGCCGGTCCCAGCACCTAAAATAGTGCCTTTCGTCGTATCATTTATTTGATTTTGTCCAGTATAGGGATTGATTGCTGTACAGGCAGTTAATCCCGCCAACCCACCAACTGCTCCCAGTAACATAAATCTACGCATTACTAACTTCATTACTTTGCTCCTTTTAACATAGACTGCTTCTGCAATAGCGCTTTATAGCGCCGCTCCTTAAAATAAAAGCATTTTTTTGCTTGTATAGGATATCCCCCTTCAATCAAGATCAACGCGTTATCTTTTGGCATACGCATGATTTCTTCAGGTCGCATTAAGGGTCTTAATTGATCGTGATGATTGATAGCAACACCACCTCCCCCTCTATGATTGCTGATATTACGCGAGCGCATCTTCACAGTGGTTTGACCTATACAATCAGAGAAATATTTTGCATCTGCATCATCATTCAATGTAAATGTCATTTTGACTTTCATATTTAAAAAACTTCTGGCATCCACTTTCCCATAGACTGACTCAATCTGTCCCAAGTACTGTACAATAATCATTAAAATTACGTGGAAGCTGCGTAAAAAGCTTGCCCCTCTTTTTAATTTTTCAATCTTTGCTAACGCTCCAAACTCATCCAAAATGGCCAGAACCGAATAGGGCTCTTCTTGTGGGTTAGGTTCTTTTATCGTCACGTTATCGATGAATTGTGCCCAAAAAAGCGTGAGTAGCGGAGAGAGTCTATCTTGCTCGCGCTCAGGAATGTTTATATAAATGCTCATCTTGATTCTTCGTATATTGCGTATATCAAAATCATTATGATCGGTATTCCTCTGAATAATGGGGTCTCCGAATAGCGTGATTCGAGCATAAAAATCTTGTAGCATATTACTGCGTGTTTCGTGATCAGCATTTAGTAGTGCATACGCATTTTGCATTAATACTGCCGGATAGCTATCCTCCCCTTCTGCAATAACTTCTGTCAACCAAGCAACAAAATTAGGCTGTTTGGCTAAACGATAAATTTCTGAAAGCGTTGCCATCTTTTTTGTTGTGAACAAATACATAGCTAAAAATAGAAACAAATCACGAGATGATTGCAGCCAAAAATTCTGCTCTTGCTTGCCGCTAGGAATGAGAGATTGAGCGATCAACTGTAAATCACGATACCAGTACTCAGGATTCGGACTAACATAAAAAAATGGATTTTGCCTATGTTGACTATCCGGCTCACTTGGAGACCAATTATAGCAGGCATTCGCCAAATGCTGTTTTCTAAATTCTGCAGTTTTCTCCCAAAGCTCCCCTTTTAAATCATTAATTACAACCGAACCTTCCCACTCTAATAGATTAGGTATAGCAACAGCTGTGGTTTTTCCCGAACCCATAGGCGCAACCACCAGCATGCCTTCGTGACCTTTGACTCGTAGTATTTCATTATAAGCTTTAGCGATAACCATCCCTGTCTTATTAAATAACTGAGATTTATACACCTCAACAACAGAAGCAAAATGTGCATTGCCCAACTTATTGCTATGTGGATTAATGTATATCCAGAAATAAATAAACAGCATTAGCATACCAAATAGAATAGAAAAACCCCATAAGCTAGCACTGTTACTGATGCTAAAACTATTCAATACCACAATATGGTACCAATCCCATGGCCATAATGGCATATTCGAATGATGTAGACTGTTGTACAGTGCCAGTGACAAACTCATTGTTGCAGCCGCTGATACAACGATCATAAAAATATTTTCAGCAATAAAGCGATAAATATTCCCTAGGTAAAAACCGAAACACGATATAGCGATGACAAACAGCAATACGAAAGAAAAGCCAGCTATGCCAGGAAAGCCTGCACACCAAATCGATGAGAGGTTATATAAGCTAATCCCCGGCTTTAATCCTAAAAAACCAACTGCCAACATGCCGCCTAAATACCAACTTAAACAGAGCATGACTATTAATAATAAGAACACTTTTTTTACCGATTTATTACTAAATGGTTTTTGCCATATATTCGTATATTTCATTCAGCTTTTTTACTCCATGAAATTAATGGTATAAAATCGATGTATAATTAACGTTCATAAAATGGCTGCATCTCCATACCGATAAAAAACACTTTGTACTCGACGTCCATCGGGAGTTTTTTCTAGCTGGATAATGATATCAATCACGGCTTTTAGTTCTCGATAAATATCTTCATCAGTCATAGATGGCACGTTATTCAACTTGTACATTTGTGCCATTCTCATAAAAGCAATGGCCGGATTATTCGCGTGAATGCTGGTCATACTTCCATCATGTCCAGTTGATGCTGCCGCAAGAAAATCCAGTATTTCTTTTCCACGAATTTCACCTATCACGATTCTATCTGGCCGTAGCCTAAGTGAAGCTTGCACTAAATCTTGCATGCTCACCTTCGCTACCCCTTGTTCACCTTTGCTGGCAAGGAGCGACAATTGGTTTTCATGAAATGTATCGATTTCACGGGTATCTTCCAATACTAACAAGCGCTCATCGGCAGGAATATGACGTAAACACGCATTTAAAAATGTGGTTTTGCCACTAGAGGTTCCTCCGGAAATCACTATCGTTTTTTTCATGAGAATGGCTTGTTTCACAAACGCGGACCAGGCTTTTTCATGATACAAAGTAGCAAGCTTTTGCTCTGCTGGCGGTAAATCACCAAGGGCGTGCGCATCCACCTTGGCACCAAAGGTATTCTCATAAAAGCCATCCTGCTCATAATCCGCAAGATCGCGTTTCTGCGCTACTTTGCGACGAATAGAAAGGGCTGGATATTTGGAGGTTGGCGGCAATACGAGTTGAACCCGTGAACCATCTAATAGGCTACCAGACAATAATGGCCTAGTTTCACTCACTTCTTGATTGTTTTCATTCGCTATCAATTGAAATAAAGTCAGCAAGGTACGTTCATTCAATGCTGGGACCTTATGCATCTCCATTTTACCTTGTTTTTCAACATAAATTTCCTGCGGCTTATTAATTAATATTTCTGACGTTAAGCAATCGTCTAAAAATTCTTTAATTGGCGCAAGCAGTCCTTTCGATGCGGGGCCGTAATAAATCATTTATCGTGCCTTAGTGCCCACGAAAAATCTAAATCTCTCGCGACAAACACATTAATTTGAGCTCCTTGATGTACAATCAACGTAGGCTGCATAGAGGCTGTCGTATCCAATGAGTCATTCGCTGCATCTGAAAAGGATTGCGCCACAGCGCTACGATAAGCTGCAGA
>CAZULF010000125.1:0-4933 GCA_964621215.1 uncultured Legionellales bacterium | reverse complement strand
GTGGACCAAAACTACTAAAAACAAATACTAAGACCACGACAATGGTCAACCAGATGATCAGATTTTTAAACATGTCGTTCAAGATGAACCTCACTTCAAGAGAATGTGTATATGCCATAAGTATATATGGTCATATATGGTAATTACTAGTAGCCTGGATGCAGCGAAGCGGAATCCGGGATCCTCTGCCTGAAAAACCCCGGATTCCGCTTCGCTGCATCCAGGCTACAAGGCACTGTACTATTTCGCTCCACGTCCTAACATATAGACTTCGGGGGAGCGATCCCGAGAGGCATCGGGCTTACGCACGACTACCGTGGTAAATAGACTACGCAAGAGCTTTAAAAAGTCTGCCGAATCCGCTCCCTGAAACACTTTCGTTAAAAAACTACCGCCAGGTTTTAGGGTTTGCCTGGCGAAATCTAATGCTAATTCGGCCAAATACATACTTCGTGGTTGATCTACCGCGGGATTACCACTGAAATTCGGTGCCATATCTGATAATACCACATCCACTTGGCGCCCTTGCAAATGAGCAATTAGCGCATTATAGACCGCATCCGTGGTAAAATCGCCGGTGATAATCTCAACCCCAGGCAAAGGATCCATAGGCAAAATATCCAGTGCAATAACCTGTCCACGCGGTTTAACCCATTCAGCGGCTATTTGCGACCATCCACCCGGCGCTGCACCTAAGTCTACCACCACCATACCCGGACGGATGATATGGTCTTTTTTTTGGATTTCCATGAGTTTAAAAACAGCACGCGAGCGGTAACCCTCCGCTTGGGCTTTTTTGACATATTGATCATCAAAGTGCTCTTTGAGCCATTGTTTACTGCTTTTTGATCTGGCCATGTTGCTGCTGCACCCGTTTGGTTAAGGTATAAATTCGATAAGTAATAAACAGGCCGCTAGACCACCCATAAAGACCGACTAACAGCCATTGCCGCTGTGGATCAGCAATGCACCAATAAGTGATGAGCCAGAGCAGGATACCGCCAAAAATAAATATAACAATCAATAACTTGATGGCATTAAATGGGTTTTCTCCGTCTCGCCGTCTAACATCCTCGTCGTCCCACGGCTTGTCCGCGGGATCCATGCCGTCTCGACATGTTCTGGATCCCGCGGACAAGCCGTGGGACGACAAAGCATCGAGAAAATAAGTACGTTTTCCACTCATTTTACTGGAACTCTTGTGTCAGTTATGATAAAAACCTCGGTAATTACAAATAATGGAACTTTACATGCTTAAAAAAGACCAAAAAATTCGCTTACGTGCCCAAGCACATGCCCTCAAACCTGTGGTTTTACTTGGCCAACATGGCTATACACCTGCCGTACAAGCTGAAATCGATCATGCTTTGGAGGATCATGAGCTTATCAAAGTAAAAATCCCTGGAGATGATCGCACATTCCGCACGGAGATTATTACCCAGATTTGCCAGGAACTCCATGCTGAGCTGGTTCAAACTATCGGTAAAGTAGCGGTATTGTACCGTAAGCGACCAGATACAGGCAAATAATAATGCCCTTGCGATGCCAACGAAGGCTGGCATCGCAAAAAACTTTTTTATAAAAACCATCTTGTTTAAATTCTAGCTGGTGTTATAATGTTCAAGGTGCTAGAGTTGAATAAAAATTTAACGATAGCTTCAAATGGAGGTTTGCTCACTAAGGAATGGATATCCTTTTTGCGTAACTTCCCTATTTTACGAATATTTTGTAACAAGGATATGTTGTTTAAAACGAAAGGAATTTCTCCGCAAGTTGGCCAACATACCCTTTGATGAACGGTAGCTGATTATGCTTGCGAAACTTTAGAAATGCTTTTAAAGTAACGTTTTGGGATAATGGCCCACCAGACAATTAACTGATTTTTTCATTAAGAGGGTGACAAACATGACTATGAACGCAGTAATTAACAAAGATGCAACCGCTCAATCCTTTGCAGCGCAAGATACGCCGTTGCGTGAAGCAGTAAAAAGAGCTTGGGATAATTATATTTCTCAATTAGGTGGTGAAGAACCTTCTAATTTATATGAAATGTTTCTTGAACAAGTAGAATTACCTTTATTATTAGCTGTAATGGCATATACCGGTAATAACCAATCCCGTACCGCAAAAATCATGGGCTTAAGCCGTGGTACATTGCGCAAAAAACTCAAAATCTACGGATTGCTTTAATCTGCTATTTGATGATAAAAAAGGGGCCTTGTGGCCCCTTTTTTTTATCCATACAAAAAGCTTAACTTTTATTGAGAGATGGAGGAGTTATTTGTTCCTCATCAGAAGATGACACTTTCCGTAAATCGAGCGGCGGGGGCATGAATGAGGCTTGACTTCTGCTTAGAGAAACGGCGGACTTCTTCGTTAATTCTTTTTCTTGCTTTTTAGTTAATGCTTTTTCTAGCCTTTCAGATAAAATTCTACCATGATTTGCAACCACATATTCTGCTGTATCTGAGCCTGCATGTCCATCAGCAATTTTTATGCTTACCGGCGAACGTAAACTAAAATCAAGAGGTAATGCAACAATAGTAGCATCGTCATAATTACAAACAGACTCTGAAATACCTGTTACAAGTGAAGATGCTATTGCTTGCGCCAATGTAGCATTATCATCCTTTTTTTCTAAGGCCATATTATACTGCGCTATCAGAATCTCTTTAAACAAACGTGAGTTAATCACTTTTTCTAAGCCATCACTGGCGAGAATTAAAATATGGGTTTCATTCGATGAGATAGTGCTCGTATCGTGAGCGATATCGGGTTGTTTCAATAAGTCGGGGAAGCGATAATCACCGATAGATCGTGTTACACTCAGGCTTCGATAACACAGTCCTTTCTCATTTCTCCATACATAAGCAAATCGGTTGTTAAAAATAACCGGGCTTTCTTCATTAGGATTATCGTACGACCTCGCGTTTAGCCTAAGTTTATCTTTAATAGTGGGAATATATCCCTTATGCAGTGCACACCACGTTATGTCTACATCAGGTCGATGCAATACTCTGTTTAACCGCGTCCATTCGCATTCAGTTTCACTCAATGCATTTTGTTTAAGTTTTACTAAAATGGCATTGCTGTCACCCAAACTAGTAGTGTAAATATCAAAATTTGTTGACATTTTCGCAGGAATGACTAGACAATCAATCAGAGTAGAGCCTGAGTTACAAGGCGCGGGAGGTATTGCTTTTGATCCTTCTATATGTAACTTCTTCCAGCCTTTTTCTAATTTACGCATCGAGCTTTTTATGGTTCGCTTGATTCTTTCAGGACTCAAGGTCGAAATACTATCCGGCATGAGATCAACTGCGAAACGATCTTCTGATCCTGTTGTTTTATGTTTATGACTAGTGAGCGTGGCTATGCCTATTGTTGTAATAAGAAGAGAATGTTGTTCTTCTGTAACCTCATTTGATGGTGGTTGAGCAGAAGAAGAGGAAGACTCTTTAGATTTAAGCATACTAACCTCATAATTATTGTTTAATCGCACAGCTGTCGATATTATAATACAGAATCAATCTTCAAGATATGTTTTTTTTATTAATCTAATATTAATACCGTCGTTATCATATCTTCGAGTAAGAGTATTAAATTTGCAATGTCTGCACTGGAAACGTACAATTACGCCTTTTACCAGGTGCGCTAGCCATGAGTTCAACCATTGAAATAAGCCCAGAAATTGAAACGCTTTCCAGCGATAAAAAGAATTTTTTAAAAATCGAAAAAAAGCTGCAGCATTATACCGGCGAAGCCATTGAGCATTATAATATGATCCAGCATGGCGACAAAATCATGGTGTGTTTGTCGGGCGGCAAGGATTCATTCACTTTATTATGTATTTTAGAAAATTTACGCAAGCGCGCTAAAATTGATTTTACTCTGCATGCATTTACTCTAGATCAAGGTCAGCCCGGATGGGATGATAGTAAACTGCGTCAATGGTTGGGTGATCATGGCTTTGAGTTTACTATTCATCATCAAGATACGTATTCTATCGTTAAAGATAAGATTCCAGAAAACAAAACTTATTGCGGTTTATGCTCGCGGTTACGGCGCGGCATTATTTATCGTTATGCCGAAGAACATGGCTTTACTAAAATTGCGTTAGGCCATCATCGCGATGATTTAATTCGTACTTTATTGATGTCAATTTTATATAATGGTGAAGTGCGCTCCATGCCACCAAAATTACTCACCGATACTAAACGCCATATTTTGATTCGTCCATTAGCCTATTGTCAGGAAAGCGATATTATCGATTACGCCAAAGAGCGACAATTTCCGATTATCCCTTGCAATTTATGTGGTTCGCAAGATAATTTAGCGCGAGTGCGGGTGAAGTCATTGATAGACACGCTAGCCAAAGAAAATCCTAAAATCCCCAGCAATATGTTGCATGCTTTATCCGCCATTAAACCTAGCCAAATGATGGATAAAAATTTATGGGACTTCAAAAATTTAGAAAAACTACGAAATATGGATGCCAGTGAAACGAATTTAGATTTGTTGTTTTAAAAAAACTCTTTACTCACTTCCCTAAACAAATCTGTATTCGCTTGGCGCAGCCATTCAAACAGCACCATCTCGCGTGTAACCACAATCACGCCTTCACCGTTCATCCGATCCAAAGCATATTTTATATCCTCCGGATTGCGTGACGATACCGCATCGGCGACAACATAGACCGTTTTTTCACGTGCTAACAGTTCTAATGCAGTTTGCAACACACACACATGCGCTTCAATCCCCATGATAATGACTTGATCGCAGTCGATGCCATCAATTTTTTTCCAGCAAGCGGGTTCGGTGGCACAAGAAAAGTGGACTTTTTCTAAAATAGGCGTCTTCTCTGGCAGAACTTGTTTTAGCTCGGGTACGGTATGGCCTAAGCCTTTAGGATATTGTTCACCCACCAGCACTG
>CAZULF010000124.1:0-5048 GCA_964621215.1 uncultured Legionellales bacterium | reverse complement strand
GGTGGGTATGATTTTAGCCAAGACACACAATACAGCAATTTGAGCGGTACGGTTTCTGTCTGGGAAGACATTACTAAAACTATTCAGAGTTTATTATCAAAAGATGGTAAAGCGACAGTTTCACAATCGACTACCACGGTCACAGTGCACGATCATCCAGATAATGTGCGTGCGATTGAAGATTATGTTAATAAAATGAATGGCGAACTGTCTCGCCAAGTACGTATTCATGTGCAGCTTATCGAAGTGCAATTGTCGAAAAACTTTAATATGGGTATTAACTGGCAGTTGGTTAGAAAACATGGACACGATACCTTCACTTTGTCAGGCAGTGGTGCAACCAATGCGGGTAATACCGGTAGCTTTAGTCCTGTAGGATTAACTTGGTTGGGCGGAACAGGCAGCTTATGGGCCGGTACACAAACACTCATTCAAGCCTTGCAAGAACAAGGCGATGTAAGTGTGTTGACCGAACCTACGGTGACAACATTGAATAACCAGGTCGCCACAATTTCGTTGCAATCGCAGCAAGCGTATATCAATGGTTATGATGGTGGTAGCATCTCTAATGGTGTAGCAGCCATTCCTACACCAGAATTAGGCACCGTTGTGACAGGTTTCAATTTGTATTTATTGCCTAAAATTCAAGAACAGAACGTATTCTTACAAATCAGTAGCGTATTATCGAACCTGACCTCATTAGAAACGATCGATGCACAAACAGGATTACCTGTGAGTACGGAATCCGAAGGTGGTAATGCGGTAGATGAAACAACGGCAGGTACTCCAGCGGGTGGCAGTAGTAGTGCATCAAGTGGTACGGTAATTTCAACACCACAAGTGATACAGATGCCAACAGTAAACTTGCGCAGTTTTAATCAGCGTAGTGTGATTCCTAATGGTGCGACTCTAATCCTTGCCGGCTTTAAACAGAATCTTAATTCTGCCGATCAATCTAAATTCTTAAATAGTGCGATACTCGGCGGTACGGGTGCCACCACCATTAACAAGGAATTAGTCTTATTAATTACACCGGTAATTATTTCGACTACCCATAATGGAATGAACGACTATGGGCCGCAATAAATGCCAGTTCTGACGCGCGCAGATGGTAAACAATTTGCAGTTTACACCTATCGTGAAACCCTAAGCTCGAAGAGCACGGCTATTTTACGGCGTGAGGCGATGATGCTGGCGCGTGAAAATGGTCAGTATGCGCGTTTTTTTGCTATCGAAACCGGTGAAGTGGAAGCTATTTTTTCGCGTGACCCAGGGTATTTATTAGCCGAAACAGTTTGGCAGCATTTTGGTAACCCGGTTGATATGGTTTATTGCGAAACCCTAGCCGGTACCGACAATGCACTACTGGTTGTCATCCGCGGCGGTAATGTGTATTTGGATGCGGAATTACCCGTCATTAATTTGGCGGATGAACTTATTTCATTAGCGGTGGGCGATAATCGCTACGAAATTTATGTGCACGGCGATGTGCCATTAGCTGCGGTTGCCACCGATGAAAAATTTGCATTCGAGCCGATAATGGTTGAATCGTTTACAGAATTAGCGGATCCAGTATTTCCTACCTTGGAGCTGGATGAAAGTTTCAAGTTATTACCAATCGATGATGCACTGGCTGAGTTGCGATTACCCTCAACCGGTATTGCAAAAAATCTGGTGATTTTTATTTTTATTTCTATCATTGGTTATATTGGTTGGAAAATATTGATGCCAGCTAAAGTGGTGGCCCCCATCGTACAACAGCCGATTGAGGCACAAGTAGTGACGCCACAAAATCCCTATGCGGCTTACCAGGCACAATTAGAATCGCCAGCACCAGCAGCCATTTTACTAGACATTGTCAATGATATTGAATTATTGATGACTATCCCAGGTTGGTCGAGCACGAGTATGACGTGGGCTGATCAAAAAATGACTTTCACCTTACAACAAAATGGGGGTGATGCAGGGTTACTTTTAGCTTGGGTGAAAAATCATCAAGTTAATTTTTTGGTCAATGGTGGTCATGCTGAGTTGGCTTTTGCTATGATGACGCCTAATAGAGCTACACCAACAACGATTTATAATTTGCGCGAAACGGTCGCACAGTTGTATGATGATTTAAGTCGGATTTTTCCTGAGCACAATAGCGTAGCGGTTGGGGCGATGGAAACCAAAGACAATTATAAACAAGTTACTCTGAATATTACGTTTTCTGATGTAACGTTAAGCGTGTTTACATTATTAGCCAGAGAGCTGCAAAATTTTCCGGTTATTTTGACTAATTGTACTCTGACGATTGATTCAGGTATTCTTTCAGGAACGATGCAGCTGGAAGTTTTAGGAGCATAACGCAATGAGTTTGATGGATAATGTCAAACAACTAGATACAAAGCAAAAAATCATGCTAATTGCATTGATTGGCTGTGTCGGCCTAGTATTGTATCTGGTGTATTCAACTTTTTTCGCTACCGAAGATGGCGGTAATACAGCTGCTACGCCAGATGTTCCTCCTGCAATAGTGAGTGAGTCTACTCCGCCAGAGCCAGCGGTAACACAACCAGCACCTACAGTAGCAACTACGAATACTACTCCACAAGAAAATCCAGTACAGATTGGACAACCCTCGCCAGCAACACCAGAATCGTTAGCTTTGTTAGCCCAAAGCCAACAAATGCAGCAACAATATATTGAATTAGTTAATCAATATCAATTGGCTCAGCTGCAACAAAAATTGGCGCAAGTTGATGCGCAAATTGCCGCATCAAAACTGACTACCACCAAATCGCTAGTGGAGTTAAAAAAATTACAGCCCGAACTAGGGCAGGCCGGTTATGAATTTGGACTACAACCCGCGAATACGAAAGCGAATGAGTCAGAGATTGTTTCGCAAACTATTCAAACCATGTATGTCGGCCAAGTTTCTGGACGTTGGCAGGCTATGTTGCAAATCAATGGCCAATATTTTCAAGTTTCCACTGGCATGACTTTACCGGATGGTTCAACAGTAACGGAAATTAGTAATAAAGGTGTTGTAGTCACTGCAGAAGATGGTACACCCGTATTTTTGCCGATTAGTAAAAATCTGGATTAAAATGAAAATAATTTATCTCTTACGCCACGCGCAAGCGACGAATCCGACGTTTGGAAGTGACGATAAACAACGTCCACTGACTGATGTTGGTATTACACAAGTGCATCAAACGGCGAAATTCTTTCAGCAAAAACATATTAAGCTGCAACAGATCATTTACAGTACAGCAACGCGCACAACCATGACAGCGGAAACCTTTGCGGCTGATTTGGGATTAACAGCGCTGTTAATTCCGAGTGATGAACTCTATAATGCTAGCATCGATCGCTGGTTGAACGTTATTCGACATCTTGATAACAAAGACTCGCATATACTTTGTGTCGGTCACAATTTAGGGATTAGTCGTTTCGCTGATTACCTGACTGATGAAGATCTGCCTGATATGCAAACCGCTTCTCTTTATGCAATAAAATTGGCGACAGACGATTGGGAGTCTGTCACCAGTGGTATTGGTAGCATTCTTTGGATGTTTAATCCGTCCTGACTACCCCTTCGGTATCACAAAAAATGCGGAACTGTTACCGCGGAAAACATTTACCAATAATTGTTCGGAATCTTGTGTCGCTACGTTATTCAGCATATCGAGATTTGAAACAGCTTGATTATTAGCAGAAACAATCAAATCACCTGGACGCAAACCGGCTTGCCATGCAGGGCAATTGTCATTCAAGCTCAAAATTTGAATACCTTGCACACGGCCAAAATTAGGAATTTGCGCATCGTAATTACGCATCATCATACCAAATAAATAAGGATTATTTTCGCGATTGGCTTTTTCATATTCTTGCGGTTCAGTGGTAGCCAGTTTAATTTTTTGCGGTTTATTATTTCGCAAAATACTTAACTCAACTGCAGAACCAGCGCGGACTAAGCCCATTGCATTACGCACCTGACCTGAATCATTCATCGCTTCACCATTGACGGCTTCGATGATATCACCTACTTTTAATCCTGCTTTTGCCGCCGGCGAGGTGACGGCAACTTGTGTGACTAATGCGCCTTTTGCATCGGGCTCTTTAAATGCATGAGCTAATTCAGGTGTCACGGTCTGCATCATAATGCCGGCTATACCACGCGAAACAGAACCGTATTTTACAATTTGGGCCATAATGTTTTTAGCCATGTCGGAAGGTATCGCAAAACCAATACCGACATTACCACCCGTAGGAGCAAGAATAGCAGTATTAATTCCAATGAGTTGGCCATGTAAATTCACTAACGCACCACCGGAATTACCCGGGTTAATTGAGGCATCGGTTTGAATAAAATCTTCATAGCCTTCAATACCAATATCATTACGTTGCATAGCGCTTACAATACCGGATGTTACTGTTTGTTTTAAACCGAAAGGGCTGCCAATAGCCACAACAAAATCACCAACTTGTACTTTATTAGAAGCCGCTAAAGGAATTGCGGTGAGATTATTGGCTTGGATTTTAAGTACAGCAATATCAGAAGCAACATCTTGTCCTATTAATTTGGCACTAAAGCGACGACCATCATTTAATGTTACTGTGATAGTGTCAGCTTGATTGGTGACATGCGCATTAGTCACGATATAACCTTCTTTCGCGTCGATAATGACACCAGAACCATCGGTATGAAATTCTTTACCGTTTTTGCGTCCTCTACGTCCATTACCCTGTGGATCGGCAAACGGATCGGCTGCTGCATTGTAACGGCCTTTTATATCGATATTAACAACACCGGGCGTCACTTTTTGTAACATCGGTGCGAGTGTCGGAAGCGGTTTTCCTTCAACCGTAGTAGGCAAACTTGCCATAGCGGGAATAGACACACCGATTGCAGCTAAAGTCATTATGCTACTTAATAAGATGATAGATGTTTTCAGTTTGTTTTTCATTTCATTTACTCCACATTAATTAAACCAAATCAAGCTAGCCATACGCCCAGTATGGTTGTCTCGTCGATAAGAATAAAATTGTTCACTTTCCTG
>CAZULF010000123.1:0-5222 GCA_964621215.1 uncultured Legionellales bacterium | reverse complement strand
GCTTGCCAAAATTCGCCTTCTTGATAAGGCCGAAATGCTAAGTGGTCAATAAAAACTGGTTTACTATCTACAAATTGAATATTATAAGCGGAGGCATCATTCAACATGATATTTTCTTCTAGCGCTCGTAATTGCATATCTAAATGAAATACGGCTGCGGCTTGTAACATTGCGAATGGCCATTCGTGCGGATAGGAAATAAACGATAAGCGTGGATGTTTTAATACCGCATACACACCGACGGCATCTTCACCTAATTCCGTCAGCGGTACTGTTTCTTCCGGCCATAACCAACCCTGCTTAATCCAATGTTGAAGGGTTCCATGCTGGCGTACAGCTTCATAATCCTCAGCGGCTACTGGCATTACTGTGCGATAGACTGCATCCGTGCCCACAAAAACCTGTCCTGCAGGGTCACGAAATGAAGCACTATCGCGTTTTATCATGGCTAATATCACGTTGTGATGAAATAGATTTCGCTTCTGGAATAGGCTTTCGTATGATCCAGCATTTTATGCACAAAATCACCATTTTTACTTTTTCCCAATACAATCTTGCAACAGCGATCAAACCCGCTAATCCAGCAAATAGCATTTGCACAACTACGCTACCCGTACCGCTATCGAGATAGGCATAGGCAGGTACGGTGAATACTAATAAAGAAATAAATAGTATTTTACGTAACATAATCATCCTAATTCCAACCAATGTCCAAGATAATCGCGTTTAGCCCGTAAATAATGCTGACATTCTTTATGTGCTGGCATTTGATGCGGTACACGTTCTATATCCTGTGCTAATAAACTCGATAATGCCGCTAATTTTTGTGGGTTATTGGTTAACAAACGCATGTTTTTTACGCCCAATTGCTGCAATATATCCGCTGCCACAGCATAATCACGTGCATCTGCAGGCAGGCCTAATTCTAAATTAGCACTCACTGTATCATGACCTTGTTGTTGTAAAGCATAAGCACGTACTTTATTGGTTAAGCCTATACCACGTCCTTCTTGATCAAGATACACCAACACGCCACAGGTTTCTGCGGCAATTTTATCTAAGGCCACATGCAGTTGCTCGCCACAATCACAATATAATGATCCAAAAATATCCCCAGTTAAGCAAGAAGAATGTAATCTCACTAAGGGTTTGACATTTTGTGTGATATCTCCATGAACTAACACCACATGTTCCATTCGGGTCGAACCATCCCGAAAGACGTGCATGGTAAAAACACCTTGTTTAGTTTGCAATTGACATGAGGCTGTTTTTATAACTTGATGAGTAGGTGTTTTCTGTAAGGTTATGTTGGCAATAGGATCATGGATACGACGATATTCTATTAATTGTTTGATGCTAATGAGCGTGAGATCATGCTTTGCTGCAAATTCTTGCAGGCCTTTACCTCGCAACATACCCCCATCGGGTGCAACAATTTCACAAATCGCTCCTGCTGGCTCCAATCCTGCTAATCGAGCTAAATCCACAGCCGCTTCAGTGTGGCCTGGTCTCTCTAACACACCGTTATCACGCGCTCGTATTGGCATAATATGGCCGGATACAACAATATCTGCTGCGCTAGCATTAGCGGCAGCCGCTACTCGAATGGTACGTGCACGATCAGCTGCAGAAATACCCGTAGTAATACCATAACGCGCATCAATGCTGACTGTGAAGGCCGTTGAAAAATCATGTACGCTGCGATCTGTCGTCATAAAGGGTAATTGCAAGGCGTCAATCTTTGAGCTCGACATGGCTAAACAAATTAAACCACCACCTTCTTTTATCATAAAATTAATGGCATCAGGCGTTACTTTTTCAGCTGCCATGATCAAATCGCCTTCGTTTTCACGTAACTCATCATCGGTAACGACAATCATTTTACCGGCGCGAAAATCTTCAATTGCTTGTTCTATTAGATGCATAATATGGACTCAAAAAAATGACTCTATTAATTAACCAAACATCGGATAAAAACATCATCCCCTAATGGCATTGATTCCGCCAATTGCCAGGATAAATTCTCCGGCAAAAAGCTTACCGCATTAGCCGAGTGGCCCGATCGCTTTAAAGCGAGGTACAAGTGTACTTCATTTACTAGCCCACTAGCAAAAAAATGCTCAAATAAATGACTACCGCCCTCGACAATGACGCTGCTGACTTCGTTTTGGAACAAATGAGAAAGCAATTGGGGCAAATCTACCGCGCCTGGCTGACTGAGGCAAGGCAATACATGCCAGCTGACTGTAGCTGATGGTGGCAGGTTTTTAGCTGGCGAGGCTGTGACGATCCAGGTTTTTTCTTTTGACTTAATCACCTGACTCTCGAGAGGAATGTCGCCTTGGCTAGACACAATCACTCGCAGCGGTTGTTTTATTGTGGATTGGAGAAGAGGATCATCCAATCGCGCAGTCAATTGAGGGTTATCGACCCGTACCGTATTCGCTCCCACGATAATTGCATCGACCTGTGCTCGTTGTTGATGCACATGCGCTCGTGCCAGCTCGCCGGTAATCCAGCGCATATGCGGTGCGGCCATCGATAAATGGCCATCAAGCGTCATAGCCCATTTAGCAATGACATAAGGTCTCTGGTGCTGCATAGCATAAAGAAACGTTTTATTCAGCTGCGCTGCAGCCTCGGATTCAACTCCAGTCATCACTTCGATACCTGCTTGTTGCAAGCGCTCAATGCCACTGCCATTAACTCGCGGATTAGGATCCGCAAAAGGGATTATTACACGTTTAACGTTGGCTTTGATTAGCGCATCGACACAGGGCGGTGTGCGTCCCGTATGCGTGCAGGGTTCTAAATTGACATACACATCACTGTTTTGGGCCAATACCCCCGCCTCTTGCAATGCATGCACTTCCGCATGCGGTGTACCTGGCTGCCGATGCCAACCCTCCCCCACAATGTTACCTTCGCGCACAATCACACATCCCACCATTGGGTTCGGGTGGGCTGTAAAATGACCTTGTGCGGCTAAGGCAAGCGCACGCTGCATGTAAAAGGCATGTGTAGACATAATAGTGCATCATTTTAACAAAAACTACGGAAATAGCATAGAGCATCCCTTCCCTTTTATAAGAAAACCCGGTTAAATAGCTAATCCTTTACAATATACTCTGGATTTTACCTTTATGAATAATGATACGCCTGATAGCCCCAATAACTGGGAACGAAAAGCATTAGAAACTTTGCTAACTGAGACACTCAAAGAACAGCGTCGTTCGCGTCGATGGCGGATATTTTTCCGTGTGGTGTATTTATTCATTTTTGCCGCCATTGTAATAGCGTTGCTCCCTAGTCATACAGCAAGCTATGATGCCGCCAAATCACATACTGCTCTAGTGACTCTCAAGGGAGAACTAATGGATGAAGGCGATGCCAATGCCGATGATATCAATGAAGGTTTGGAAGATGCATTTTCAAATCCTAATACCAAAGCAGTATTGTTAGAAATCAACAGCCCAGGCGGCAGTCCCGTACAGGCCGGCGAAATTTATGACAATATTATGCGATTGAAAAAAGCATATCCTAAAATTAAACTTTATGCTGTTTGCACCGATATGTGTGCTTCCGGCGCGTATTATGTCGCTGCTGCTGCAGATTATATTTATGCTGATAAAGCTAGCTTAGTTGGCTCCATTGGTGTTTTGATGAATGGCTTCGGTTTCGTCGACACTATGAATAAAGTAGGCGTTCAACGTCGCTTAATAACAGCAGGCGATGAAAAGGGTTTTCTCGATCCTTTTTCTCCAATTAAACCGCAAGATCAGCAATATGCACAACAAATGTTGGATATTATCCACCAACAGTTTATTGATGCAGTGAAAGCTGGACGCGGTCCGCGCCTCAAAGATTCTCCGCAATTATTTTCCGGCCTTGTATGGACAGGACAACAAGCTGCCGATCTGGGATTAGTGGACGGTCTTGCGACACCCGATGGTGTGATTCGCAATATTATTCAAGAAACCAATGTGGTAGATTACACCGTGGAAGGCAGTTTTTTTAAAAGCTTTGCCAATAAAATGGGTTCTTCTGCCAGCAAAAGCACGGCTGCATTGTTAGGAATTCGTTCGGGATTGTTACAATAATTGAACCTTGAAATTGAAATCAAACTCGCTATTTCTGAGAGTCGTATTCCTCTGCTGCAACAACATACTTTGTTGCAGCATCCCATTACGCCCTCTAAAACGCAAACGTTAACCAGCACTTATTTCGACACACAAGATATTGTTTTGCGTAAAAATGGTTTTGCTTTACGTATTCGACATGACGATGGTCAATATATACAAACGTTAAAAAGCTCGGCCTCCAGTGATAAAGGTTTAACGACACGTCAAGAATGGGAATGGCCATTGGCAGATTTTGCTTTGGATTTATCCTTAATTTCAGTTGACTCACTAAGAAAGTTATTATCCGAACCCCAAGTTAAAGAGACTCTTGCACCTCGATTCACTACACAATTTAATCGAACCACGTGGGATATCAATTTTCAACAAAGTCGTGTTGAAATTGCATTAGATATCGGTCAAGTCATTGCCGGTAATCGCACTGCTCCTATTCAAGAAGTTGAATTAGAACTAAAAGCTGGAAATAACGCAGATTTGCAAGCCTTAGCTGATCGTTTTATTGCTGATTTAGGGTTAGCACCAGAAAATCGTAGTAAAGCTGCTCGTGGATATTCCCTATTATAGCTTGTTGATTCTCTGTTTCTTCGCATACACCGTCAAGCTTAAAACCACGCAAGTTGCTAATACTGCTGCGACTACTACTAAAGAAACATAAGTCGGTATTTTCACCCAGTAGGCAATCAACATTTTTGTACCTATAAAAGAAAGAATTATTGCGAAACCGTATTTTAGTAAGGTGAAACGTTCCATTAAATGTGCTAGCAAAAAGTACATGGCACGTAGCCCCAATATGGCGAAAATATTAGACGTAAATACGATAAATGGATCCTCTGTAATAGCGAAAATTGCCGGGATGCTATCTACTGCAAAAATTATATCGCTAATTTCAATCAGCACTAACACTAGAAATAATGGTGTGACATAAAGTAATTTATTCTGTCTAACAAAAAATTTTTCATCATAAAGTCGATCGGTAACCCGCAAATGTTTTTTCATCCATGTTAAAACGAGGTTATTATCCAAATCGACTTCTTTCTCGGCAAAAATTAACATTTTTATGCCCGTGATTAATAAAAACAAGCC
>CAZULF010000122.1:0-5262 GCA_964621215.1 uncultured Legionellales bacterium | reverse complement strand
TTACCTTTGCTCATCGCTTAATGAAACGCCAAGCCGATGTGCGTAAATCCCGGAAATTATCGTGGTTAAGGCCTGATGCCAAAGCCCAAATTACCTTTTTATACCGTGACGGTAAGCCGGTAGAAATTAAAACGGTTGTATTATCAACACAGCATGATCCAGACATCGATCAAGCTACATTAACAGAAGCGGTAATTGAAGAAATTATCAAGCCTGAACTGCCTGCAGAATGGATTACTCCCAAAACACGTTATTTAGTCAATCCCACCGGACGTTTTGTCATTGGTGGACCTTTGGGTGATAGTGGTTTGACTGGCCGTAAAATTATTGTTGATACTTATGGCGGCATGGCGCGGCATGGTGGAGGATGTTTTTCTGGCAAAGATCCTTCCAAAGTGGATCGCAGCGCTGCGTATGCCGCACGTTATGTAGCTAAAAATATCGTTGCAGCAGGTTTAGCCGAGCGCTGTGAAATACAACTTTCTTATGCCATCGGCGTCGCAGAACCTACATCGATCAGCGTTGAAACGTTCAGGACTGGTAAAATACCCGATGCAGAGATTGTTAAATTGATTCAAGCTCATTTTGATTTACGCCCCTATGGCATAGTTCAAACGTTAAATCTACGTCGACCAATTTATAAGAATACTGCAGCCTATGGTCACTTTGGTCGCGAAGAAGTAGATTTTACTTGGGAAAAAATTGATAAAGTGGATGTTTTGAGATAAAGAAGACAAAATAGTAAACCAGGCCTTGCGGCAATAACGTCTTCGTGAACCGTGT
This sequence comes from uncultured Legionellales bacterium, assembly GCA_964621215.1. Taxonomy (GTDB): domain Bacteria; phylum Pseudomonadota; class Gammaproteobacteria; order UBA1113; family UBA1113; genus CAZULF01. Next base: position 4,479 of record CAZULF010000122.1, on the reverse strand, counting down.
GAGGCAGGGATGCCGAACTCGAGCGTACAGGGATGTATTTACAGCGTGTTCACGAAGATCTTTATGCCACAAGGCCGACTATATTAAAGGAAACACTATGACTCACGATTATAAAGTTGCTGATTTAACCCTCGCTGATTGGGGGCGCAAAGAAATCGCTATTGCAGAAACTGAAATGCCTGGCTTGATGGCGATACGCGAAGAATATGTAAAGCAACAACCTTTAAAAGGCGCACGTATCGCCGGCTGTTTACATATGACAATTCAAACAGCCGTTTTGATCGAAACATTAGTCGCATTAGGCGCTGAAGTACGCTGGTCTTCCTGTAATATTTTTTCTACCCAAGATCATGCAGCGGCGGCGATGGCTAAAGCGGGCATTCCGGTGTTTGCCTGGAAAGGTGAAACGGAAGATGAATACTGGTGGTGTGTTGAGCAAACTATTTTAGGACCCAATGGTTGGCGTCCTAATATGGCGTTGGATGATGGCGGTGATTTAACGATCGTGCTGCATGAAAAATATCCCGAATTAATGGCTGAAATTCGCGGCATTTCTGAAGAAACCACTACGGGTGTGCATCGCTTATATGACATGGCTAAGCAAGGCACTTTACAAGCTCCGGCCTTTAATGTGAATGACTCAGTCAGCAAATCCAAGTTCGATAATTTATATGGCATTCGTGAATCTTTGGTGGATGGCATCAAGCGCGCAACCGATGTGATGATTGCCGGTAAAATTGCGGTGGTGTTAGGTTATGGTGATGTTGGTAAAGGTTGTGCGCAATCACTGCGTAGTTTAGGTGCTCGCGTATGGGTTACCGAAATTGATCCCCTCTGTGCATTACAAGCCGCCATGGAAGGTTATGATGTAGTGACGATGGAAGATGCTGCATCGAAAGCCGATATTTTTATAACCGCTACCGGTAATGATCGAGTGATTACCTTAAAACACATGCAAAAAATGAAAGACCAAGCCATTGTTTGTAATATTGGGCATTTCGATTCTGAAATTGAAGTAGCTGAATTACGTCAATATACGTGGGAAAATATTAAGCCACAAGTCGATCATGTGATTTTCCCCGATGGAAAACGCATTATTTTATTGGCAGAAGGTCGATTAGTGAATTTAGGTTGTGCCACCGGTCACCCTAGTTTCGTTATGTCAGCTTCTTTTACCAATCAAGTATTGGCCCAAATCGAACTGTGGCAACATGGCAATAAATATGAAAAAAAGGTTTATGTGTTACCAAAAAGCTTGGATGAGAAGGTTGCGCGCCTACATTTGGACAAATTGGGTGCTAAATTAACCGTTTTAACCCCAGAACAAGCAAAATGTATTGGTGTACCAGTTGAAGGACCTTACAAACCGGAATATTATAGATACTAGCGAGATTCTGCTCGGCGATTGCCCGGGCTCGGTTCAATAGGGAGAGTTGCTGTCGTTGTTAATAACGGCAATGGCTGGCCGATCTTTAGAGTATTTACGCTGATGAGCACACATGAACGAAAGTTAACGTTGGAATCTTTGTCGAATTTGTTAAGTAAGTTATCTGAAAATAGTACGGACGTCTATTGGTTAAGTAGCCCTAATTTGATGCGCATGGAATATCTAAGCCCTAGGTATGAAGACCTATGGGGTAGATCGCGCCAAGAGTTGTATGACAACTTGAATGTATGGGCGACTTATCTCCATCCCGATGAACCTGAGAAAAGCCACCCCATACAAATTATGGTGCCACGCATTGCACAAGCTGGGGAACAGGCTCGATATCAGGGAGAATATCGGATTGTTCATCCTGACGGTACAGTGCGATGGATTAGTGATCGTGCTTTTCCGATCTACGATGAACAAAAGAGGTGTTGCGGTATCATGGGTGTAGCTTTAGATATTTCCTACGAAAAAGGCTTAAATTTTCCATCACTAGAAATGTTGGATGATCTCGACGAGATTGATATCCGACCACAGGCGCGGCATACTGCCCCGCCGCTGGCTAATCCAAATCAACCTAAAATATTATTGGTCGAAGATGACCTCATTCTACAAAAAATTATTGCCAAAACTTTAACTGAAGCGGGTTGCGAAGTAGTTGTGGTGAATGGTGTCAATGCCAGTCGACGCGTGTTATCAGAAAATGTGTTTGATTTAGTCATTTGCGATATGTCGCTGGTGGACGGGACGGGTTTGGATATGATTACTTGGGTAAGACATGAAACTAATCATCCTAATCAAGCGACCCCGTTTGTCGTGTTAACATCTAATACCGATCCAGCAGTACATCAAATGGCTTTAACTAAGGGTTTTCTCGAAGTATTGCAAAAGCCATTATCCAAAGAGATGGCGCGTTCGTTAATTAAACGTTATACCGGCGTTGAAAAACAACAACATCTGATTTCGGATGATATCAAAGATATCATTGATATTGACGCAACCAGCCAAATTACTGGCGATGAAAGTATGCGTAAAGAAATTTTCAGCATGTTAAGTATGTTGTTACAACAAGATCGCAAGCATTTAGAAGATTTATACGTGCAAAATGACATTGTGGGCACACGTGATATCTTGCATCGATTGGATGGCTCATTCCGTTATTGCGTCACCCCACGCTTACAACGTGCCCGTGCCCGCTTGCACCAAGCCGTGCGTGAAACCGATCAATTGCGTAACGTCAAACCGCAATTTGAAGAGTTTTATCAAGAGATTGATCAGTACCTCACAACGTATAATCAATTGAAGACACAGGGACGGTTGTAGTTGTCATTTAATTTTAGTAACAATCTAAAATGGCTTTTTGCGTTGCCTCTTTGAGTTCAACTAAAACGGATTCTTCCGTATTCAACGGTGGGAGCCAATATAGTGTGTTGCCTATAGGGCATAGCAGCGCACCATGCTTGATAGCTGCTTGGCTAATGGCAAAACCTAAACGTGGAAGGGATAAGTTTTGCTGTAAATCAGCAGCAACTATCCCACCAATGTAACGAATATTGGTTAGTTTTCCGGTTGTATCTGCAATCATTCTCATATGTTCATGCATTTGTGATTGCAGCGCTTCCACCTTAGTATAAATCTTTTCTTCATCGATAATATCCAAACACGCCAAGGCAACACTCGCTGCTAAGGCGTTCCCCGAATGTGTGTGTGAATGTAAACTCATTTTCAAAGCAACTTCTACTGCACAAGCACCATCGCTAGCATAAAAAACTTTATCAAGTGTTTGAGTAAGCCGGGCTAATTTTTCGGATAATTTCACTATACATTCGTGTGTGGTATGTGCAAACATCACATGCTCAAATTTGTCTAACTGCTGTACTAAGGCCTGCTTTAATCGAGGGTGTCCATGCCCTAATGATTTACACCACCAACTGGAAATGCCATCAATAATATGGCGACCATCATTTAACTCTCACAAGTGGTTGGACTTGATTTTGCTCATGCTATGACATCAATAGCCCAGCAGTCAGCACGATGTAATGAACATTATATTTGTGCATATTTTGATGCTCTTCCATTGCTAGATCATTCAATAGATTTAATTACCGCAAATCTTACGGTACAGTGGGCATTAAATTTTACTTCGGTATTAAAAGAGTGGTGTCGTGTTTTAAAGCCGAAAGCAAATTTAATTTTTCCCACTTTTGGATCAAACACGCTACATGAACTACGATTATTTTGGCCAAAAATAGATAATGAAAAACATGTTAATTTATTTTTCCATAAGGAAATGAAATAATGAAACGATTCTTTATCACCGGAACTGACACTAACATAGGAAAGACTTATATCAGTAGAGGGTTGTTAAAATTATTTAATTTACAAGGTTATTTAACCATAGCTATTAAACCCATCGCTTCTGGTTGTGAAATAATACAAGGAGAACTATATAACCAAGACGCACTGACTTTGCAGCAGGCAGCCAATATATTATTACCCTATAACACAGTAAATCCGATATGTTTTTCACCACCTGTTGCTCCGCATCTTGCTGCGCAACAGATCAATCAAATCATCACGGTCTCATCAATAGTGAAGCAATGTCAATCTGCATTATCAACAGTAGCCGATGTCTGTCTTATCGAAGGTGTTGGTGGATGGAGCGTCCCGCTTAATCAAAATGAAACAACGGCGGATTTACTCAACGCATTAGCAGCGAAAGTGATTTTGGTGGTAGGTATGCGTTTAGGTTGTCTGAATCATGCATTGCTGATACTCGGTATCATTCATTATAATGCACAACCAGAAAGCCATCTTGTTTTAAAATCATTGTTTGATCAGTGATGCCTCACCGGCAGAATAAACTGCCATGTTTCCCATTTTATCTTGTAATAATAACTGCCCTTGCTCATTTACACCCTGCATAATTCCGGAGGTCAATGATGGTCATATCCTGATGAATAAGGGTGTTTGCAATTAATTCACGTATTGCGATTTCAGGATATAAACGTTCTGATTCACGATACGCTAAACCAACATGTTCATTTTTC
>CAZULF010000121.1:0-5272 GCA_964621215.1 uncultured Legionellales bacterium | reverse complement strand
GATGTACTCCTAAACTTTTTTTATCTTGTGGTCTGGACAGCGGGGGTCACTATAGCCTATCGATTTTTTTCTAATGATAGAGTTGATGAACAAGAAATACTACAGGGATATTTTCAGGCGACTCGGGAACGGTTTATGAAAACGGATAGCCCCATTCTAGTTTTGCAAGATACCACGGAGTTTTCTTATCAACGAGAAAACCCCGAATTAATAGGCTCGACACATCTTATTCCACAAAGACAAGATATATTTGGACAACCAAAACATTATACAAAGTGTAGGATTTTAATGCATTCCAGCCTTGCTGTCACAATAGAAGGCCTACCTTTAGGTTTAGCCGCTATCAAGTTTTGGACCCGAAAAAAATTTCATGGATGCAATATGCTAAAGAAAAAAATTAATCCTACTCGTATTCCCATAGAGCAAAAGGAAAGTTATCGATGGTTAGAAAATTTGAAGCAATCGACAGGACTTTTCAGTGCTCCTAATCGATGTATTCACGTAGGAGATCGAGAAAGTGATATTTATGAACTATTTTGTACAGCTAAAGCAATGAATACCCATTTTGTTGTGAGAACTTGTGTGGATAGATTGGCAGGAGATGGCAAGCATACGATTGAGGATGAAATGAAAGAAGTAAAGGCTAAAAAGCGCCATCGAATAGAGGTTAGAGATAAAAAAGGAGAGATTTCGGAAGCGATACTTGAAGTAAAATATCAACGGATAAAAATATTACCGCCGATTGGGAAGCAAAAAAGATATCCTGAGATGGTGTTAACAGTCATTCATGCAGAAGAGCAGATGACGCCGCAAAACAGAGAACGAATTGTTTGGAAATTAATTACAGATTTGTCGATTTTCTGCTATGAAGAGGCAATTGAAAAACTTAATTGGTATGCTATGCGATGGAAAATCGAGGTTTTTCATAAAATTCTAAAATCTGGCTGTAAAGCTGAGTCCTCTAAACTTAGGACAGCAGAACGTTTAACAAATATTATCGCTATTTTTTGTATATTAAGTTGGCGAATTTTTTGGATGACGATGATAAATCGATTGTGTGCAAATGCAATGCCTGAGTCTGCCCTCACAAAATCTGAGATTACCCTATTGGATGCGGTGATGAAAAATAAAGATAAGTATAGTGCACCTTCGAAAAACTTAGTTTGTTACTTAACTAAAATAGCAAAACTGGGTGGTTATCTCGCACGAGCTAGTGATCCTCCGCCAGGGAACTTAGTGATGTGGCGTGGATTTTCACGTTTAACAGATATTGAATTAGGTATTTCGATTGGGATGAAACTTGTGGGTAATTGAAAGGTTGGTAGAGCGCTTACATAACTGGTAAACTTTATGAAGTTGATGGCGGTCACGTTTTATAATTTTTAATGTTCAGACTATATTGGCGGCTGCACCGACGCTGAGTTTTCTCGTCTATCCTCCATACATTCCTCTCGAGAGTATTTTTTTATGAAATAACTATGCTGAGGGTATTGCTTAAGTAAGTTTGTCGCGGATGCCAATTGCCAATCACGATAATCAAAAGCAGGAGCTACTGAACAACCAACTAACGCGTAAGAGTCAGTATCATCAACTGACGCAGCAAACCATTGATCTCTTTCAACGCAACACTGAAAAGAGGCATTAGGATCTATTAATGGATTTCCAAGTTTTATGTGTTGCAACGTTTCTTCTGCTGTAATCACATGTAACGTTATCGTTGAACCACTATAAAAATGCCATACTTCGTCAGTTTTAATACGATGCCACGCTGAAAAATCATCGCCGCTAAGTAAATAATAAATTTGTGATGATATGGGCCTAACTTTACCTATATATCGAGTAGGAACGCGAATGTTTTCGTCAGAAAGATAAGTTTGTTTAAAGTAACCACCTTCGGGATGTGGTTTTAACTGCAGTATGGAAATTAATTTTTTAGCAATCGGATCCGGCATGATGATGTCCCTCCTATATAAATAAACGTATATTATGAATGTTTACTTGTAGCGGGGTCTAGGACGTTTATCTAAACTATATCATTTTTTTGGTCAAATAAAAATGCCATTTGTTTTTTAGATGGTTATTTTTGCAAATAGAAAGAGCTTATGTCCTATTTACGTAGTTTTCTTGGCATGGGATCTATATATCACACAACTGTATTTAGTATAGCGGGTTCTTCCGCTTGTAATCGTTGAATACGAGATATTGCGTGTGTTTCGCCTTCTTTATTGGCCTCTTGATACCAAAACAAAGCTTGGGGTTTATTTTGACTTACGCCATCACCTTTTTCTAGTTGAAATCCTAAATTCATCATAGCGCGACCATGCCCGGCTTTAGAAGAAAAGAAAAGCATTGCATGTGCATCAACTTTGTATTCAGAGTCATCAACATTTTCTTGAATAGCGGGTATTTTTTTTTGTAAATAAAGCATTGCTAACTGCGTCTGGGCTCGTACGTGACCGCGTTCAGCAGCGCGAAAAAATCGCTGACCAGCTTTTTGATAACTTCGATTTTCTTCATGTTGTAATCCTTTTTCATAATTTACTTCGCTGCTTAATAGTTTTCTTCCTGTGCGAGCTACAGGCTCTAGGTAGCGGCGACGTTCTCTGATAACCGTAAGGATCTCACTTACATCAGGTCGCAACTCCGGTTTTGTTTGCCAACAACGTTTAATTAACGTTTGATAAGGCTTGGGAATGTATTCCGGAATTATTTCGCGGTCACCTTTAGTTACTTTACGTATAACTGCAGCATCGCTAAGTCCAGCATAAGGTTCATTTCCTGTAAATATTTCCCATAAAATCATTCCTAAACTATAAATATCAGATTTTTCGGTATGCAGTCCGCTATCCAAGACTTCTGGCGCTAGCCAACTATATGCTTGACTTCCTTTGCCACGTACTGTTTTAACATCTCCCATATGTATTTTCGCTAAACCAAAATCTGTAATTTTTGCGTGTGCGTCTTCATCTATCAAAATGTTTGCGCTTTTTAAATCTCTATGGATAATTTTACTTCGATGTAAATATGATAATCCTAATGTTATTTCTAAAGCGATACGCTCGCGTTGGGCTAACGTTAAAAAGGATTTTTGTAAATAATTTTTTAAATTACCGCCCGCCATGTATTCTAACACCATACATGCACGTGTGGGCTCAATACAGACGCCATATAATTGTACGATGTGAGGGCTATGAATTCGACTAGTGATTTGCACTTCTCGAGTAAATTCTTCTACTTCGGCTGGTGTTAAATTACCTTCTATCATTTTAATTGCAACTTCTTGTTCTTTCCAGCGAGCAAAATATACGGTACCCAAGCTACCGTCACCTATTTTTTCTAGAATTGTGAATTTATGAAAGCGCGTTAATAGTGATTTATCTAAAGATAGAGTATTTTCTGGAGCAACTTGATAGGAGGGCTGACATTGAACTTTTAGAGATTCTTGAAATTGCAGCAACATAGATTCCATTTGCTTTTTCATTACTTTTTGGAATTCTTTTTGGTCTAGCGCTAATTTTGAGACGTCTTCTTTCAATTCTTGATTTAATCTTATAATTTCGTCTTGTTTTTGTAGTAATTCTTGATTATCTTGCTCTTGAGCTTCCTGTGCTGCTTGCATCCAATTCAGTTGCTCTGTAGCCAAACCTAATTGCAAGGTTTGTACATGCTCATCTAATTTTTGATATAATTCAATAAAAGATTTACTATCAGTTCCGGCCATCAAAACGCGTTTAAACCAATTTTTCTTACTAAAGCGACTAACCAACCTTAAACAGTTTCTTAACGTTTCCTCTAAGCATTGTAGACCACTTAAATAATGACCATTATTGGGTTTTTCTTCTAACCCTTTTACCGACTCTTGTATAGTCTTAACGCGTATCCCCAATTGCTTACATTGTGCTCTATTGGCAACTACTAGCTCGACTTGCTGATGAATTTTCAGTCCAACAGAACATACAGAGCCTATTGTTAATGATACTGCATTATCACTGCCAGGCATTAGTATGCCTGCTACCTGTCCTAATGATGATGATGAAAACTGTGCTACTTGAATTCCTACTTTCACCGCACTTAGTGACAAATCAGTCACTTTTTCTGCTAGTTCAGTATCTCGAGCTTGCTGTTCTTTACTCTTTGCGAGTTTTGTCATCGCACTTTTCATAAGAATTATTTCCTGTATTGAGTCGAGCTAATTCGTATATCCTTAAGATTATGAGAATGAACTTTTTGTGCGAAAACCAGTACTGGATGTGGTAGAATAGCCTTCATCATCTACTTGCGAAGCAGCAAGGCTTTTATCATTTGCTGGCTTGCTGGGGCTCATAAAAGTTCCATGATAACCTTTATATTGTTCAGGTTGTTTTTTTGCATTGGATAACGATAAAATATGAGCATCATCAGCTGGTAGATAGCCATCTGTTTCAACACTTGAAGTTTTAGGCGTGCCTTTACGGCTTTGCATAATATAGCCATCACCACCATCATCTTGTTGTGGAACGGAATTTCCAGCAGAAGCTTCAACTAACTCGGCGGTAAAGTTAGAAGCTTGCACTTTTTCTTCCATGTATCCTAATAATTGCTCAGCTGTAGGGCGTTCATCCGGACTTTGAGCCCAGCATGTCTTTATTAAATAAGTAAATTGTTCTGGCGTATTTTCGGGAATAGTTTCTCGTTGACCTCGCATGACTTTCACTGGTACTGTTCGCGGATCTATTCCTAAAAAAGGTTGTTTGCAACTAGCAATTTCCCATAGCACCATCCCATAGCTATAAATATCGCTTTTTTCCGTATACTGTGGATCATCTTCAAACAACTCGGGGGCCATCCATTGCGTTGTTCCTACATCTTGTGCTGTTTTTGTGCTTTCTTCCGCTGATTCCGTCGGTCTGGACAAGCCAAAATCACTGAGCTTTGCCTGTCCCCTGCTATCCAATAACACGTTCTCACTTTTTAGATCTCGATGAACAATATGGCAATCGTGTAAAAAAGTTAAGCCCTTTATTACATCATGTGCTAATTCTTTTCTTCTAGCCCAAGGTAGTAAAGCTTGATCTTTTATATTATAAAGAAGGGCTTTTAATGTCCCACCTGCCATATACTCCATTATTAATCCATATGGTTCTATAATAATTGCATATAGAGATACAATGTAAGGCGAACGTAACCGGGCCATTGCTTCTGCTTCTTTTTTAAATTCAAGAATTTTATCATCTCCTAGCAACATTTCTATTTTCAATTCTTTTACTGCTACATCCATACGGCGCCATGTTGC
>CAZULF010000120.1:0-5356 GCA_964621215.1 uncultured Legionellales bacterium | reverse complement strand
TTGAAGTAGCTGTTTTTTCAGATGTGTTACAACAATGTCGTGATGCGTTAAATAGCGATCAATTATTAATTATTGAAGGTGAAGTGAGTTTAGATGATTACTCGGGCGGCCTTCGCATGAGCGCTAAAAATATTCTCACTATTGAACAAGCACGTGAAGCCTATGGTAAACAAATCGTATTGCAATTATCACAACAACAATTATCCGACACATGGTTAACAAAACTCGATCAGGTTATACAAAAGCATCCGGGTTCGCGTTTACCGATGGTAGTGGATTATCTTGCGGGTGAAGCCGTTTGTCGTGTGGCATTACCTAACACAAATTGTATTAAACCCAGCGATGCGTGTTTGGATGATTTAATCGAACTGTGTGGCTCTAATACCGTACGTGTTGAGTATTATAGACCGTAGTCCCGCGATCTCACTGTCTCGTCGTCCCGCGGCTTGTCCGCGGGATCCAGAATATATCGGGATCCCAGATTCCGCTAGCGCTCCATCCAGGCTACAGAGTAGTGGGCGCAAGTTGTGGTCGTGTAGAACTACTCGATGATGCACTGACTTGTGGCTGCGTTACTGATTCAACAGGTTTCTCAGTAGGGACCTTTGGAAAGCTTATATGACTTAGATCTGAGTTATATGGCGTACTGCTTGTTAGCTCCGGTTTCGAAGTAGAAAACATTGCATTTGGATTCCCACTAGCCAGACTATCTGTCTTGGGAGGGCTGCTCTGTTGAGTGTCATCAAGTTTAGGATAGTGCACTCTGCTTGACTCAGAACTAGACGCGACGGGGTTGGATACAGTCGCATCTTCCGCTGCTGCAGGTGCTGAGGATATTGACGAAGTAATCGCACTGATGCTGTGCTGACTAGCTGAGACTGGAGTAACAGCGGGCAATGTAAAAGGGGCTGGTTTTTGTAATGTCGCAGTAGTAGCTGAACTAGCCCCCACCGTTTCTGGCCGAAGAACATAGGGGTTTCCTTTTGAAAACTGCTTTTGTTCTTCCAGGCTTCGCATACCCTGTATCTCTTTTAGTAAACCATCTAATGCAGTCACGACTGCTTGATTTCGCAGCCTGAAAATAGACCACTTCAATTCTTCTCTGCAATGGTTAATAGCATACGCAACATCGTCGATTTGCAGATCTTGGGTCGTTTCAAGTGTTGCTACTAATGAGCATAATTCCTTACTGTTGAGATGCTCAGTAAAAATAATCTCGTAGGACTGTTTACAGTCTGCAGCAGAAAATACTTTTTTGTTCAACCAACTATCAAACCATTCTAACTTAGCGAGCATCGCATAAACTTTATAAGTATAAAGTTTAGCTGCTAACTTATTCATTTCTGAACGATCAGAGGACACATCCGTTGGGTCATGAGAGGTTATTTTGCCTATAAGGTTCAACAAAAAATTTACTTGCGTCACAGGAATTTCATTCAATGATAAAACAAGGAAGATCAATTTTTTTAGTGTTTCAACTTTAATAAAGGTATATCTTTCATCACCGATTCCATCAATTTCTAGCAGGTAAAATAAATCGAGTAAAATAGTCAATTTCATCGCGGGTTCTAAATGGGTTTTAACTACATCGTCAAGTAAATTGCTTATATAGTTACGCAGCGCCGAGTTATTTTGCATGGACGTTGCGGAACAAGATGATGAGCTTGAGCTGCTAATTGAGCTAACGGAATACGATGTAATAACCTCTTGGATTTGCGCTGAAAGTGTGTCTATTTCAGCAATCTTTGCGTTCACTCTATCTAGGAAGGGCTTAAATGCAGGGTTGTATAATTTTAACATATCATCAGTTTGCATAGACTGGATAATTGAAGCATCGACTGTTAAGCAGGATAAAAGAATCTCTCTATAATTAGCTAGTAAGTTAAGCATCTCGCGGAGATGCATTACATACTCATTTTGTGTGGCAGTAATATAGTCAGCGAATGATAAAGCATCTGACACTTCAGATTTTTTAGGCATAAGAGTATGTTCTTGCCAGATAAAATAAGATTGAGCGAGTTTCTCCCGCTTAGCGTCTACGCTGCGCCATGCATTTCGTTGAGACAAAAACCATGATTTCAATTTGTTTCTAATCTCGGTCAATGGATCTTTTATCGCTAAAACCGGCTGTAATACATCCTTTATGTTCGCTATAACCGGCAGAGCCGGGTCTTCTATCGCTATAGTTTTTGCAGTATTAGTTAACAACAATAGTGTTTTACTTAACGGCGCTAGATATAGATATGGCATCAATAAAAAATTGGTTAGATTATAAATATCTTTTTGTACAATACCAAACCTCCTGTTTAGTCGATGGTGCAGCTCTTTTATATTTATACGCGATGAAAATCCATAATTTAGCAATGGTTGTAATTTTGCTTTGAGCATACCTCTGAGCTGCGGAATTGCGAATTGCCGCTCAAACGAATCCTGATCGGTAGCTAATCGTTCATACCATTTTACTTTATTCAGCAGGAATGTAACAGGAAAAATACGCCCAATTATCATTTCAAAGGCAAGAGTGATCAAGCTATTCAACTCGTGTCTACCCGTTTTCTGGATAAAATTATTATGAGCAGTATGATAATTCTTTTTGCTATCATTAAGGCATTGAGAAAATGCCGTCTTTACTTTTGATAGATCGAGTTGATAGGCTTTGATGTCGCCTAAATCAGTACGATCAGAAACTACTGTAAGCTGGTTAATGATTGACGATATCTTCCTATCACAAGACAGAGGGCTCTGCTTAAAATACACGCCGGCACTCTCGCCGCCGCCGGCATGGGCAAGGTTAAAAGTTTTTTTATATAGAAATTTATAAGGAAAACATTCTGCATCGAAGCCGGGGTGAGGAGGTCTCACATCTGGCAAATATAGATTGTTCTTATATAAGAACCCCAGCTGATAGAATAACCGTTCTATTCTTTGATCTAAGACCATCAAATGTTCCCACGTAATCTTATAAGGGTATTCAGCCGCCCAAAATCCAGCGGTATAAAATGCAGTACCGATAGTGTTTCCTATCTCTAGCAACGGGGTTATCATTTGTTCAATATCTATAGCAGGATCGTTAATCCATAGTTTACTGAGTATTTTTTCTAAATCATTTAGCATAATCAGCGGCTCTCTTTAAGTTGAATTTATTTATATTTACCGATGGCGCATATTCTATGCTATTTTTATACAATAGGTCAATAGTATTTTTGTAGCCTGGATGGAGCGCAGCGGAATCCGGGTTATCGACTTACGTAGCGGCGTAATGCGGGATCCCGGATTCCGCTGCGCTTCATCCAGGCTACAGGGTTATGATCCAGAACATTTCTTCACAATCTCAGCCAAGCGTTTCCCTAATGCAAAGCATAAGGTTTTTTCATCTTCACTGACGGGTAATTTGCTATCAGCTCCCGCGACGTGACTTGCACCATAGGGCGTGCCGCCACTTTGAGTAGTGGTTAGAGCCGGTTCGGAGTAAGGGATGCCAACGATCAATGCGCCGTGGTGTAACAAAGGCAACATCATGCTAATCAACGTCGTTTCTTGTCCACCATGCATACTGGCACTGGATGTGAATACCGCCGCAGGTTTGCCGGAAAGTGCGCCGCTTAGCCAAAGACCGCTAGTGCTATCAAGAAAATATTTTAATGGGGCAGCCATATTACCAAATCGTGTTGGACTGCCTAAAGCTAAACCATCACAATTTTTTAATTCATCCAGCGTGACATAGGGAGCACCGCTTGCTGGGATGCTGTCTTCTACTGCTTCACACACGGTTGATACGGGTGGAACAGTTCGAATCATCGCCTCAACGTCGGGAACACTTTCAATGCCTCGCGCAATAAATTGTGCCATTTTAGCTACCGCGCCATAACGACTGTAATATAAAACGAGAATTTTTCGATTTGAGTTCATTAATCTTATCCCTGGTTTATCTGACATGCTATCTATACTTAAGTAGCAAGAGCAAACTTAATTAAGGGTTTAAGTTTCAATTTTTTTCTATATTGATGCGCTTTCCATAAATCATATTGTGCTTGTAAATTGATCCAAAACTCATCAGAGGTATTAAATACAATAGACAAACGCTCAGCCATTTCTGGGCTAATCCCTATGTGCCCATTAATAAGTTTTGATAATGTAGGTCGTGAAATATCTAGAGCTATAGCGGCATCAGTTATTGATAAGTCGAGCGCATCTAAGCATAAACTTTTTACTATACGACCGGGATGTTTAGGTTTATGAATCATAATTTTTTCCTCAATGGTAATCCAAATAGTCAACCAATATAGCATCAGAACCTTCAAATTCGAAAATAACACGCCAGTTGCCATTTACTTTAACAGAATAGAATCCTTTTAAAGGTCCGGTTAATGGATGAAAAGCTAACCCGGGCAAGTTCATATGCTCTGGTTTAGTCGCGGCATCTAAGGCCTGCAAAATGTCATGCAGTCTGTCCGCATGACTAGCCTGTATTTTAGCCTTACTGCCCGTATCATAAAACAACTTTAAGCCCTTGTGTTTCCAGCTTTTTATCATGATATTTACCTATTGTAGCGTGTTATATAACAGATTACAAATAAACTCGCCTAAGCAGGGACTATTTTAACTAAAAAGCTGCTAGAATAAAATATAAGGAAGTAACTTATTTGGAGCTAGGATACTATGGACGCCACGTTAGAGAATCAGTTTCATCATTTATCTCATAACAAAATGATGCTACATAATTATGAGAAACGTATAAGAGCATTGCAGCAGTTAGAAGAAATGGTTTTACAAAACCAACAGGCTTTTTGTAAAGCTATTTCTGAAGATTTTCGACATCGTTCGTATGATGAAACAACTTTAGGTGAAATTTTTCCTTTAGTAGATGAAATTAAATATATTAAAAAACATTTAAAGTCTTGGTTAAAACCACAGCATAAAAGCATTGCTCCGTTGTATTGGCCTGCTCAAGGTTATACGCAATTACAGCCTTTAGGTGTGGTGGGAATCATCGTGCCTTGGAATTATCCTCTAATTTTATCCTTAGCACCTTTAGCTGCGGCGATTGCAGCTGGAAATGGTTGCATGGTAAAAATATCGGAATATACGCCTCAATTTGGTGCGTTATTATCAGAACTAGTAAAAAAATACTTTGATAATGGTAGTATTGTTATTATTAATGGTGATGCTGCAGTAGCACAGGAGTTCACGGCATTACCGTTTCAGCACATTCTTTTCACTGGCGCAAGCAGCATTGGTAAAAAAGTTATGGCTGCTGCGAGCCAAAACCTGACGCCTGTGACATTAGAATTAGGCGGTAAATCGCCGGTGATAATCGATGATATATTTCCCATAGAAGAAGCTGTGCAATGCATTC
>CAZULF010000119.1:0-5481 GCA_964621215.1 uncultured Legionellales bacterium | reverse complement strand
CAGCATTATGAATCGAGTCTGGTAGTCTCAAGCTTAAGGTGCTCATGATAATACTCCTATCTTTTCTAAAAACTCTTTAGGTGTTAATGCTTGAATATTAAATTTATCTACACCAATAAAATCTCGTTTATTGTAAGTTAAAATATATCGAGCATTCGCATTTACCGCTACCTCCAATAACATGTCGTCACAAGCATCTTTCAAATAGGGACGCCATAGATAGTTAATTTGAATATGCTCACTTGCATCGCATAAATAGTCTAGTATATCCTCGATAATTTTTTTTTCTAAATGAGGACATAACCTATGCATTACCTCTTCGTATTCAAAAATTAAAGGAACAGACACACAGGGTATAAACTTTTCAGTACCCACCTTGGTTAGCAGTAAATTAGATGCGCCTCTAGACGACTTCAGTGCTGCTATAACGACATTAGTATCGATAACTATCTTCTCCATATTGGTATTATATACGATACCATGTAACTCGTCAAATTTTAGCAATTATTCACTCCCGGTTGTTACTCTTTATTGACATTGCATTCAATATATTAGATATTACGCTAAACATTTTATGCATAATAAAGGATTTCGCAAAAACATGATATCTGAAGCACAACTACTAGACACACTCCAATCCCGTTTTAAGCTAGCTAGCTTCCGGCCAGGACAGCAGGAGGCGATCATCACCTTACTTGAACAGGGGCGTTTGCTGTGTATTCAACCTACTGGCCATGGTAAATCCTTACTCTACCAATTACCGGCAACGTTATTTGATGGAATTACGCTGGTGATATCGCCTTTGCTGGCACTGATGCGGGATCAAATTCAGCAATTGCAACAACGGTTTGATATTGCTGCTGCCAGTATTAATAGCGATCAAGATGAAGAAGAAAATTCGCGTATTTGCCAGCTTGCGCGCCAAGGGCAGTTTAAGATTTTATTTGTAGCGCCGGAAAAATTAGATCACACGGATTATTTTAATTTTTTATTAGAACTACCCATCAGTTTTGTCGTGGTAGATGAAGCGCATTGCATATCAACCTGGGGACATGATTTTCGACCGAGTTATCGTCAGATTATCCATTTTATCCATGCGATTGAACACAAAAATACTGAGCTAAAAGTTTTAGGCATCACCGCGACAGCCAATCAAAAAACTGAGCACGATATTGCAGCGCAACTAAGCACCACTGACAAGCCACTGCAGATCCATCGACACAGTATGAATCGCGCTAATATCCAATTAACCGTTTTAGATACATTTGGGTTAAAGGAAAAATTACTTGCCGTTCGCAGTTTATTAAAGAAGTTAAATGGTGCTGGATTGATTTATTGTGCCACACGCGACAATACAGAATTAGTTGCCGAATATCTACAAACCCAAGGTATTGCCGTTGCTGCTTATCATGCTGGATTTAATTCAAATGCAAAAATAGCATTACAAAATGATTTTATTGCCAATCGCTATCAAGCTATTGTTGCAACCAATGCGCTCGGAATGGGTATTGATAAACAAGATCTGCGATATATTATTCATTTTGATATGCCCGGCTCTATCACGGCTTACTATCAAGAAGTAGGGCGTTGTGGTCGTGATGGGCAACTGGCACAGGGTGTTTTGCTTTTTAATGAAGCGGATAAAAAAATTCATCAGCATTTTATCAATTCCGCTCAGCCATCTCGCGAAGATTTTGAAAAAGTTTTTCTCATCATAAAACAAGCAGAATCGCCGCCGCAACTAATGACTATTAAAAATTTATCTGGCCTACATCCAACGCGTGTATTGGTGATCTTATCTGAACTCATTGAGCAAGGTTATGTCGTTAAGACCAGCGTTTCGCGTAAACAAGTGTATCAAGCAACATCTAAAAAAGGCAAGTTGAGTTTAACTCGCTATGAAACGCAGCTCATGCTAAGAACACGTGAACTGACGGATATGATCAACTATGGTAAACAAATTAATGATTGCTTGATGGTCACTTTGCGTAAAGCGCTGGGGGATGTCGAAACGTCCACTTGTGGTCATTGTAGCAGGTGCAAACCCTCTGCACTTTTTTTGCAGTATGAAAATGCAGATGTTGATCATGTCGGTCATTGGTTGAACCAACGTACGTGCTCTATCAACTTGGGACGAACAACCAATATTCATCCTGGTATTGCACTATTGGATGGTCGCCTGCGTTCGCCTTTGTTTATTGAGTTTATGAAAGCAAGAGCGACCAATACACTTTTGTCGAGCGAATTGATGGAGTTAATCCAAACGCAATTACATTCCATAAAACAGCAGCACTCTTTATGTGCCGTCATTTGCTTACCCTCTCGCACATGGCAAGCACGTAAAGAGATAACTACATTCATTGCAAATACGTTAAATATTCCTTTATATCTTGATGATCTACAATGGCGAGAAGAACCTGCTGAACGTCAAGGCAATTTATTAAATAACGACCAACGTCATGCTAATGTCGACAACAAAATGTTTTTACAACAAAAAATGACTATACCCAATGGTACGATTTTATTGTTGGATGACTACATCGGCTGTGGCGCCACCATGAAAGAAGCCGCCCGCGTATTACAAAAAATAGCGCATTTACCCAACGATATATTACCTTTCACTATCGCCAGCGTGAAATGGCACTTGGGACAGCGGGGGATGGTGTAGGACTAAGGTCTAATTCATAATTGATGATAGTGACGCAATGAGAGGCGAACAACATTTTTTTGCCCAAGCTTAACATCTTAAGGCCGTGGCGTTTGAGGCCTTGGATGCTTTTTTTCGGCATAGCCAAGTGATCGCTGAGAATGAAAACCGGATTAGGTTCAATCTTGGCGCTTCTGATATCGTCACCTTTGGGATCGAGTAGATAAACCGGACGGGTTTGTAGAAGATTATTGACGAGTTTTTCAAAACCAAAACCGCTGATTTGAATGCCGGGAGCAATGACTTTGGTGGCATCTTTTTGTAAACCTTGACTTTCTTTTAACGCTTTTTCGATTACATCCAGTATTGCCGCTTCATGGAAACCAGAAAGAGATAGACCTTCGCTGCCCGATAATTTAATGGTACGCGGGAAATCCTCCGAGCTATCGAGAATAATATACACTTCGACATCTTGTCTGAAGTCAACCGAAACAAAAAATGCATTAATCACGCAATGAGTAACGATTTCAAAATGTTCTTTCGCTCCAATACTAGAACGAAGCTTTTCCCAACGTGTGGAGCCTTTACGTGCACGAATGATAAATGTACGCATGTTTAAGCCTTGGCGCAATTGCTCTGTCCCATCCAGACTACGACTTTTTCTGGGGTCTTTTCCAGCCAGGAACAGTGACTTGTTTAGCGCGGGAGAGGGTGAGTTCATTGGCGGGTGCGTTTTTTGCTACAGTTGAACCAGCGCCGATGGTAGCGCCTTCGCCGATAGTAACAGGAGCAACTAACGATGCATTGGAACCGATGAATGCGTTATCACCAATTTGGGTTTTGTGCTTGTTAACACCATCGTAATTGCATGTGATAGTTCCAGCACCAACGTTAACACCAGAACCTATTTCAGCATCGCCGATGTAAGCGAGGTGATTGGCTTTACTGCCGGTGCCTATCACTGATTTTTTCACTTCGACAAAATTGCCAACATGTACGCCTTTGGCAAGATGTGTTTCTGGGCGAATGCGAGCAAAAGGGCCAATCAAACATGCTTGTTCTATGACAGCATCTTCAATGACACAATTTTCTTTTACTAAAACATGGTCGCCTATTTTGGTATTACGAATCACTGTGTTTGCGCCAATTGTCACACCATTACCTAACTCAACCTTACCTTCCAATATAACGTTGATATCAATCGTCACATCACGACCTGCTGTGACGTGGCCACGCACATCAAATCGAGAAGGGTCTAATAAGCTAACACCTTGTTCCATTAATTTTTTTGCTTGACGTTGTTGATAACAACGTTCCAATAATGCCAGCTGGGTTTTATTATTTACCCCTAAAATTTCTAATTCCGATTCCGCGCTCACACTGACAACTTGGCAACCATCAGCAATCGCTAATGCGGGAATCGATGTCAGATAAAATTCTTTTTGTGAATTATTATTATGTATGCGTGTCAGCCAATGCCGTAATTGTTTGGTGTGTATCGCCATAATGCCGGAGTAAATTTCATGGATTTGACGTTGCTCTGGAGTAGCATCTTTTTCTTCAACAATAGCCGTCACCTCACCTTGTTGATTGCGTAGCACGCGTCCCAAGCCGTAAGGTTCGGCGACATCTGCAACTAATAAACTTACACCATTATCGGGTAATGCGGAATATAATGCTTTTAATGTTTCGGGTGACACCAAAGGTACATCCCCGTAAAGCACCAAGGTGATGCTATTATCTTTTAATAAAGGTAACACTTGTTCGACCGCATGAGCCGTACCTTTTTGTTCAGTTTGTTCGACCCAATGGATAGTTGTTTGTGGAAAACATTCCCGCACCATTTCACCGCCATGGCCATACACCACATAAACTTCTTTGGGAGAAAGTGTATGCGCCACATCAAGAACATGAGCTAATAAAGGTTTACCTGCTAGTGTATGTAACACTTTTGGTAAATCGGAGTTCATCCGTTTACCTTGTCCTGCAGCTAAAATAACAACATTAAGCATTATGGCAAATTCCGTTTCATTAATCTGATCGCTTCCAATTGCGCAGTGGCTTGTGCTAGTTCGGCCAAGGCCGTCGCGTAATCAACATCGGCTTGAGTATCTTTCAACAGTTTCTGAGCATATTTTTGCGCTTCTAATGCCGCAAGTTCATCGAGATTTTGCGCTCGTTGTGCTGTGTCGGCCAAGATAGTTACAACATCCGGTTGTACTTCGAGAAAACCACCAGAAACATAAAAAAACTCTTCAGTCCCATCTTCCAGTTTTACATTGACATGCCCAGGCTTAAGCTGGGTTAATAATTGGGAGTGACCGGGTTTAATGCCCAACTCGCCCATTTCACCCGTTACAATTACACTGGTAGCTTTGCCAGAAAAAATATTGGCTTCAGCACTGACAATATCCACTTTCATTGTAAATGACATAACATAACCTTACAGAGTTTTAGCTTTTTCGATAGCTTCGTCGATGGAGCCAACCATGTAGAATGCTTGCTCTGGTAAATTATCAACTTCACCATCAATAATCGCTTTAAATCCACGAATCGTTTCTTTTAATGGCACATACTTACCTGGTGCACCAGTAAAGATTTCGGCCACGAAAAATGGTTGAGATAAGAAACGTTGGATTTTACGAGCACGATTAACCGTTAATCTGTCTTCTTCCGATAATTCATCCATACCTAAAATCGCGATAATATCTTTTAATTCTTTATAACGTTGCAATGTGTGTTGCACTGCATGCGCCACATCGTAATGTTCTTGGCCTACAATCAATGGATCAAGTTGGCGACTGGTAGAATCCAATGGATCAATCGCTGGATAA
>CAZULF010000118.1:0-5539 GCA_964621215.1 uncultured Legionellales bacterium | reverse complement strand
ATGATGAGTTCGATAGCTGTCTAATAAAGTTTGACAATGTGTTAATGGCAGTAAGATGAAGTTCAGTAGTTCTATGGAGTGTTGCATTAACAACACTGACTCCGCCGTTAGTATTTAAATCACTTCGATCATGTAAATAGCAATCAGCAGGGAAACAGCTGTAAGTTTCAATCTCTGCTAATAGTGATTTCACTGTTGATGGGATAGTGCCGCCAAGTTCATATAGAGATAAAACATCATGATATCTTTGATGTGGATTACAATGTATAAAATGATTAGTTTTTTCGGTGGTTGTCATTAATGTTTGTATATTAGCGCCTTCACCTATAACTAATAAGCTCTGCGCGGCCATAGCATCGAATATTGTTTTAGGTATTGTTCCCATGTCTAGAATGCTGATTTGGCCAGGCAGTAATTTGTGTAAAGCAAGAGAGGAATTAGGTGCCTTCGCATTTAAAATTATGGGCATACTGAAATTAAGCTTTCTTGCTAATGATAGTAAAAAATGGTCTTCCGTATTTTCGGAACTACCTAAGTGTAATTGTTGTAATAGTTGGTAAAGTACATTTTTTTCAGTTCGAGTTAATTGATTAGCTAATACTATTACCAGAGGTTTATCTGTTTTTAATGAATTTTTTAATGCCAATAACAAATGTATTATTGTGTATTTGACATCAATACAAACGAAATCGGTATTCATTCCATAAACCCAGATGGTCTCAATTTTATTTTGTTTCATGTTTTCTAGCAACGCGATAACACCTGGTTTGCGATGAGACAATTGAACGCCGGAAACGCTCTTTGCAATGAAATGACTAGCATCATTCAACGTGGGAACGGGATATTTGACGCAAGTATTAGCATTTTCTTCCAGAATAGGATAAGAAAAATTTCTATGCCAGACGGTAATTTCTGATGATGATTTTTCAATATGAGGACTGATAGCAGAAAAAAATTCTGTTTTATAGTAACCCAGGCCATTATTTTCGCTTGCATCGCCGCCGACTAAACCTAGAAAAGTGTCGTTAAAATTTTCCTGATGTGTATGATAATATTCTTGTGATAATAAAAAAGTATTCGCAGCAATTTGCTGATATTCATTCACTTGTGACAACCCAAACAAAGCTCCCGCTTTAGCACGCGTGCCAGATTCATAAATAATTTCTACTGTACCGCGGTAGGCTTTCCCGGTAACACGGATAATTAATGCTAATAAATGATCGAGTTGCTGTTTACTATTAGCTTGATCTCCAAACCCCGGTGCGGGACTTAGTATCACTCGAATCACTGGTGAGTTAGCAATTTTTTTAATGATGATGGAGTCAT
This sequence comes from uncultured Legionellales bacterium, assembly GCA_964621215.1. Lineage (GTDB taxonomy): Bacteria > Pseudomonadota > Gammaproteobacteria > UBA1113 > UBA1113 > CAZULF01. The sequence continues at coordinate 4,213 of CAZULF010000118.1, read as the reverse complement.
CTGATAATAGTTTCATATATTTTTCTTGAAGATAGACCTAAGTAATTCGGTGCATTTATTGTACACCGCTTGATTTGGAAATCAAGCAGTCACGAGTTTGGTTAATTTTGCTCTCTTACCTAATGTGATGGGGGATACTTAGGGCTGGATATCCCTATATTATATCTAGCCCTATCTTTATCGAATATCCAGCTAAATGGCCTTGGGGTAGCTCGCTTTGTAAAAAGGCCCTAATCCTGCTCGCCCTGCAACACACCATCAACGAATTTTAATACTAATGGTTCGGCATATTGATTGGTTTGGTATGTCCACAGTGTAATGACATGGGGTTGTACTTCTACATCAGATACGGTTGTTTTAATGGATGTGGCTTCGCCGCAGGCGCTGCTGACTTGCGTGGTGACATCGCCCAGATGGACGACTGTGCCAGTGGGGCAACGCCATTCTTTAGCCGATCCGGCGGGGTCGCCATTAATGCCGACAACTCTATTATCGACAATTTCAAAACTGACAGAGGGTACTTCATTTTTAACATTATATTGCGGGCCCAAAATTTTAGAATTGCGAGGCTGTGATGCATACGTGCCGGCTAGCCAAGGTGGTGCAAAAGTCCATATCTGTACTTCTTGTTTTTCAGTTGCAGGAGTTTGTTGTTGTTGAACTTGAGTAGGCTTACCACAGACAGATTGAACTTTCGCCATGGTATAACCGGTCGAGATGTAACCATTGCCTTCTTCAGTAGAACAATAAAAATCGATAGCGTAAGCAGGGGAGAGGATAAAAAAAGCGAGCAAAGATAAAAATCCTATTGTTATAGGACGCATCTTAATTATACTCAAGAAGAGCCTTCTTTAATTTCGTCATGGCATTTTTCTCAATTTGCCGGATGCGTTCAGGCGACACTTGGTAATGCGCAGCTAATTCATGCAGCGTACTCTTACCTTCATTGAGCCAACGCTCAGTGAGAATATGTTTACTGCGATCATCTAAGTTATCTAGCGCGAAATGCAGTTGCTCTTGACCTTGAGCAGCAAGATCGGAGGATTCCAATTGATGTAGTGGGTCGGCATGTTTATCTTCTAAGTAATCGATAGGTGCTAACATATTTTCATGTTGTTCGTGATCGTCAGGGTGTATATCGAGTGCGACATCAGCATGACTTAAGCGCGCTTCCATTTGTAACACCACTTCACGTGGTACGGATAAGTCTTTAGCGATAGCATCGATTTCAGCTGGCGTGGACCAACCTAAACGTTCTTTCATGCTGCGTAAATTAAAAAATAATTTACGTTGTGCTTTGGTGGTAGCAATTTTAACGATGCGCCAGTTGCGGATGATGAACTCATGCATTTCAGCTTTGATCCAATGCACAGCAAAGGAAACTAAGCGCACGCCTACGGTTGGATCAAAACGTTTTACCGCTTTCATGAGACCGATATTGCCTTCCTGAATCAAATCCGCCAGTGGCAACCCATAGCCCATATAACCATTGGCTATCCGTACCACATAACGCAAATGCGACATAACCAGTTTACGCGCAGCTTCTAGATCACCTTCCTCTTGATGCTTGCGTGCCAATTCATATTCTTCTTCGGCAGTTAATAAAGGAATTTGATTAACAGCATTGATATAAGCTTCGGCGCTTCCAACCGGCACCATACCCATTTGTCGTAACTGAAGTTCTTTGCTCATAATATAAACAAACCTCATTTGGATTTATACGTAGAATTGGCGGTATTTTAGCACTTTAAGGCGCTAAATTACAAATGCTCACCCCCACCAAACTCATCCACATAACCAGGGATAGTATCCAGTAGCTTAGATGGGCTGCTAGCGGCAGCGCTACCAAGGGTTTTGAGGGCGATTTGGAAGTAGATTTCATGATTGAATTGGGGTTGGTTATTTTCGTCTAAGTAGTTGAAATCACGGCCAATAACGGTGCGGAATGACCAGCAGCATGCATCGTATTCCAGACCTCCAAAATAGGTTTGTGGATAATTATGGCTAAAGTTGTAATTCCAGCGGGCGAGGGCCGTCCAATTATGTCCGAGCGGCCATACTGCAGAGATATCGGCTTGGTTAAGATTATTTTTGGGGCTATCCGGGAGAATAGTCGTAATTCCATCGGGAGGCACAAAGGCATCACCACCGCGTAAGAAGGTATATCCGACATTCACAATATGCTGGTTATCTTTTTTATATTGAAACATAACATCCGCATTATTGGTGCGATGATAATTCGGATCCCATGCCAGATCTGACATGACACTCCAATCGCGATTAACGTAATAATTTAATTCAGCCGCAATGGGTGATGATAACGCATTATTGGGAACTTGATTATCAAACGTAACTAAATCCAATGCCTCATCGTAAATAAACACACGCCGATCTTCGAAATAATAAATTTGTCCTATACTTGCGCGAAGTTTTTCGTCACCTGTTTCTTGATTGATAAAACGCGTAGTTGCAGCAAGCGATAATTGATTGGTATCACCAATTCGATCAATTCCAGTGAAGCGATTAGTACGAAATAGTTGTGAAAAAGTAAACGGTTCAACAGTAGTATCAAATAACGGAATATCAGTTTGATCATGATAAGGGACATATAAGTAAAATAAGCGCGGCTCAAAAGTTTGCTGTAACGGACGACCAAATAAACTAAAATCACGATCGAAGAATAAGCCGCTATCTATGTCGAAAATAGGAATTGTGCTAGTGATATTGTGATCGTCAAAGATAAGCTGATTCAAACTCATGAGTTCTGCACTTGTTAAATCATTAGGAATGTCTTGCGGTTTCAAATCATATTGTCGCACAGTCAATTGTGCATCAGGTTTGAAAAATCCCCATGCCCAATATTTAGGACGACTCAAATCAGGATTAATATATAAACGATTGCCATCGGGAGATGCAACCAGTTGGTTTGGGTTTTTATCAATATAAAAATTATCGAATTGGTTCGTGATTTGAAAATTCAAATCAGCAGGTAAGTCGGGATATTGCCCTACTAACATTAACTCAGGTAATTTACGATATTGATTGGCAACAAAGGCTTGGTTAAAGGGTTGTAAGGTTTGATAACCTTGCAATTGCGTAGTGACATGCCAATGTTCGCTATTAAAATATAAATCAGCTTCATTCAAAATTTGATTATCAGTAATTTGTGCTGGATCACTGTCGAAATCTTCAAAATAATAATCATCGCTGACATGGTTAACATATAAATAGCTCGACCAGTTTGAATTATAAAATCGCGTATCTTTAAAGGATACGAAATAACGGTTAGCGCTATCATTTAATAAATCATTGAGTTGAGGATTATCTTTCCGTGCGTGTGCTTTGAGCTCGGGTATGGTGAGTGTGGGATTGAGTGGCATTAATTCATTAACAGCATCATTCAAGGAATCTTGTTGAAACTCCCTAAACGCACGATCATTTATTAAAAAACTACCATGCAAATTACCCGTACTTTTCGGCGATAAATAACGAAATTCGCCGTTTAATTGTAAACCTCGAATCGACATAATGTCGGGTGTAATGGTCGCATCATAATTGGGTGCAATATTCCAATAGAAAGGAATTCCAATGTCATAACCCGACGTTGTCGAGTGACCAAATGTCGGATATAAAAAACCCGTTTTACGACGCTTATCTAAAGGAAATGAAAAATAGGGGGTATAAAATACCGGAACGTCTTTCACAAACAATGCGGCATTAGTGGCTTCACCGCGACCCGTTTCTTTGTTCAGAGTGAGTTTGCTGGCAATTAAATGCCACACACTGCTAGAAGGAGGACAGGCAGTATAAGTTCCTTTTTTCACCACTACCACGCCGGTCGGTTCACGCACAACTTGTTGCGCGATACCCCAACCATTGACATTAGTATTCATTAATTTTTCTTCAACCGCTTGATCGATATGAGCCGGAAGTTCGCCAAAAGTCATGCGATAAATGACATCACTCAACGTGCCACTTTTATCATCGAGATTAAAGTGGCCCTTGTTTGCAATCGCCACTTTACCCGGTTCGCGCAAAATCACTTTGCCATAAACATCGATCGATTGGGGTTTTAATGTTTCAGGGTTGCGATTGATGTAAGCTAAATCAGAAGCAATACTGCGATCAGGTTGAGTTACCATGACATTACCCGATAAACGAGAAGTTTCACTTTGTGATAACAAAGATTGATCAGCGGAAATTTTTATTGGGG
>CAZULF010000117.1:0-5551 GCA_964621215.1 uncultured Legionellales bacterium | reverse complement strand
CGATTCTGCTTCAGCTAATGATTTTCCGGTTAAATTTTCCGTCATTAAGGATGCGGAGGCCGTCGAAATAGCGCATCCTTTACCTTCAAATGTAATTTGTTGGATGATGCCTTCACGCACGTCTAAATCAATACTGATTTTATCGCCACACAAAGGGTTAAAACCGTCAGCATGATGCGTAGGATGATCTAAATGCCCAAAATTCCGTGGATGACGATTGTGATCAACGATCACTTCCTGATATAACATACGTAAATCTATCATGAATGAAATAACTCTCTAACATGTTGTAACGCAGTAAACAAAGCATCAATTTCGGCATGTGTATTATAAAATGCAAACGAAGCTCGTACTGTGGCAGGTACGTCAAAATGTTGCATGATGGGCATGGCACAGTGATGGCCGGTTCGGACAGCAATGCCATAACGATCGAGAATGGTACCGATATCGTGTGGATGAATATCCTTCATCACAAAAGATAACACCGCGGCTTTATTTTTTGCTGTACCAATTAAATGTATGTCAGGTTCAGCTAGTGCTTTTTCAGTGGCGTACGTTAATAATTCGTGTTCGTAGTGTTGAATGGCCTCCAAGCCTAGTCCCAGTAAATAATCTACCGCATAACCGAGCACGATCCCGCCAGCAATATCCGGCGTGCCGGCTTCAAATTTATGCGGGATATCGTTATAGATACTTTTTTCAAAGGTAACCATTTTGATCATTTCACCGCCGCCTTGATAAGGTGGCATGGCATCGAGTAATGTTTCACGACCGTACAAAATACCCACTCCAGTGGGGCCATACATTTTGTGACCGGATAAACAATAAAAATCACAATCCAGCGCTTGTACATCAATGGCCAGGTGCGGTGCCGCTTGCGCACCATCCACTAATACTTTTGCTCCTACTTGATGTGCTAATTGCACCATCTCGCGTACCGGATTAATAGTACCTAGTGCGTTTGATACGTGTGTGATACCAACAATGCGAGTGCGATCAGATAACTGACTGGCAAACGCGTCTAAAGTAATTTCACCAAGTTCATTCATCGGTGCCACTTTAATCACAGCACCGGTGCGTTCACACAGTAGTTGCCAAGGGACAATATTAGAATGATGCTCTATTTCAGTTAGCAACACTTCATCACCAGGTTTGAGATGAGTCGCGCCATACGTATTGGCAACCAAATTGATCGATTCCGTGGTGCCGCGCGTAAAAATAATTTCACGTGGTGAACAGGCATGAATGAAATGCTGTAATTTAACACGTGCGTTTTCAAACTCCGCCGTGGCTTTTTCTGATAGATAATGTACACCACGGTGAATATTGGCATTGGTTGCGGTGTAGTATTGATTTATCGCATCGATCACAACACTTGGCTTTTGTGAAGTAGCGGCATTATCCAAATAAATTAAAGGATAACCGTGAGCTTGTGTGTTCAAAATAGGAAAGTCTTTGCGAATACGCTCAACATCCCACGCGGATTTTATATTTTCAGCGATGACATGTTTCATACAACACTATCCTCCAACGTGGTGAGGGCTTTAGGCAAACAAGCAAGTAAACGCGATTGACAAAACTGTTGTAACGCGGCATGTTCAATATGTGAAAGCACTTCCGCTGCAAAACCATAGATCAACAAATCTCTAGCTGTGACATAATCTAAGCCGCGTGATTGTAAATAAAATAATGCGTCCTCATCCAATTGTCCGACGGTTGCGCCGTGGCTACATTTGACATCATCCGCATAAATTTCTAATTGAGGTTGAGTATCTACTTCAGCATTATTAGATAATAATAAGTTTGCATTATGTTGATTTGCATCTGTTTGTTGTGCGTCAACGTGCACAATCACTTTGCCGTGAAATATGCCATGCGCTCGGCCATCGATAATGCCTTTGTAAAATTGTCGGCTATAACAACGAGGCTGCGCATGTTGAAGTGTTATATGGTTGTCCACGTGCTGCTTATCTTGTAACAGATATAAACCATGTAAATGACATTCTGAATGTTCACCCTGAAATAATTGTACGATATCATTTCGAATAAAATGTCCGCCAATATCAAAGGCAAACAAGGTCGCTTGACTATCTTGTGCTTGCGCTAGGTGTAAACGGGAAATATGATAAGCGGCTAAGCTATGATCTTGCCAACGGTGGTAATGCAGATGCGCATGAGGTGCAAGCTCGGCGTAGACAAATGCGGTACTAAAATAACGAGGTGTATCACTAATATGGTGTTCAATGATATCCGCACGAGCTCCTTCAGCCAGATGAATATTGTGACGGAAATGCATCATTTTATCGGTGCTTGCATCGGTATAAAGATAAATGATATGAATAGGTTGTTTCAACGTCATGTGGGCCGGAATGGTAATCCTCAAACTATCCGTCATAAAAGCCAAGTTTAATGCATCTAAACCATCGTTGGCAGCAGTTAACGCCATACTCGTGGATTTATCTTGCCATCGATTAACGGAAATCCATGCGGCAACATCCTGTAGCGAAGACAATGAGGCAGAAAAATGTCCGTCAACAAACACTGCACGATAAGTTGAGCCTGAAACAACAGGCAACAGGGCGGCTATTTTTGTCTCATCGATGATAGTAGAAAGCGTCATCACAGTAAAATCAATATTGTCCAACAATTCGAGGTTGGTATATTTCCACGCTTCTTGCTTGTTGCTAGGAAAGGCTTTTTCTGCGAAACCGGCGATAGCCGTTTTACGTAATTGTTGTAGCCAGGGCAACTCACTTCCTGCCAACTGTCCGGCATGTAAATCAAATTGTTCGAGATAATGTGCAATCGACATAATCTTAATCCGCCGTATGTTCAGCTATCCAGCCGTAGCCAGTTTTCTCTAATTCATGTGCGAGAGCGCTGTCGCCTGATTTAACGATACGTCCATCGGATAACACATGGACAAAATCGGGCGTAATATAATCCAGTAAACGTTGATAATGAGTCACCAAAATAATCGCTTTATCTGGGTGTCGTAAAGCGTTAATCCCTTCAGCCACCACTTTTAACGCATCGATATCTAAACCGGAATCGGTTTCATCTAAAATGGCTAAGCGTGGGTCTAGCATCAGCATTTGTAAAATTTCATTTCGCTTTTTTTCACCGCCAGAAAAACCGTTGTTCACATCGCGCGATAAAAAGGTTTCATCCATTTTTAATAGACGCGTTTTGGCACGGACTAATTCTAAAAAATCGAATGCATCGACTTCCGGTAATTGTTGCTGTTTCCGACGCGCATTGACGGCGGCTTTCAGCATATACATATTATTAACGCCAGGAATTTCTACCGGATATTGGAAGGCCAAAAAAATCCCTTCACGGGCGCGTTCATCTGCAGGGAGTGCCAGTAAATCATGACCTAAATAGCGTACACTGCCTTGCGTCACCTCGTAACCACCACGACCCGCTAGAATATTGCTTAATGTGCTTTTACCTGAACCATTCGGTCCCATGATGGCGTGCACTTCGCCAGCGTTAACGGTCAGATTGATCCCTTTAAGGATGTCTTTTTCGCTGACTTTCACATGTAAATTTTTTATTTCTACTATCGTCTTCATCATTTATCCCACACTGCCTTCTAAACTGATACCCAATAACTTTTGTGCTTCTACCGCAAACTCCATCGGTAACTCTTTAATCACTTGTTTACAGAAACCATTGACGATCATGGAGACCGCATCTTCGGTGGTTAATCCACGTTGCTGCAAATAAAACAATTGATCTTCGCTGATTTTCGACGTGGAGGCTTCGTGCTCTACTTTCGCCGTAGGATTTTTTACTTCAATATAAGGGAAAGTATGCGCTCCACATTTATCGCTCATCAACAAAGAATCACATTGCGTATAATTACGCGCATTCACTGCATTTTTACCCATCTTCACTAAACCGCGGTAAGTGTTTTGTCCAAAACCTGCGGAAATTCCTTTGGAAATAATGGTGCTCGAGGTATGTTTGCCTAAGTGAATCATCTTGGTGCCAGTATCCGCCTGTTGACGATGATTCGCCAACGCAACCGAATAAAATTCACCAATAGAATAATCACCGCGCAAAATGACACTCGGATATTTCCAGGTAATCGCGGAACCCGTTTCTACTTGAGTCCACGAAATTTTAGAATGGTGACCGCGACAATCGCCGCGTTTAGTCACAAAATTATAAATACCGCCTTTACCGTCTTTATCACCGGGATACCAATTTTGTACGGTGGAATATTTTATTGTCGCATGATCTAGTGCAATTAATTCGACCACCGCCGCGTGTAATTGATTTTCATCGCGTTGAGGAGCCGTACAGCCTTCAAGGTAACTGACATAACTGCCTTCATCGGCAATAATTAAAGTTCGTTCAAATTGTCCGGTATTAATCGCGTTAATACGAAAATACGTTGATAATTCCATTGGGCAACGCACGCCTTTGGGAATATAAATAAACGATCCATCGCTGAAAACAGCGGAGTTCAGTGCAGCATAAAAATTATCGGTGTGTGGCACGACGCTGCCAAGATATTTTTCGACTAATTCAGGATATTCAGTTACTGCTTCAGAAAAGGCACAGAAAATAATACCTTTTTCGGCGAGTTTACTTTTGAAAGTGGTTGCAACAGAAACACTGTCAAATACCGCATCGACAGCGACACCGGCTAACATTTCTTGTTCTTTTAACGGAATACCTAATTTAGCATACGTCGCTAATAATTCAGGATCAACTTCATCTAAACTTTTCGGCGCATCAGCTTTGGATTTCGGTGCGGAATAATAACAGAGCGCCTGATAATCAATAGCAGGGTAATGCGCATGCGCCCAATGCGGCTCGGTCATGGTTAACCAATGCCGATAAGCACGCAAACGCCAATTCAACATAAATTCAGGTTCATTTTTTTTCGCAGAAATAGCGCGGATAATCTCTTCACTTAAACCGTTAGGCAGCCTATCGGATTCGATGTCAGTGACGAAACCGTGTTCATAATCCTTATTTAATAGTGCATCCAGCTGTGTTTGGGATTTTGTTGTCATGTTGGAGTCTCACGCAAAGCATCACGACGGGTAACAGAAAATTGAATATTCGCAATCGGGTTCACCATATCGGCTAAGGTAATACTGCTTAAGGCATTGTGAACGACATGACTGATCGACTGCCAATTACTACGAATATGGCATAACGGTTCTAATGAACAGTTTCCCTTGTGCGTACTGCATTCGGTGAGGCCGATATTGCCTTCCATTGCCGCTAATATGCGGGCGACAGGGATTTTTTCCGGCGGCAAAGCCAAGCTGTAACCGCCACTGGCTCCCCGATGGGATTGCAGCAACCCGGCTTTGGCTAATATTTTCAATATCTTACTGATAGTAGGCAAAGCGATCCCGGTATGTTCCATAATATCACGCGCATTATGAATCCCCTCCGGCTCTCGTGCGAGGTAACTCATGACAACTGTACTATAATCAGTCAATTTGCTGATGCGAAACATATGTTTAACCTTAGCCCTTAAATTAGGACTGGTATAGTACTAATTATAACACTTAGATGCAAG
>CAZULF010000116.1:0-5649 GCA_964621215.1 uncultured Legionellales bacterium | reverse complement strand
TAGTGTAGGCGTACCAATACGAACATTATCACCGTCAGCGATCAGCAAAACATCATCAAATGTGATGTTTTCGCCTTCATCCGCTACCAACTTTTCCACTTTTAAGACGTCGTCTTTAGCAACTTTATACTGTTTACCACCAGTGACAATAACCGCGTACATATTTTATATTAACTCCGAAAATTATGCCTATGAGGCGAAGTATGCCTACAAGGGGGGCTATTCTACGTAATAATTTCGGCCGATGCAAGGGGACGGCAAGGAATTTTTTGGGTATAATCCCTTCAATATATTAATCTGCTGGATAAATCATTATGATACAATTGGATTCCATTCGTAACTTGGTTAACGATGACCTGAAGGCGGTCAATGCGCTCATCGTCGATAATCTCGCTTCGCCCATTACCCTGATCCAGCAGTTAGGGCAGCATATTATTCTCAGCGGCGGCAAACGTTTACGGCCTTTACTGGCCCTATTAAGCGCAAAATGCTTTAATTATCAAGGTAGTGGGCATATTCGACTCGCTGCTATTATTGAATTTATTCATACAGCGACCCTGTTACACGATGATGTGGTCGACGAATCCAATATGCGACGGGGGCAGGAAACAGCGAATGCGATCTGGGGTAATCAAGCTAGCGTTTTAGTGGGTGACTTTCTCTTCTCGCGTGCTTTTCAAATGATGGTGGATTTAGATAGCTTAAAAGTGATGGGCATTTTGGCAGATGCGTCCAATACCATTGCTGCCGGTGAAGTGTTGCAGTTAATGAATTGCCATGAGCCAGAAACAACAGAAACACGTTATATGGAAGTCATTCAGGCTAAAACAGCCAAGCTCTTTTCTGCTGCGACCCAATTAGGTGCGCATATTGCCGGCCAGCCTGAAACCATCGAGATGGCCATGGCGGAATATGGTCGTTGCTTGGGGAATGCCTTCCAATTAGTTGATGATGCGTTAGACTACAGCGGTAATGTAGAGGAGATGGGTAAAAATATTGGTGATGATTTAGCTGAAGGCAAACCCACCCTACCCTTGATTTACGCTCTGCAGCAAGCTAATCCAACACAACGTCAATTGTTGACCCAAGCTATTCGAGAAGGTAGCTTAAATTCTTTATCGGAAATTCTCGAGGCCATTGCATCAACCAAAGCTATCGAATACACTTATGCCGCTGCACGTCGCGAGGCGCTGACCGCCATTGAAGCATTACACTGTGTACCTGATTCACCTTACCGTGATGCTTTAATTGAATTAGCCAATTTTACTATTGATAGAAATTATTAAGTTATCAACGAGCGGAGTGTAGCTCAGCTTGGTAGAGCACTGCCTTCGGGAGGCAGGGGCCGTAGGTTCGAATCCTATCACTCCGACCAATTTTTGTAGCCTGGATGCAGCGAAGCGGAATCCGGGCTATAATCTTATTCAACTTTTAATACAATCTTCCCAATATTCTCATTCGATTCCATGCGCGTATGTGCCGCAACCACATCTTGCCATGGATAGACACGATCAATAATCGGTTGAATTGTGCCATCCACCAACATCGGTAACCAACGCTTTTTAAAACGTGTGGTGATCTCGCGTTTATCCTGCAAGCTTCGACTGCGCATCACCGAGCCGATTAATTGTAATCGTTTGCTCATCAAAACACGCAAATCAATTTCAGTGATTGCACCTGACATGGTTGACACTTGAATCAACCGCCCACCGGTTTTCAGCACCGAAAGATTTTTCATGAGGTAATCCTTTCCCACAAAATCCTCTACCACATCAACGCCTTTCCCTTCGGTTTGCTGCATGACCCAAGCAACAAAATCCGTGGTTTTATAATTAACCGCTGCCGTTGCGCCTAACGCCAATACTTTCTCACATTTCATATCGCTACCCGCCGTGGCATAAACTTGGGCACCAATGGCATGCGCCATTTGAATAGCGGCAGTACCCACTCCGCTAGCAGCTGCATGAATGAGAAGGCTTTCGCCGGTTTTTAACTGGCCTAATTCAAACACAGTTTCATTCGCTGTGAGAAAAATCTCTGGCACAGCTGCCGCTTTAACAAAATCCCAATCGTCGGGCATCGGCATCGCCATGCCTTGATCCAATACACAATATTCAGCATAGCCTCCGCCACCCACTAAACCAAAAACTCGTTGCCCAGGTTTAAAAGCTTGCACATGGTTGCCCACTGCCACCACTACTCCCGCGATTTCTAAACCCAGCAAGGTTGATTCACCCGCTGGAGGTGGATATTTTCCCCGCCGTTGTAGCGTATCTGCACGATTAAGTGCTGTTGCGTGTACCTTAACCAATAACTGATCCGGTTGAAGAATGGGTCGAGGCACCTCACCTAAATACAAAACAGAGGGGTCGCCTGGTTGATCAAATATGATTGCTTGCATTAATTCTGACATCTTTTACTCCTTTAAGCGTACTAATATTAACCGCCCTATTCTTCACAAAAATACGACCTATCTGCTTGAAAAAACTAGAGAACGGCCAGCTTCCCTCATAACTACCATTTGCTTGGTCAATATATTAACAATGCAGCCTTAACTACAATCAATAATTTTTTTTACATAAATAGGTGCAGAAAGCCTTTTTTTATGTTTTAATAGCACCTCTTCGCGGCCATGGCCCTAAGCATAACCTAAGAATGGCTGCAAGAACAATCCGGGGCATGTCCCTGAGCAAAATGAATTTAACTGTAACCAAGAGGGAGTCCGTGATGTCAAACCTTAATTCTATACTTAAAGCATTAATGCACGAAGTTGGTATTACTGTTACTGAATTAGCCCGTCGTACTGGCGTTGGCCAACCTGTGATCCATCGTATGGCTTCAGGGGAAACCGATAATCCTAAAGTAGGTTCACTAAGCCCTATCGCAAAATTTCTAAACGTTACCATCAGCCAATTAGTGGGTGATGATCCATTGCCTAAAGATCGTTTTAAAGGCAGCCATAATCCTTACTACCGCAGCTGGACAAAATTGCCATTGCTAAGTTGGGAACAAGCTGCACATTGGCCACGTCGAGTCTATAGCGAAGTTCAAAGCTATATTTCTACTGAAGCAGTAGTCAGTGAAAATGCATTCGCTGTACGTGTAGAAGACTCCACCATGGCACCCCGCTTCCCTGAAGCCACTATTTTGGTATTTGATCCTGAAATTAAAGCACAAGATAAAGACTTTGTTGCTATTCATATCGAAGGTCACCAAAAAATGCAATTCAAGCAAATGTTATTGGATGGTCCTGATTTATATCTGAAACCTATTAATGTGGATTTCCAAACCAACCGTGTTGATAAACCTTATCGTGTTTTAGGTGTGATGACTCAAGCCTTAACTGAGTTTTATCAAGATCGTCGTCCGCATGTGCTCGATGAAGAAGATGAAACACCAGCGCAAGCAAAATCTCCTATCAAGAAACGCAAAGATCATAAACCTGCGTATTCTGATGAAGTTGCATAATCGCAACGATGAATAAAAAAGGCGGGATTCCCCGCCTTTTTTATTTGCGTCATATGATGAGATGCATCGCTGACGGTTATCACCAATGCGAGCCGGTTGAGGTTTATGGGGAAGTGAACTGTGGATGCCAGTCTCTGTAGCCTGGATGGAGCGCAGCGGAATCCGGGTTTTCTATTCGAGAATCCCGGATTCCGCTGCGCTCCATCCAGGCTACAGAGACTATAAAAGGGATTTTTATGCTCGGGATGACAAGTGCTTTACTTAATTTTGGCTTCTACGTACATAACATGTTTACGCAGAATAGGGTCATACTTCTTGAATTGAAGCTTTCCGGTCGTCGTCTTTTTATTTTTGGTCGTGGTGTAATAATGACCTGACTCAGATTTTAATTTAACTTTTTCGCGTGCTTTACTCTTTGCCATTTTCTTTACTATCCTTTAATTTAGACTTTTTTACCGCTGGCACGAAGTTTCTGTAATACAGCTTCAATACCTAATTTATCGATGGTGCGTAGCCCTCGGCAGCTAACCCGTAGGCTAACAAAACGCTTTTCAGCTGCAACCCAGAAACGGCGGCGATGCAAGTTAATTTCAAATCGACGACGGGTCTTATTATTAGCATGGGAAACATTATTGCCGGACATTGGGCCACGGCCGGTAACATCACAAACTCTAGACATCTTTATTCTCCACAAATCTATATCCGGCCCCTATTCTAAAGAGGACACGCAAATGAGGGAATGTTTATACCAAAAAAACATCCCCAGATCAAGCAATTCTTTAAGGAACTTGCGGCTCCGATGCGGGCATGGAAGATGCCTGGGGAGTAGCATACATTGGCAGCAATGAAACTTCGCCACTTCCATCCTGTTGATTAGTATTACTTCCTGGCTGCTGTTGCTCACCCTCCGTAGGCGAAACCGATTGTACTGGTTGGGTAGTCGTTGTCGGAGGGGTTGCCGTAGTAGGTGGTGACGAGGGCATTGTCACTGTCTCTGCCGGAGTTCCGGAGGGAGGAGTTGCCCCTACCGTCGGTGCAGATCCTGGCTGTTCCGTGCTGTTAGTGGGTTGCGCACCCGCATTGGCGGCTTGCTGTGCATTGATTTTCGTTACTGCATCACAGGCCGGCTGGTAACCTAAATTACAAGAAGCTTGTAAATTGGATAATGCATTGGCTGTGTCGTAAACCTGTAAATAACAATACGCTAGCTGATAATAGCCTTCTTTATTATCGCTTTGTAAGTCTAAAAATTGATGTAAGGCGTCAACACATTTTTGATATTCGCCAGTTTGGCTGTAAATAAAACCGATATACTCGTAACTATTTGCTATCTCATATTGATCGTTAATAGATTGCTGAAAACCCAGTAGTGACTTACTAAAATCTTTTTCATCATAGGCTTGGATGGCGGCTTTGAAATTATCACTCATTTGTTGCTGCTTTTTTTCTTCTGCCAGTTTCAAGGCAGCCGCCTTCTCAATTTTAGCTTGATCCTGCAACACATCAAAGGATTGATCTTGTGCGTTTATTAATGACAAAGTAACTAATTGTCCGTTTTGCAACGTCGCTTTCAACTGCCCGCTATTTTTAGTGCCTGTTACTGCAAAAGAAAGGTCTGCATCATTGGCGTCATTGCTGACTGAACCACTCAAACTTCCGTGAAGCTTTATTGCTGATCCGATTTCTTGCTGAATATCCGCCATAGCTGAGGCTTTGGCAATCACTTGATTGGCGGCCTTGCTTAACATTTGATGCTTATCATACATATGTTTAGCCCAAATACCGAGGAGGATGAGCACGACCACCGCGACTATAATAATGAGGCCTTTTTTCGACTGCTTAAATTTGAATTTATTGGTAAGAGCGCTTTTGTCTACTGACTTGAGCTTATCAGCAGCTTTTAGATTGTCCCAAGCAAGCTTGGCTTTATCGAGCCATTGTTTTAGCTTTTCTGTGATTGTGGTCATATTGAAACGAGGTTTTTTGGGGGAATCAAAGTCATCCATTACTCTACTTCTCCAATAAGTTAACTTGGTATCTGAATATGTTTTTGATCTTGCGGCAATGAATGCCTTCGTGAATTCTCTGTAGCCTGGATGGAGCGCTAGCGGAATCCGGGATTCCGAATAATAAACCCGGATTCCGCTAGCGCTCCATCCAGGCTACATTTTATTTTAAGGT
>CAZULF010000115.1:0-5751 GCA_964621215.1 uncultured Legionellales bacterium | reverse complement strand
TGCAAGTGCTGCTTTAGCAGAAGATAAATCTTCTTGTTTTTTTAGCAGTGTTTCTTGACTTTCCTTCCTTAAAGCTTCTTGTACATTCAAGAGAAAATGTTGCCATGTGTACCTAGGAGGAATATTTTCTATTTTAGGTAAATTTTCTTGCAGTCTCTTCTCTACTAATCTGTTATACAATTTATCAAAAAACTTGTTATTCTGATCCGAGTCATTCAAATTATATAAGGGACTATTTGAACCCGAACATAATGAAATACGATTATTGGCTGAATGTTCCGATATCTCTTGATGTGCTACCCAAGTAGGCATGTAAATTATTTTTGATTCTAATAAAGATGCAAAAACAGGCGGATAAATTTCTTGCTTAGCCTCATAAAATAAAGCTTCTGCAGTCCCTCGCATATGATATTGAAAATTTTGGTAAACATTACCAGATGAGATCTCTGACATCAATTGAGTTGCTGGCATTCCATCTAAATAACTTACTAGCTCTGTAAGGAACATAATAAAATATCGAGAAGAGAGCTCCTCTAAGGTGCACTTATCCACTGTTTCACGCGCTTTATCTAAAGCTATCATGCGTTTTTGGGTTGGGTTAATAAGTCGATTTTGTTGTGTCAGTAAACCGCGAATTGCTTGCAAATCCCCACTCGTCACAGCATTAAATAATAACGCATTAAAATGTCTGTGAATAATTTGAGTTGCTATTTTGTTTTCTAGACTTTGATGTTGCTTTAACTGTGAATAATGTTTTTCTCGTTCGTTTAATAAAGAGCTTGAGTCTCGTCGTTCTGCCAGTAGTTTGTCGGGTAATCGTCTTGCTAAAGTCGGCGAATCTAGCTCATCTAATGGATAGTACTCACTGTCCTCCCAGGATAACTGACTTATGATACTTTGTTCTTCTTCAATTTGACTACGTAAATAATCCATTAAACCTAAATGATTAGCATCTTGTGCTGCCAGCATTGATACGCCTTGCGTATCAGTAGCAAAAAAATCTATTCCACATTGGTTGGCTATGTATAGCGCAACTATAATATTGCCGCCTCGTATTGCCACATGTAAAGGGGTTGAACCATCCTCAAGAATCGGTTGATTCCAATTCACTTGCATAGCTAATAAGGTCTCTCCTAATGATGTTTTTGCTAGTTTAATTTCGAGTGGTTCTGTAGGCACAGCAAGACCAAACTCAGATAGATTCTCATCCGAGAATGAATTTATAAACGCATCCATCAAAGATGCAATTTGATCTTGATTTTCCGGTGGCTGATGTATTTTGAGCTCAGCTGCTTGTAATTGCCGTTCTATATGGCGGAGTTTTTGTAGAAGTTCGCGAGTGTCCTCCCTCAAACTTTCTTTCTTTTTTTCTATCTGTTCTATGCTTGTTATATAGGTCAGTGGTGCATCACTTAATTGATGGATTTCATCCCTCAACATATTACTAATTTCAGGCCACAATAAGTTTGTAAAAACGTGTCGTTGAATATTATGTACAAATTCCAATGACTCTGGGGTATTTTTACATATTAATTTATGGTTTGGCCCCTCTTTAACCTCCCAGTTGAGGTCTAAAAAATAACGCATTCTAGCAAGATATTCCGGCATCGCTTCGCGTAAAGCGGCATAGATAGTGTTCTGCAGAAAAAGAGAACTTCTGTGTAATGTTAATAAATTATTGACAGAAGCATCAAAAATATGGGTTCTATGGGTACCATCTATAGTTGCGATACCATCAAAAAATTTTCTATCTCGCTCAGGTGGAGCATGTCGCGTCAGCTCAGTAATTCGCGTTAATTGTTTCAGTGTTAATTGTCGCGAGATATAATCAATATTTAAATCGGAAGTATAGCTTCCTTTAAATTCTTCTAAAAATAATTGCTTGACTGCAAGCTCTAATATAATAGGTTCATAAGATTGTTTCATTTTATCAAAAAAATATAGATCTCCATTGCTATCTAAAACATAACTTGATGAGCAAATTGTTTCTTGCAAGTACGCAGACCCCACTGAGAGAGCTGAGTTCATCAGGATTAATGCGCAAGGAGGATAAGTGTTAGATATAT
The DNA here is from genome assembly GCA_964621215.1 of uncultured Legionellales bacterium. Classification (GTDB taxonomy): domain Bacteria; phylum Pseudomonadota; class Gammaproteobacteria; order UBA1113; family UBA1113; genus CAZULF01. The sequence goes on along the minus strand of CAZULF010000115.1, from coordinate 3,685 downwards.
CAATTTGAAAGCGTTCTTTACGAAGTTGATCTTCTGCCGATAACTCTAATTCCTTTAGTTTAGGGTCCTGTAGATAAGTTTCAATATAAGCACGCATTCCACGTTTCATTTTAATACTTAAAATTAAGTACCATCGCTCTAAATAAAGCGCATCATATTGAGCTATAAGCCCACGATATTTATTCACGGCCGCGGTGTTGTTATAAGCGATTAATTCCAACATATTCAGATTATTCGTGCGAATTGCTTTTTTTATGGCATCGCTAATTTGCTCAGGTGCAGTAATGGGTGCAAGAGCAGGGGTTATTCGTGTTCTAAAATGAGTGTGTGGCATAATGATTATGTCCTTTCTAAGCGTGCTGAAAATCTAAGCGTGCTGAAAATGATGGCCCGTTTGATTTAATGTTTCTATTTCTGTACCTAGATTTAACTAGTTAGGGCGTTGTATGAAATTAAGAGATTATTAAATTAAGGGAACATTATATAGATTAACAGCCAAAAATCAAGCAATTCTGCATAAAAAAAAGCCCTTTTTTTTAGAGAGGGCCTAAAAAATATAACCGCTTGTTTTAGTTGATTTTTTTAATGAGTGGAAGAGGGTGGCGTGTTGGCATTTTATGTGAACGACTTTACATGTTAATACAGACTGGCATTCAGCTACAACTTCCCATCCTTTTTAAATTTTTCATACGTTGCTAAATAATTATCAATTTCTTTATAAAAAGCATCATAAAGTTTTGTGACTTTATCCAACGTTTGCGTATCTCGTATGGCATCATGTAAGGCGGTTCGCGTTTGTTGAAGCATAGGTACGGTACAATATCGGAATGTACCATCTAAACGATGTAATAATTTACGTGTTGATTCAACATCATTTTTCTCAAAAAGCATTTGTAGCTGTTTTTTATCTTCCACTATGGATTCAGTCAGCATACTAAATAATTCTTTTAGAATCTCTATATCAGTCCCGATTTCTAAAGAAGCATCAATATCGATGACGTCCTTATCTTGCGATAATTTAAGATCATCATTCTGCGTCACTACGTATTTTGTGAAAATATTTTCGGCTACTTTCCTTGTTAAAGGTTTGACATAGATATTGTTAAAACCACTGTTTAATGCGGTTTGTTTCATATCATCATCAACATTTGCAGTTAAAGCAATGAAAGGTGTTTGTTGATTGGGATGGGTTTTATTTTCTTTAGCCCAATTTATGACATCAATACCAGAGCCGCCTGTAATTCCTAAGTCTGAAATCACTAAATCATATTTCCATTCATTAATGGCTGTGCAACTTAATGATACGCTATCGACTATTTTAGCAATTTGTCCACCGATATCCTTTATAGTTTTGCTAATCATTTTTTGTTGGATAGGATCATCTTCAATTAATAATATTTTAGGTGAAGATGTGAGTGGTGCTGTAGTATGTGAATCTATCGATGTGACATCTTTAGCAGATGCTTTTTTCAAGAAACGTTCATCAGGGAGTTTTTGAATTTCTTTTGCAACTGAATCTTGGAACGTATCAATTTCATGTGGCACTTCTTTAACGACTTCATCTGCACTAGGAATTGCAAGTGTAAGTATAACGCGGAATATAGAACCGTGTCCTTCAGCGCTTTCTACGTCTAATTTACCTTGCATATCATCAACAAATTTTTTCACATAATATAAACCTAAACCACTGCCTTTATATTTAGCCTGATTGGAAGGATTGAGGCGTACAAACTTATCAAAAATTAAATCGATTTTATCTTCAGGGATGCCCACACCCGTATCATGTATTTCAAATGAAATGGTCGCTGATGTGAGGCTCAATGATAAAGCTTTAATGTGTAAAGTAACGGAACCTTCATCGGTGAATTTCAGCGAATTACCGATTAAGTTCACCAACACGCGGTATAGTTTTTTCTTATCTAGTTTTAATCGAGGAGGTACATTAGGTTCAACCAAGAGTTTAATTTCTAAATCACGACTATGCGCCGCCATGCGATTTAAATCGATTACTTTAGATAAAAACTTCGCGGTTTCAACTGGCTCGAGGTGAACTGTATCACCAAGATATTCGATATTTTCAAAATCGACCAATTCATTACACATATTGAGTAGCTGACCCGTGCTCGCCCGCATCAACTCAGCGCAATGTTTCTTTTCCGGATCAGTTTCCTCGCGCGCCCATATCTCCATATATTGATAGACACCCGCGAGCGGTGTCCGAACATCATGCTGCATGTTTTGAATAAACTTGGTTTTGAGTTCGTTGGCTTGCTCCGCTTTTTCTTTAGCGATACGTAGTTCTTCTTCTGCTTTCTTTTGTGCAGTGATATCGATAGAGATCCCTACGACAGCAACAACCGTATGATTTGAGTCGAAAAGAGGTACGCGGCTAGTTAAATAATATACTGGATTGCCATTTTTATCGGGGACTGGTGGTTCTTCAACGTTGAGTTTAGCTTTCCCGGTGGTTATGACCTCAATAGTATCTGATTTCAGTTTTTGAATTATCTCGGATGAAAATTTATTTCTAATCCCCAATTCTTCAAAAGTTAAACCTTTAAATTCAGATACTGAACTGAGTCCAAACAATTTTAATTGATTATCATTGCATCCAATGCATATACATTTATTATCTGTCCAATACACATTACCTGGCATACAAGCGATTATATTCCCATAATATTCAAAAACCGCATCAAGCATTACTTCTACGGAGGTAGCATTTTGATTAAAATTGGATAGAATGTATGGATATTTTCCTGCTAGTCTATTAACCAAATCAGATAGAATATTTTCGCTTTTTTCTTTTGCTGCTTTTAGCTCTTCTTCTGCTTTTTTTCGCTCAGTAATATCAGTAGAAATACCCACTACGGCAACAACATGATGGTTTACATCAAAGACGGGAACACGACTGGTTAAATAATAGGTCGTAAGGCCATTTTTATCGGTAATAGGAGGTTCTTCGACATTGAGTTTGGCTTTCCCTGTTCTTAGCACTTCCATAGTATCAGATTTAAATTTGTGGGTTGCTTCGGTAGACCAATTGCCTTTAATTCCAGCCTCTTCGAAAGTTAGTCCTTGAAACTCAGTTATAGAATTAAGACCCAACACCTTTAGCTGATTCTCATTACATCCAATAGCTTTACAATTGCGATCGGTCCAATACACGACCTCCGGCATGCAAGCAATAATTTTTTCGTAATAAGAAACTAGAGTATCAAGTATTAATTCTAATGATGGGTTACTATTTTGAAAGTGCGATAAAGCATAGGGATATTTTTGTAGAAGCTTAGTAGTTAAATCCTGCTCATGTGATATGCCAGGTACTTTCGATGCCATTATTTTCAGTCCCCAAAAAAACAAAATGTAACTTGAGCGTAATATACACTAAAAAAACATTATTATATCTTACTTTAGGGCAATATAAAGCGAAATAGAGCAGTAGACCTCAGGGGCTCTGAGAGGTCTTATCTATGAGGTTACAAGCCTTTTCGTTTAATTCGTAGCGATACAAAAATATAATTTTTGAAGAGACTGGTCAAATAAGGTTCATCCATGGCGAGAATGTCGCAAACAGTTTGTATAAAGCCGGGGTAAAGGAGGGTGTTAAATCCCTCTTGATTTAAAATAGCAAGTACAGTTAATTCTTCCATGAGGTATCTACAGGAGCACTCGATATCTCTAT